>NZ_CP009755.1:1565363-1878436 GCF_000772085.1 Curtobacterium sp. MR_MD2014 | reverse complement strand
CGCGGACGGCTCCGGCCGCCCGCGCGCCTGACCGACACCGTCCCACCGGTCGCCCCGCACACCGGGGCGTCCGAACACCCCGGGAGACCCACCGTGACCTCACTCCGTGACCTGCAGGGCCCGTACTTCGGCGACTTCGGCGGACGCTTCGTCCCCGAGTCGCTCGTGCTCGCGCTCGACGAGCTCGAGACCGCCTTCCGCGCGGCCTGGGCGGACCCGGCGTTCCGCGAGGAGCTCGACACGCTCCAGCGCGAGTACACCGGCCGCCCGTCGATCATCACCGAGGCGCCGCGGTTCGCGAAGCACGCCGGTGGTGCCCGGATCATCCTCAAGCGCGAGGACCTCAACCACACCGGTTCGCACAAGATCAACAACGTGCTCGGTCAGGCCCTCGTCGCGAAGCGGCTCGGCAAGACCCGGCTCATCGCCGAGACGGGAGCCGGGCAGCACGGCGTCGCGACGGCCACCGCCGCTGCGCTCTTCGGGATGGACTGCGTCGTGTACATGGGCGCCGTCGACACCGAGCGCCAGGCACTGAACGTGGCGCGGATGCGGCTGCTCGGTGCCGAGGTGATCCCGGTCGAGACGGGTTCGCGCACGCTGAAGGACGCCATCAACGACGCGCTGCGCGACTGGGTGGCGAACGTCGACTCGACGCACTACCTGCTCGGCACCGTCGCGGGGCCGCACCCGTTCCCGGAGATGGTCCGCGAGTTCCACAAGGTGATCGGCGAAGAGGCCCGACAGCAGGTCCTCGACCGCATCGGTCGCCTGCCGGACGCCGTCGCCGCGTGCGTCGGCGGCGGCTCGAACGCGATGGGCATCTTCGAGGCCTTCCTCGACGACGAGTCGGTCCGGTTGCACGGCTTCGAGGCCGGCGGCGACGGCATCGAGACGGGGCGGCACGCCGCGAGCATCTCGCTCGGGCGCACCGGTGTCCTCCAGGGCACGATGTCGTACCTCATGCAGGACGAGGACGGCCAGACCATCGAGAGCCACAGCATCTCGGCGGGCCTCGACTACCCGAGCGTCGGTCCCGAGCACGCCTACCTGGCCTCGATCGGCCGCGCGCAGTACTCGCCGATCACCGACGCCGAGGCGATGGAGGCCTTCCGCCTGCTCGGCCGGACCGAGGGCATCCTGCCGGCCATCGAGTCGGCGCACGCGCTCGCAGGGGCGATCAAGCTGGGCAAGGAACTCGGCCCCGACGGCGTCGTGCTGGTGTCCCTGTCCGGACGTGGTGACAAGGACGTCGCGTCCGCCAGTCGCTACTTCGGCATCCTCGACGAGAACGCGGTGCAGCTGTGACGAACCCCGGTCCCTCCACCTCGGTCGCGACGACGATCGACACCGCCAACGCCGAGCGCGCCGGAGCCGTCGTCGGGTACCTGCCCGCCGGCTTCCCCGACCTGCAGACGAGCGTGGACGCGGCGGTCGCCCTCGCCGAGAACGGCGTCGACGTCATCGAGCTCGGCCTGCCGTACTCCGACCCGGTGATGGACGGTCCGGTGATCCAGCGCGCCGCGGAGGAGAGCCTGGCGAACGGCTTCCGTGTCGCGCAGGTCTTCGACGCCGTCGACCAGATCACGAGCCGTGTCGACGTGCCCGTGCTCGTCATGACCTACTGGAACCCGGTGCTCCGGTACGGGGTCGACCGGTTCGCCGACGACCTCGTCGCGGCCGGGGCGTCCGGGCTCATCACCCCGGACCTCATCCCGGACGAGGGTCGCGCCTGGATCGACGCCTCCGAGCGCACCGGGCTCGACCGGGTCTTCCTCGCGGCGCCGTCCTCGACGGACACCCGCATGGAGCAGGCGGTCCGCTCCAGCCGCGGCTTCGTCTACGCCGTGTCGACGATGGGCGTCACCGGCGCCCGCGTCGGCGTCGACACCGCCGCCCGCACCGTCGTGTCGCGACTGCGCGACGCCGGTGTGGAGCGCACGTGCGTCGGCCTCGGCATCTCGACGGCAGACCAGGTGCGCGAGGTCCTCGAGTACGCCGACGGGGCGATCGTCGGGTCCGCCTTCGTGCGCGCCCTCGCCGACCTCGGCGTGCAGGGGGTCGCGGACCGCGCGGCCGACCTGACCAGCGGCGCCGCGCGCAGCTGAGGCGAGCACCGGTCCGGACGGGAGGCGCGGTGTCGGTGGGTCGACCGGCGCACCGGCCCCGCGCCTCCCGTGCGCCGTGCTCCCAGTTCCCACAGGTCGACCCACCCCGTTCCTGGTCGGCGCGGTTCCCGCGCTACAGTGAGCGGGGCCGACCCTCCAGCGGCACCGCGGCCGTCCAGCACCGAAAGGCGACAGCACCTCCATGCCCCTCCTGAGCATCCCGAGCCCGAGCACCGCGTGGCAGTACTTCGACCTGACCGCCTGGCTGCGCGACGTCTTCGGGTGGTCGCTCCCGCTCGACTTCCGCATCCACGCGTACGCGATCTGCATCCTGCTGGGCATCGTCGCGGCCGTCGTGCTCGCGAACCGGCGGCTCAACGCCCGCGGGGTCGAGCGCTGGATCATCATCGACATCGCGATCTGGGCGGTGCCCGCCGGCATCATCGGCGGTCGGTTGTTCCACGTGTTCAGCCACGTCAGCGACTACTTCGGGCCGGGGCGTGACCCGCTCTCGTTCCTCTACATCTGGGAGGGCGGGCTGGCCATCTTCGGCGCGCTCATCCTCGGGTCGGTCGGTGCGTACATCGGGTGCCGTCAGGTGGGCCTGCGCTTCTCGACCCTGATCGACGCGATCGCTCCCGGCGTCCTGCTCGCCCAGGCGTTCGGTCGCCTCGGCAACTACTTCAACCACGAGCTCTTCGGCATGCCGACGAGCCTGCCGTGGGGGCTCGAGATCGAGTCGTCGAACGCGGCGTTCCCGAAGGGGCTGCCCGAGGGCACCCTGTTCCACCCGACCTTCCTCTACGAGATCATCTGGAACGTCGTGGGCGTCGTCGTGATCCTGCTGCTCGACAAGCGGTTCCGGCTGCAGTGGGGCAAGGTCATGGCGCTCTACCTGATCTGGTACGGCACCGGTCGCTCGGTCCTCGAGTCCATCCGCGTCGACACGAGCGAGACCTTCGCCGGGATCCGCACGAACGTCTGGATGTCCTTCGCCGCGATCCTGCTCGGCATCGTGATCTTCCTCGTGCAGACCCGTCGGCACACCGGCAACGAGCCCAGCCCGTACCTGCCGGGTCGCGAGCCGCGTCGGTCCTCCGATGTAGACTCGGACGACACCTGGTCGGAACACGACGACGACGCTCCGGCGGTCGCCGACGACGCCGATCCGGTCCCAGCAGCAGGCCGCGCGCGGTAACTCCGCGACCGGCAGCACCGGCTCCTCGGACGGCACCCGCCGGCCGCGGGGCACCATCCGAACGGTCGGGTCGCCACGAGCGGCCCCGCCACCTCGCGCGTCGTCTGCGCACCCTCCACGGCGACGCGCACGGGCACCAGGTCCGCCCGCTCGGGCGGAACGCACCACCGGGCCACCGACGTCCCTGTTCCACTCCCTCGTGAGGACGGTTCCCCATGGCGCTCCAGCCAGACCCTGCCCCCCGTTCGACGCGCTCCCTGCAGCCGGCGCACCGACGATTCTCGGCCGTGCCCGAGGCGACCGGTGCGTACGACCCGGCGAACGAGAAGGACGCCTGCGGCCTCGCGATGGTCGCGACGCTCCGCGGTACCGCGGGGCACGACATCGTCGACGCCGCGCTGGGTGCACTCCGGAACCTCGAGCACCGCGGTGCCGTCGGTTCCGACGCGGGCACCGGTGACGGCGCGGGCATCCTGTGCCAGGTGCCGGACGCGTTCCTGCGCGACGAGGTGTCGTTCGACCTGCCCGCCGCGGGGGAGTACGCCGTCGGGACGGCCTACCTGCCCGTCGACGAGGACGAGCGCCACGCGGTGAAGGGTGCGGTCGAGCGCCTGGCCCGCGAGGAGGGCCTGAAGGTCCTCGGGTGGCGTGCGGTCCCGGTGCGGCCGGAGGTCCTCGGGACGCTCGCGCGCGCCGCGATGCCGGCGTTCGAGCAGCTGTTCGTCGCCTCCACCCGTCACGACGTGCACGGCGCCGCCTGGAGCGGCATCGCCCTCGACCGGCAGGCCTTCCGGCTGCGCAAGCGCGCGGAGCACGGCGTCGAGGTCTACTTCATGTCGCTGTCGAGCCGCACCATGGTCTACAAGGGCATGGTCACGACGCTCCAGCTCGAGCCGTTCTACCCGGACCTCAGCGACGAGCGCTTCGCCTCGAAGCTCGCGATCGTGCACTCGCGCTACTCGACGAACACCTTCCCGTCGTGGCCGCTGGCGCAACCGTTCCGGACGCTCGCCCACAACGGCGAGATCAACACCGTCCGCGGCAACCGGAACTGGATGCGGGCGCGCCAGTCGCAGCTCGAGAGCGAGCTGCTCGGCGACCTCGCACCGCTGCTGCCGATCGTCAGCCCGGGCGCGAGCGACTCGGCGTCGTTCGACGAGACCCTCGAGCTGCTCACGCTGACCGGCCGCAGCCTGCCGCACGCGGTGTCGATGATGGTGCCGGAGGCCTGGGAGAACCAGGTCGGGATGGACCCCGACCTGCGGGCGTTCTACGAGTACCACTCGATGCTCATGGAGCCGTGGGACGGCCCGGCGGCCATCACGTTCACCGACGGCGCGGTCGTCGGCGCGACGCTCGACCGCAACGGCCTGCGTCCCGGGCGATTCCTGGTGACCGACGACGGCCTCATCGTGATGGGCTCGGAGACGGGCGTCATCGACGTGCCGCCGGGCAAGGTCGTCCGCAAGGGCCGCCTGCGTCCGGGTCGGATGTTCGTCGTGGACACCGAGGCCGGGCGGATCATCGAGGACGACGAGGTCAAGCGCGAGCTGGCGACCGCGGGGCCGTGGGCGCAGTGGCTCGACGAGGGGCGCATCAACCTGAGCGACCTGCCGGAGCGCGAGCACATCGTGCACACCCCGGCGTCGGTCACCCGGCGACAGCGCGCGTTCGGCTACACGGAGGAAGAGGTCCGCATCCTCCTCCGCCCGATGGCGCAGACGGGTGCGGAGCCCCTCGGCGCGATGGGCTCGGACACGCCGATCGCCGTGCTCTCCGAGCGCCCGCGCCTGCTGTTCGACTACTTCACGCAGCAGTTCGCGCAGGTGACGAACCCGCCGCTGGACTCGATCCGCGAGCAGGTCATCACCTCGATGGGCATGGGCCTCGGGCCGGAGCGCAACCTGCTGAGCGCCGGCCCCGAGCACGCGAAGCAGATCGTGCTCGACTTCCCGGTGATCGACAACGACGAGCTCGCGAAGATCCAGCACTTCGAGACGGAGTCCGGTCGGCACCTGACGGTGACGATCAAGGGCCTGTACCGCGTCGACGCGGGCAAGAAGGCGATGCAGAAGCGCATCGCCGCGGTCTGCGACGAGGTCGACCAGGCGATCGAGTCGGGCAAGCAGTTCATCGTGCTGTCCGACCGTGACGGCAACGCCGAGCAGGCACCCGTGCCGAGCCTGCTGCTGCTCGCTGCGGTGCACCACCACCTCATCCGCACCGAGCAGCGCATGAAGGTCGGACTCATCGTCGAGGCCGGCGACGTGCGCGAGGTCCACCACGTCGCGACCCTGATCGGCTACGGCGCCTCGGCGATCAACCCGTACCTGGCCATGGAGACCTGCGAGAACCTCGTGCGCTCGGGGATGATCACCGGGATCACCCCGGAGCAGGCCGTCCGGAACGTCATCAAGGCGCTCGGCAAGGGCGTGCTCAAGATCATGTCGAAGATGGGCATCTCGACGGTGTCCAGCTACGCCGGCGCCCAGGCGTTCGAGGCGGTCGGGCTCAGCCAGGAGTTCGTCGACCGGTACTTCACCGGGACGTCGTCCATCCTCGGTGGCGTCGGGATCGAGGTCATCGCCAAGGAGAACGCCGAGCGGCACGCCCAGGCGTACCCGCAGGACGGCGCCGTGCTGTCGCACGAGCGGCTGCAGACCGGCGGCGAGTACCAGTGGCGCCGTGAGGGTCCGCCGCACCTGTTCAACCCGGACACGGTGTTCCGGCTCCAGCACGCCACCCGTGCCCGTCGGTACGACATCTTCCGCGAGTACTCGCAGGCGGTCGACGACCAGTCCGAGGAGCTCATGACGCTCCGCGGTCTGTTCCGGTTCCGTCACGGCGTCCGGAAGCCGATCGCGTTGGACGAGGTCGAGCCGATCGAGTCGATCGTGCAGCGGTTCAACACCGGCGCGATGTCCTACGGGTCGATCTCACAAGAGGCCCACGAGACCCTCGCGATCGCGATGAACCGCCTCGGTGCGCGCTCGAACACGGGCGAGGGCGGCGAGGACGTCGAGCGTCTGCTCGACCCCGAGCGTCGCAGTGCGATCAAGCAGGTCGCCTCCGGTCGGTTCGGCGTCACGAGCATGTACCTGACGCACGCGACCGACATCCAGCTGAAGATGGCGCAGGGCGCGAAGCCGGGCGAGGGCGGGCAGCTGCCGCCGACGAAGGTGTACCCGTGGGTCGCCCGCACGCGGCACGCCACCGCCGGCGTCGGACTCATCTCGCCGCCGCCGCACCACGACATCTACTCGATCGAGGACCTCAAGCAGCTGATCTTCGACGTCAAGCGGGCGAACCCGGCCGCGCGCGTCCACGTGAAGCTCGTGAGCCAGTCCGGCATCGGCGCGGTCGCAGCGGGCGTGACGAAGGCGCTGGCCGACGTCGTGCTCGTGTCGGGCCACGACGGTGGCACCGGCGCGTCCCCGCTCAACTCGCTGAAGCACGCGGGCACCCCGTGGGAGATCGGTCTCGCCGAGACCCAGCAGACCCTGATGCTGAACGGCATGCGCGACCGGGTGGTCGTGCAGGTGGACGGGCAGATGAAGACCGGCCGTGACGTCGTCGTGGCGGCGCTGCTCGGCGCCGAGGAGTACGGCTTCGCGACGGCTCCGCTCGTCGTCGAGGGCTGCATCCTCATGCGCGTCTGCCACCTGGACACGTGCCCGGTCGGCGTCGCGACGCAGAACCCGGAGCTCCGGAAGCGCTTCACGGGCAAGCCGGAGTTCGTCGTCAACTTCTTCGAGTTCATCGCGCAGGAGGTCCGGGAGCTCCTCGCCGAGCTCGGCTTCCGCACGCTGGACGAGGCGATCGGGCAGGTCGACGCGCTCGACACCGACCGTGCCGTCGAGCACTGGAAGGCCTCCGGTCTCAACCTCGCGCCGGTGCTGCACGGACCGGAGTTCGGCCGCGACGAGCCCCGACGCCACCTGCGTGAGCAGGACCACGAGCTCGACGAGCACTTCGACGTGCAGCTCGTCCAGCAGACGGCGGACGTGCTGGAGCACGGTGGTTCCGTTGCGCTCGACCTGCCGATCCGCAACACGGAGCGCGCGGTCGGCACCATGCTCGGCCACGAGGTCACGCTGCGGCACGGCGAGCACGGCCTGCCCGCCGGGTCGATCGACATCACGCTGCGCGGCTCGGCCGGGCAGTCCCTCGGTGCGTTCCTGCCCGCCGGCATCACGCTCCGCCTGGTCGGGGACAGCAACGACTACGTCGGCAAGGGCCTGTCCGGCGGCGCCATCGTCGTCCGTCCGGACACCGAGTCGGCGTTCGAACCGTCGGAGAACGTCATCGCCGGCAACGTCATCGGCTACGGCGCGACCCAGGGCAGCATGTTCATCCGCGGCATCGTGGGCGAGCGCTTCCTCGTCCGCAACTCCGGCGCGACCGCGGTCGTCGAGGGCGTCGGCGACCACGCACTCGAGTACATGACCGGCGGGCTCGCACTGATCCTGGGCGAGACCGGACGCAACCTCGGCGCCGGTATGTCCGGCGGCACCGCGTACGTGCGCGGCCTCCGTCGGGAACACGTGAACGCCGACGCGCTGGCGACCGGTGAGCTGCGGCTCGAGGAACTGGACAGCGCCGACGTCGAGATCGTCACCGACCTGCTCCGGCAGCACCTCGCCGAGACCGGGTCGACCGTGGCCGGCGACCTGCTCGACTCCGGCGACCTCGGCGACTTCGTCAAGGTGCTCCCGCGGGACTACGCCGCCGTGCTCGCAACCCGCCAGCAGGCGGTCGACGAGGGCCTCGACCCCGACGGCACCGTCGTCTGGAACCGCATCCTGGAGGTCACCGGTGGCTGACACGACCCGGGCCGCCGTGCGGACCCCGATCCCGACCGACGCGGACATCCACACCCACACCCCCGTCCAGACCCAGACCGAGCAGGAGGCGAACCATGGCTGACCCGAAGGGCTTCCTCAAGGTGCAGGAGCGCGAGCTCCCGCCCCGCCGTCCCGTGCCCGTGCGCCTCATGGACTGGAAGGAGGTCTACGAGCAGCAGGAGTCCGGTGCCCTGAAGCGACAGGCCGGTCGCTGCATGGACTGCGGCGTCCCCTTCTGCCACCAGGGCTGCCCGCTCGGGAACCTCATCCCGGAGTGGAACGACCTGACCTGGCGCGGTGAGGGTCGACAGGCGATCGAGCGTCTGCACGCGACCAACAACTTCCCGGAGTTCACCGGGAAGCTCTGCCCGGCCCCGTGCGAGGCGTCCTGCGTGCTCGGCATCAACCAGCCGCCGGTCACGATCAAGCAGGTCGAGGTCTCGATCATCGACGAGGCGTACAAGAACGGCTGGGTCACCCCGCACCCGCCGGAGCGCCTGACCGGCAAGACCGTCGCGGTGGTCGGGTCCGGCCCCGCCGGTCTCGCGGCCGCCCAGCAGCTCACGCGCGCCGGGCACACGGTCGCCGTGTACGAGCGCGACGACCGCATCGGCGGCCTGCTGCGCTACGGCATCCCGGACTTCAAGATGGAGAAGCGCCAGATCGACGCGCGCCTCGCCCAGATGCAGGCCGAGGGCACCCGCTTCCGCGCCGGTGTGGAGATCGGCGTCGACATCACCTGGGACGACCTGAAGTCCCGCTACGACGCGGTCGTCGTCGCGACGGGCGCCACGGTGCCGCGCGACCTGCCGATCCCGGGGCGTGACCTCGAGGGCGTCCACTACGCGATGGACTACCTCGTCCAGCAGAACAAGGCGAACGCGGGAACCACCGTCGACAACCAGCTCACCGCCGAGGGCAAGCACGTCGTCGTCATCGGCGGTGGCGACACCGGCGCCGACTGCATCGGTACGGCCCACCGTCAGGGCGCCCTGAGCGTGACGAACCTGGCGATCGGCAAACAGCCGCCGCTCGAACGTCCGTCCGAGCAGCCGTGGCCGATGTTCCCGACGGTGTTCGAGGTCACGAGCGCCCACGAGGAGGGCGGCGAGCGGCACTTCCTGGCGTCGACCGTCGAGTTCCTCGGCAACGCCGCCGGCGAGGTCCGCGCGCTCCGGGTGGCGGAGACCGAGTACCTCGACGGCCGGCGCGTGCCGAAGGCGGGCACCGAGCGCGAGATCCCCGCCGACCTGGTGCTCATCGCGATGGGCTTCACCGGTCCGGAGACCGACACGATCGAGCCGCAGCTCGGGCTCCCCGCCACGGTGTCGGGCGCGGTCGCGCGCCAGGCCGACTACTCGACGAACGAGCCGGGCGTGTTCGTGGCGGGCGACGCCGGCCGTGGCCAGTCGCTCATCGTCTGGGCCATCGCCGAGGGACGCGCGGCTGCGTCCAAGGTTGACGAGTACCTCGAGGGCTCGACGATCCTGCCGGCGCCCGTCAAGGCCACCGACCGCGCGCTCACGGTCTGACGCCGTGAACGCCCCCGGAACACCGGTCCACCGATGAGCAGCAGGCCACCGGCACTCGATAGGGTGCTGGTGGCCTGCTCTCGTTCCGCGCGGCCCCACAGCGCGGAAACCGGCACCACCCACCACACGAAGGAATCCATTGAGACGCGCAAAGATCGTTTCGACGCTCGGTCCGGCTACGTCGGACTACGAGACCGTCAAGGAGATCATCGAAGCGGGCGTCGACGTCGCCCGCCTCAACCTCAGCCACGGTGACTACAGCGTCCACGAGGCCAACTACGAGAACGTCCGTCGCGCCGCGGAGGACCTCGGCAAGCCGGTCGCGATCCTCGTCGACCTGCAGGGTCCGAAGATCCGTCTGGCGAAGTTCGCCGACGGTCCGCACGAGCTCGCGGTCGGTGACGTCTTCACGATCACGACCGAGGACGTCCCCGGCTCGAAGGAGATCTGCGGCACGACGTTCAAGGGCCTGCCGCAGGACGTCAAGCCCGGTGACCCGCTGCTCATCGACGACGGCCGTGTGCGCCTGCGCGTGCTCGACACCGACGGCGTGCGTGTGCGCACCGAGGTCGTCGTCGCCGGTACGGTCTCGAACAACAAGGGCATCAACCTGCCCGGCGTCGCCGTCAACGTCCCCGCGCTGAGCGAGAAGGACGAGGCGGACCTCCGCTGGGCGATCCGTCAGGGCGCCGACCTCATCGCGCTGTCGTTCGTCCGCAACGCCTCGGACGTCGTCCGCGCCCACGAGATCATGGACGAGGAGGGCAAGCGCCTCCCGATCATCGCCAAGGTCGAGAAGCCGCAGGCCGTCGACGCCCTCGAGGAGATCATCGACGCCTTCGACAGCATCATGGTCGCCCGTGGTGACCTCGGCGTGGAGCTCCCGCTCGAGGCCGTCCCGATCGTGCAGAAGCGCGCCGTCGAGCTGTCCCGTCGCATGGCGAAGCCGGTCATCGTCGCGACGCAGATGCTCGAGTCGATGATCTCGTCGCCGATCCCGACCCGCGCCGAGACCTCCGACGTCGCGAACGCCGTCCTCGACGGCGCGGATGCCGTCATGCTCTCGGGCGAGACCAGCGTCGGCGAGTACCCGGTGCAGACGGTCCGCACCATGGCCCGCATCGTCGAGTCGACCGAGGACCACGGCCTCGAGCGCATCGCGCCGCTCGGCACGAAGCCGCGCACGCTCGGTGGCGCGATCACGCTCGCCGCGGTCGAGATCGCCGAGTTCACCGAGGCGTCGTACCTCTGCGTCTTCACCGAGTCCGGCGACTCGGCCCGCCGCATGTCCCGACTGCGCCACGGCCTGCCCATCATCGCCTTCACCCCGAACGAGGCCACGCGTCGCCGCATGGCGCTCACCTGGGGTGTCCGCTCGTTCCTCGTGGAGCGCAAGACGCACACCGACGAGCTGTTCTCGCAGGTCGACGACGTGCTGCTCGCGAACGGCCTCGCCGCCCCCGGCGACCGGGTCATCGTGACGGCCGGTTCGCCCCCCGGACTCGAGGGGTCGACGAACGACCTGCGCGTGCACCGCGTCGGCGACGCGCACGCCGAGGCGGCTCCCGCCTACGTGCGGGACTGACCCCGGTCACCACGCCGACAGGGCGCGGACGGGAGGCACGGCGCGACACCGCGCACGGCCTCCGGTCCGCGCCCTGTCGCGTGTCCGCCCGTGCGTCGCGTCGAGTCACCGGCGTGCCGACACGCCGGCGTCGCCGCGAGACGGGCCGGAGCGAGCGAGACGCCGTCGGATCCGGCGGCGTCTCGTCGGGACGGCGGCGTCTCGTGGGGACGGCGGCGTCTCGTCGGGACGGCGGCGGCGGTCTCGACACGCAGGAACCGGCCACCCGCGGTGCGGCGCGACCGCGCGTCGGGCCGAGCGGGCAGGATCGGTGCTGTGAGCCTCCAGGACGACCGCCCCACCGCACCCACCGCAGCGGACGTCCGCCGCTGGCGCCGCTACCTGGCGGACGAGCGGGCGGAGGCCGCGGTCTACCGGAACCTGTCGACCCGCAGGACCGGTGAGGAACGCGAGATCCTGGCCGCACTCGCCGACGCCGAGGGTCGGCACGAGCAGCACTGGCTCGACCTGCTCGGTGACGACGTCGGGCGGCCGCTCCGCGGCAGCCTCCGCACCCGGGTCCTCGCCGCGCTCGCGAAGCGGTTCGGTTCCGTGTTCGTCCTGGCGCTCATGCAGCGTGCCGAGGACCGTTCGCCCTACGCCGACGACGACGACGCGACCGCGCGCATGGCGGCCGACGAGCGGATCCACGGCGAGGTCGTCCGCGGCCTCGCGAACCGCGGGCGCATGCGGTTGTCCGGCACCTTCCGCGCAGCGGTGTTCGGCGCCAACGACGGACTCGTCTCGAACCTCGCGCTGATCATCGGCATCAGTGCCTCGGGCGCCGATCGGCACTTCGTGCTGCTCAGCGGCATCGCCGGGCTGCTCGCCGGCGCGCTGTCCATGGGGGCGGGGGAGTACGTCTCGGTGCGGTCCCAACGCGAGCTGCTCGACGCCTCCGCACCCCACCCCGAGGCCGGGCGCGCGGTGGCCGACCTCGACGTCGACGCGAACGAGCTCGCGCTGGTCTACCGGGCCCGGGGCATGGACGAGGCCGCGGCGCAGGAGCACGCGGCCGAGGTCCTCGGCGGTCGAACGGTCTCGGCAGCCGCCGCGACCGACGACCACGAGGCGGTGGGGAGCGGCACGAGTGCGGCGGTGTCGAGCTTCTGCTTCTTCGCCTCGGGCGCGATCATCCCCGTGCTGCCGTACCTGTTCGGGCTCGAGGGCTGGCCGGCGATCGTGCTCGCGGCCGTGCTGGTCGGCATCGCGCTCCTCGGCACCGGCGCGGTCGTCGGCGTGCTCAGCGGCGCGTCGCCGCTGCGGCGGGCGCTGCGCCAGCTCGCGATCGGCTTCGGCGCTGCCGTCGTGACGTACGGCCTCGGCCTGCTGTTCGGGACGGGCAGCGCGTAGCCGTCACCCGGCCAGGCCTGCTGTTCGGGACCGGCAGCGCGGAGTCGGCACCCGGTCGGCGGTCACCGGTCGTCGGGGCTGGCGACCCTCACCGCCGGTCGGTGCGACCGGTGCCGACCGCCTCACGGCGGACCGCAGCGCGCGGCGGCAGCAGGAGGAGCGCGGCCGCGCCGACGCCGATCAGCGCGATGCCGGAGAACACCGTGAAGACCGACAGCGCGAGCGCCGGCGCGACGAGCACGACCACGCCGCCGATGCACGACAGCAGGCCGCTCACCACGGTCGGCGATCGCGAGGAACCGGGGTGGCCCACGACGGCACCGACGAGCGCGGCGACGCCCTCCACGAGGAACCCCACCCCGGCCAGCACCGCGTAGACGAGGAGCGGGACGGCGGGAGCGAGGAGCGCGACGAGTCCCGCCACCCCGACGAGCCCGCCGACGGCACCCGCCGTCCACCGCCACACCGCGGACGTCCCGTGCCCGCGGACCGCGGCGACCACGCGCATCGTGCCGGCGACCACGAGGTAGACGCCGAAGACGAGGGCGACGAGCACGATCGACGGCGCGGGCCAGACGACGGCCACGATGCCGAGCACGATCGCGACGACGGCCGTGGCGACGACGAACGCACGGAAGGACCGCACGGCGCGAGAGTCCACGGGTGCCCCTTCCGCTCGGTCCGCGAGGACACCGACGGTACCCGGGGGCGGTCGCCGGTGTCCGGGGGAGGCCGCGGGCGCTCTGGGGAGGTCACGGACGCCCGGGGCGGTCGCCGCCGCCCGGGGTCGCCACCCGGCGCAACCGCTTGCAACCCCCGGCGTCGTACCGTCGCCGCAGGTGCTGGACCAGCGCCACCGACAGCGTCGTCGAAAGGTGTCCACCATGACCATCGCAGCATCGCCATCGACCTACGCCGCACCCGGCGAGGACGGGGCGCTCGTCTCCTACCGTTCCCGGTACGACCACTTCATCGGCGGCGAGTACGTCCCGCCCGCCGGCGGCCGGTACTTCGAGAACCCCACGCCGGTGACGGGCAGGGTCTTCACCGAGGTCGCCCGGGGGGACTCGACCGACGTTGACCGGGCGGTGGAGGCCGCCTGGAGGGCCTTCCCCGCCTGGTCGCGCACGAGCGTCGCCGAGCGCGCCGGCATCCTCAACCGGATCGCCGACCGGATGGAGGCGCACCTCGAGGAGCTCGCGGTCGCCGAGACCTGGGAGAACGGCAAGCCGATCCGCGAGACCCTCGGCGCGGACATCCCGCTCGCCGTCGACCACTTCCGCTACTTCGCCGGGGCGATCCGCGCGCAGGAGGGCTCGACGGGGGAGATCGACCACGACACCGTCGCCTACCACTTCCACGAACCGCTCGGCGTCGTCGGGCAGATCATCCCGTGGAACTTCCCGATCCTCATGGCGGTGTGGAAGCTCGCGCCGGCCCTCGCCGCCGGCAACTGCGTCGTGCTCAAGCCCGCGGAGCAGACGCCGGCATCGATCCACGTGCTGGTGGAACTGATCCGCGACCTCGTGCCCGCCGGGGTCCTCAACGTCGTGAACGGGTTCGGCATCGAGGTCGGCGCGCCGCTCGCCCAGCACCCGGACATCCGCAAGGTCGCCTTCACGGGGGAGACCACCACCGGCCGGCTCATCATGCAGTACGCCTCGCAGAACCTGATCCCGGTGACGCTCGAGCTCGGCGGGAAGAGCCCGAACGTGTTCTTCGCCGACGTCGCGCAGGAGCGGGACTCCTTCTACGACAAGGCCCTCGAGGGGTTCGCGTTCTTCAACCTCAACCAGGGCGAGGTCTGCACGTGCCCGTCCCGGGCGTTGGTGGCGCGCGAGATCTACGACGGGTTCGTCGCGGACGGGCTCGACCGGGTGCGCGCGGTCAAGCAGGGACACCCGCTGGACCCGGCGACGATGATCGGCGCGCAGGCGTCGAACGACCAGCTCGAGAAGATCCTGAGCTACATCGACATCGGGAAGCAGGAGGGGGCGAAGCTGCTGACGGGCGGCGAGCGGGCGGACCTCGGCGGTGACCTGTCCGGCGGCTACTACGTGCAGCCCACCGTCTTCGAGGGCGACAACGCCATGCGCATCTTCCAGGAGGAGATCTTCGGCCCCGTGCTCGCGCTCACCAGCTTCGACGGCTACGACGACGCCATCCGGATCGCCAACGACTCCCTCTACGGACTGGGTGCCGGGGTCTGGAGCCGCGAGGCGACGACGCTCTACCGCGCCGGGCGCGACATCCAGGCCGGTCGCGTGTGGTCGAACACCTACCACCAGTACCCGGCCGGAGCGGCGTTCGGCGGGTACAAGCAGTCCGGCATCGGCCGCGAGAACCACAAGATGATGCTCGAGCACTACCAGCAGACGAAGAACCTGCTCGTGTCGTACGCCGACGGTCCGATGGGCTTCTTCTGATGCCCGACCCGGACCGCCCGGCCGCGGCGCGCGTCGCGGTGACGCCGGCTGCGGGGGAGCTCCTGCGCTCCCTCGCCGCTCGGCACGGGCCGCTCATGTTCCACCAGTCCGGCGGCTGCTGCGACGGGTCGAGCCCGATGTGCTACCCGGTCGGGATGTTCCGGACGGGGCCGGCCGACGTGCTCCTCGGTGCGCTCGACGTCGACGGCACCGGACCCGTCGAGGTCTGGATGTCACGCGCGCAGTTCGAGTACTGGAAGTACACGCACCTGACGATCGACGTGGTCGACGGTCGGGGCGCGGGCTTCTCGCTCGAGGTGCCGGAGGGCAAGCGGTTCCTCACGCGGTCGCGCATGCTCACCGACGACGAGCTCGACGACCTCGGTCTGGTCCCCGCGGACCACCGGACGTAGGCTGGCCCCGTCGACCGCGACGACGCGGCGGACGTCTCGTCACGAGGAGGCCCGATGCGCGCACCCGCGGGGCTGCGTCCGCTCGTCGCCGCGTCCTGGCGTCGTTGTGCCCGGGTCGACCCGGACGACCGGCCGTCGCTGGCGCTGGGGCCCGACGAGCTCGACGCGCTCCGCCGCCACGGGCCGCTCGGGACGGCACTGCCCGTGGTGCGGCGGCTGCTGCTCGACGACGTGCGGTCCGCGGGGTGCGTCGTCGCCGTCACCGACGCCGCCGGGCGTCTCGTCTGGGTCGACGGCGCGCGTCCCGCCCGCAGCGCAGCCGAGGACATGGGCTTCCTGCCGGGTGCGGACTGGGCGGAGGAGCGCGCCGGCACGAGCGCGCCCGGTACGGCCCTGCGGCTCGACCGGGCGGTGCAGATCCACGCGGACGAGCACTGGGCGACCGCCGTCAAGGCCTTCTCGTGCACGGCGGTGCCGCTCCACGACCCGACCGGCGCCGTCGTCGGGGCGCTCGACATCACCGGCGATGCGCGCGCGGTCGAACGCCACACCCTGCCGCTCCTCGTCGCCACGGCCGCGGTGGCCGAGGCGGAACTGGCACTCCGGGCGGTGCAGGGCATCCGCACCCCCGGACCGACCGGGGACGTGCCCCGTGGACGCGGCCGCGGTGCGCCGTGTCCGGCCGTCGGACTGGCCCTCCTCGGCTCGGACACCGCGACACTGACCTCCGACGGGCGCACGGTCCGGCTGTCGGAACGGCACTCGGAGATCCTCGCGGTGCTCGCATCGACGCCCGGCGGCCTCGCGGCGGCGGACCTGGCGGTCGCCGTGTACGGCGACCGCGGTGCCGTCACCACGCTCCGTGCCGAGGTGGTGCGCCTGCGTCGCGTGCTCGCGGCGCACGCCCCCGGTGCGACGGTGACCTCGCGACCGTACCGACTCCAGGGGCTGCGGACGGACGTCGACTCCGTCCTGTCCGCGCTCGACCGCGGGGCGCGCCTCCAGGCCGTCGACCGGTACGTCGGCCCGGTCCTGCCCGGTTCCGTCTCGCCGGGCGTCGACGACCTGCGCGACCGGGTCAGGACGCGGTTCCGTGAGGCGCTCGTCGCCGACGGTGGCGTCGAGGCGCTCCAGGCGTGGGCGCGGACGGCGGACGGCGCCGCCGACGCGCAGGTGCTGCGCGCGCTGCTCGCGGTCCTGCCGCCGCGGTCGCCGCGTCGGTCGGCCCTGGTGGCTGCGATCGAGGCGCTCGACGGATCGTGACGGGCGACCCGGCCCGGCCGGGAGGCACGCCACGCGTCGACCGTCCGGCCGACGACGCGCGCCTCCCGCACCGGGTCGTCCCGCTCAGGACCCGGAGGTCGGTGCCGGGGTGGCGGAGCCGTCCGTGCCGCCGTCCCGGTCCGGCTGCGGCGGCTCCGGGGCGTCCGTGCCCTTCGGCGGCGTGGGTGCGTCGCTCTCCTCCGGCTTCGGCGCGTCGGAGCCCGTGGGCGGCTTCGGGGCGTCCGCGCCCTCCGGCGGGGCGGGGACGGCGCCGTCCTTCGGCTTCGGGGCGTCGCCGGCCGCGGGCGGAGCTGCCACGCAGCCCGGAGCCGGAGCGGCGCCCTCCGCGCCCTTCGCGCCGGGACCGGGGGCACCCTTCGTGCCCGGAGTGGGAGCACCGGAGGGTGCACCACTCGGTGCGCCGCTCGGCGCTCCCGTCGGTGCGCTCGTGGCACTCGGTGCGCCGGAGCCGTCCGCGACGGCAGCGGTGACGCCGAGCCCGCCGAGGAGCAGCGCCGCGGCGGCCGCGGAACCGATCCCCACGCGACGCAGGGTGCGCCGACGGCGGTCGGGCGCGGTGACGGGCTGGTCGTGTCGTTCGTCCTGCATGGTGTGCCTTCCGTGTCGGTGTCGGCGGACCGGGGCGGTCCGGCGACGAGGACGACGGTCGAGCTCGAACCTGAAGCAGGACTGAAGCACAGGCTTCGTCCAGCGTCCTCCATGCTGCTTGCGGGCAGTGCCCACCTACCGTGTCCGCCGTGAACGCACCCGCACGTGTCCTGGTGGTCGAGGACGACGACTCCCTCCGCACCGCCGTGGCCGCGACCCTGCGCGCCGAGGGGTTCGTCGTGACCGAGGCCACCGACGGCCGGGCGATCGCCGAGGACCTCGACCGCGCCGCTCCCGACCTCGTCCTGCTGGACTGGATGCTGCCCGGACCGAGCGGCATCCTGCTCGCGGCACGGATCCGGACGCGGTCGGACGCCGCCGTCGTGATGATGACCGCCCGCGACGAGCTCGACGACCGGCTGCGCGGCTTCGCCGAGGGGGCCGACGACTACGTGGTGAAGCCGTTCGCGATGGCCGAGCTCGTGGCTCGCGTCACGGCCGTGCTCCGCCGCCGCGGTCGGGTCCCGTCGGTGATCGAGGTCGGCGACCTCGTGCTCGACCCGGAGGGCGCGACCGTGCGACGCGCCGGCGTCCTGCTCGACCTGACGGCCACCGAGTTCCGGCTGCTGCGGTTCCTCGCCGAGAGCCGTGGCCGGACCGTCTCCAAGGGGCAGATCACGACGCAGGTGTGGGGCTACGAGGACATCGCGCCGAACCTGGTCGAGGTCCACCTCAGCGCACTCCGCCGCAAGATGGAGGTGCACGGTCCCCGGCTCGTGCACACGGTCCGCGGGCTCGGGTACCGGCTCTCCGTCGACCGGGGCGCGGCGTGACCGCGGTCGACCGACGGCTGCGCACGTCCTCGCTGCGACTGCGGACCGTGGTCGCGGTGCTCGTGCTGCTCGCGGTGCTGCTGGCCGGGCTCGTCGTCGCGGTCGAGGCGGTGCTCGGCGCGCGACTGCGTGCACAGGTCGAGGACCGACTGCGGGACCGGGCTGCCGCCGCTGCCGCACTCGTGGGGGTGCTCGACGCGGACGACCTCGCCGACCGCTTGTCGGCGCAGGGCCTCTCGGTGCGGATCGTGCAGCCCGACGGCGCCGCGGTCGAGGCAGGGCCGACACCCGACCAGCTGCGCTCCGGACCGCCCGACCCCGGGCAGCTCCCGGGTCCGGCGCCGCGCGACCGGTCGTCCTCCAGCGGCTCGACCGGGGCTGCCGACGCCGGTGCATCGGCGTCCTCCGGTGCGACGGTGGTGTCGTCGCGTGCCAGTGAGGACGACGGCGTGCTCACACTCCGGTCCGTCCTCGACGACGGCACACGCATCACGCTGACCGCCGGCACCCGCGACGTGCAGGAGACCCTGACGCAGCTCGGCTGGGTGATGGGCGGTGCGTCCGCGGTGTTCCTGGGTGTCGCCGTGGTCGGAGTGGTCCTGGTCGTGCGTCGCGCGCTGCGTCCGCTCGACGAGGTCACCGCGACGGCCCGATCGATCGCCGACGGTGACCGTGGTCGGCGGTTGCGCCCTGCCAGGACGGACACCGAGATCGGCCGCGTCGCCGCCGCGTTCGACGAGATGCTCGACGCCGTCGAGGGCGCCGAAGCGCAGGCCGTGGCCGCTGAGGAACGGGTCCGGGGCTTCCTGTCGGACGCCGCACACGAGCTCCGCACGCCCGTCGCCGGCGTCCGCGCGGCGGCGGACACGCTGGTCCGGAGCGGTGGCGACGACCCGGCGACGACCGAGGTGCTCGCGGTGCACGTCGTCCGCCAGGCCGACCGCGCGGCGCGCCTCGTCGACGACATGCTCACGATGGCGCGACTCGACCGGGGGATCGCGCTCGACCGGCGGCCGACCGACCTCGTCCCGTGGCTGCGCGCCGAGGTCGACCGACTCGAGCTCCGGCTGCCGGGGATCACCCTGCACCCCGCACTCCCGACCGAGCCCGTCCCGGTCGAGGTCGACGCCGACCGACTCGCGCAGGTGCTCGGCAACCTCGTCGACAACGCGGCGCGGGCCACGGGCGGGACGGGGACGGTGCGGCTGACCCTCGGCACGGACGCCGACGAGGCGACGCTCGTGGTCGAGGACGACGGGCCCGGCATCCCCGTCGACGACCGGGAGCGCGTGTTCGACCGGCTCGTCCGACTGGGGGAGTCGCGGGACGTCCGGTCGGGTGGTGCCGGACTCGGCCTGCCGATCGCCCGCGGCATCGCGGTCGCCCACGGAGGCACGCTCGTCCACGACGACGACGGGACGCTCGGCGGCGCGCGGTTCGTGCTCCGCCTGCCCCGCGCGACCCGCGCCGTCGACCCCGGGTCGGGCGCGGACCGGGGTGTCGCTCCGGCCCCGGTGTCTGCCACGATGGGGACGTGAGCGCTCATCAGGAGAACGGACGGATCGTCGCGGTGAGCCGCGACGCCGAGCACCGCTTCAGCAAGCCCGTCGTCGAGGAGATCACCCTCGTCGCGGGGTGGGGCGTCGACGGCGACGCGCACGCCGGGACGACCGTGCAGCACCGCTCCCGCGTCGCCAGGGACCCGTCACAGCCGAACCTGCGGCAGGTCCACCTGCTCCACGCCGAGGTGTTCGACGAGGTCGCCGCCTCCGGGCACACCGTCGTGCCGGGGGACATGGGGGAGAACGTCACGACCCGCGGCGTCGACCTGCTCGGACTGCCGACCGGGGCCCTGCTCCACCTCGGTGACGCGGCCTGTGTGCGCGTGACCGGGCTCCGGAACCCGTGCCAGCAGATCAACGACTTCGACCCGGGGCTGCTGCGCGCGGTCCTCGGCCGAGCGGAGGACGGCACCGTGGAGCGCAAGGGCGGCGTGATGGGCGTCGTCGTGACGGGGGGCATCGTCCGCGCGGGCGACGCCGTCCGGGTCGAGCTGCCCGAGGGAGCGCTGCAACCGCTCGCCCCGGTGTGAGGACCGGGGGCGGGGCCGGGCCCTGCTAGCCTGGAGCCCTCGCGAGTGTGGTGGAACGGTAGACACGGGGCACTCAAAATGCTCTGCCTCACGGCGTGCGGGTTCGAGTCCCGCCACTCGTACAAGGTCGCTCACGGCGTGCGGGGCCGGGCGCACCGAGCGTCCCGCCACTCGTACGAGGTCGCTCACGGCGTGCGGGGCTGGGCGCACCGAGCGTCCCGCCACTCGTACAAGGTCGCTCACGGCGTGCGGGGCTGGCGTACAAGGTCGCTCACGGCGTGCGGGGCTGGGCACACCGAGCGTCCCGCCACTCGTACAGAAGTTCGTCGAACCGCGCATCCACAGCTGACGGAAGCCACGCGCTCCGTCTAGTAGGCTCTCGGTCGTGAGTGACACAGAAGCAACCCCCGCAGCACCGCGTCGCGTCGTCGTCGCCGAGGACGAGTCGCTCATCCGTCTCGACATCGTCGAGATCCTCCGCGACAACGGGTTCGACGTGGTCGGGGAAGCCGGCGACGGTGAGACCGCCGTCCAGCTCGCGACCGACCTGCGCCCGGACCTCGTCGTCATGGACGTCAAGATGCCCCAGCTCGACGGCATCTCCGCTGCCGAGAAGCTCTCCAAGAACCACATCGCTCCGGTGGTCCTCCTCACGGCGTTCAGCCAGAAGGACCTCGTCGAGCGCGCGACCGAAGCCGGTGCCCTGGCCTACGTCGTGAAGCCCTTCACCCCGAACGACCTGCTCCCCGCGATCGAGATCGCCCTCTCGCGGCACCAGCAGATCATCACGCTCGAGGCCGAGGTCGCCGACCTCGTCGAGCGGTTCGAGACCCGCAAGCTCGTCGACCGCGCCAAGGGCCTGCTCAACGAGAAGATGGGCCTCACCGAGCCCGAGGCGTTCCGCTGGATCCAGAAGGCATCGATGGACCGTCGTCTGACGATGCACGACGTCGCGAAGGCGATCATCGAGCAGCTCAGCGCCAAGAAGTAACGAGCAACCGCTCGCTCACGCGGAGAGCGCCGCCGGACACCGTCCGGCGGCGCTCTCCGCGTTCCGGACCCCGCGGACGTCGGTGTACGGGTACCGGCCGACATCACGCCGGTCGATCGTCACGTGCAACGTCGGACGATGCGCCTGCACCGGGTACGCGCGCATCGTGCGACACCGCACCTGTCGAACGACGCGTTCCGTGTCGGAGACCGCGTGCAGCGGCAGGGCCGCGGCAGAGCGCCGGACGGGAGGCGCGGGTCGGACCCGCCGCAGCCGCGCCACGTGGCAGGGTGGGGGCATGGACGACGTGGTGATCCGTGCCTCCCGGCCGGAGGACATGCCGACGGTGGCCGATCTGCGTTGGCGGTGGAGCGTCGAGGAGGACGGCGCCGTGCCCACGGTGACGCCCGACGAGTACCGCGAGGCAATGTCGGCCTTCGCCGCCGAGCACGCCGACTCGCACCGGTGCGTGGTCGCGGAGCGCGTCGGGGAGGTGCTGGGGATGGCGTGGCTCGCCGTGCACCCGCGGCCGCCGGCGCCGCACCGGCCGCGCGGACGCGTGACCGCCGAGTTGCAGACCGTGTACGTGCACCCCGACCTGCGCGGCGGGGGCGTCGCCGCACGCCTGGTCACGGCCCTGCTCGACATCGCCGACGAACTCGGCGCGGAGCGCACCGCGGTGCACTCCAGCGTCGCCGGTGAGACGCTCTACCGTCGGCTCGGGTTCGGCGATGCCCGCCTGCTGCTGCAGCGACCGCCCGAGGACTGAACCGCTAGCGCCGCTCGCGGATCATGTTCGTGATCCGCACGGTGGAGCAGCGTCGGCCCTCGTCGTCGGTGAGCACGATCTCGTGCGTGGTGAGCGTGCCGCCGAGGTGGATCGCCGTGCAGGTCCCCGTGACCCGGCCGCTCGTCGCACTGCGGGAGTGCGACGCACTGAGCTCGATGCCGACCGCGTAGCGGCCGGGCCCGGCGTGCACGTTCGCAGCCATCGACCCGAGGCTCTCGGCGAGCACGACGTACGCTCCGCCGTGCAGCAGCCCGACCGGCTGGCGGTTGCCCTCGACCGGGATCGACCCGACGGCACGCTCCGCGCTCAGCTCGGTGATCTCCATGCCCATCTTCGTGGCGAGCTCGCCCGTGCCGCGGTCGGAGAGTCGCTCGTCGACGGCTCCGGAGGCGGTCGGTTCGTGGGTCACGTCGTCGGTCACGCTCGCGGACTCCCGTGTCGGATGGCGTCGGTAGGCTGTCCGGGTGTCGGACTCCGCAAAGCCTACCCTCATGGTCATCGACGGCCACTCGCTCGCCTTCCGGGCCTTCTACGCACTGCCGGTCGACAGCTTCGTGAACCGCGAGGGGCAGCACACGAACGCCATCCACGGCTTCATCTCGATGCTGCTCATGCTCCTGCAGCGCGAGAAGCCGACCCACCTGGCGGTCGCGTTCGACATCTCCCGCTTCTCCTTCCGCACCCGCGAGTACGAGGACTACAAGGGCACCCGCTCGGAGACCCCGCCCGAGTTCAAGGGCCAGATCCCGCTCCTGCAGCAGGCGCTCGAGGCGATGGGCATCACGACGGTGACGAAGGAGGACTACGAGGCCGACGACATCCTCGCCACCTTCGCGCGACAGGGTGCCGAGCAGGGGTACCAGGTGTACGTGGTCTCGGGTGACCGCGACTCGATCCAGCTCGTCAACGACGACGTCACGCTGCTGTACCCGTCGGTCCGCGGCGTCTCCGAGCTCACGCGCTACGACCGCGACAAGGTGTACGAGCGGTACGGCATCGAGCCGCACCAGTACCCGGACATCGCGGCGCTCGTGGGGGAGACCAGCGACAACCTGATCGGCATCGACAAGGTCGGCGAGAAGACCGCGGTCAAGTGGGTGACCGCGTACGGCTCCCTCGACGGTGTCCTCGAGCACGCCGACGAGATCAAGGGCGTCGTCGGGAACAACCTCCGCGAGCAGAAGGACCGGGCGATCCGGAACCGCAGGCTGAACCGGCTCGTGAACGACGTCGAGCTGCCCGTCGGACCGGCCGACGTCGCCCTCCGCCCGCTGGACGAGCAGGCCGTCCGCGACCTCTTCGCCAAGCTGCAGTTCCGCACGCTGCTCGACCGGGTCTTCAAGGTCGCCGGTACCGGTGAGCCGAGCGAGGCGAGCGATGCTCCCGGCTCGGTCGACAGCGGCGCGCCGACCCCGCCGAAGGTCACCACGGTCATCGACGAAGAGCTCGGGTACTGGCTCGAGCGCAAGGGTGCGAACGACGCCGAGAACGGGTTCGGCGTCGCGGTCGAGGTCATCGACGGCCGGCTCAGCGCGATCGGCATCGCGACCCACGACGACGCCGTCCTGGTGCCCGGCGGCAGCGGCGCGAAGGACTACGAGCAGCTCGCCGCGTGGTTCGCCTCCGACGCCCCGAAGCACTTCCACGACGCCAAGGCCGCCATCAAGGCGCTCGGCACGGTCGGCATCACGGTGCGGGGCATCGCCGGGGACGCCCGCATCACCGGGTGGCTCGCGCAGCCGGGCAAGCAGGGGCAGCCCCTCGCCGACCTCGTGTACCAGGAACTCGGCGAGGAGCTGCCGACCGCCGACCCGAACCAGCTCGTCCCCGAGAGCGAACCGGTCAACGTCGGCGTGCACGCCTGGTACGTCCTGCGGGTCGACACCGCGCTGCGCTCCCGCGTCGACGAGTCCTCGCTGCGGGTGCTCGACACGATCGAGCTGCCGCTCGTCCCGGTGCTGGCGGGCATGGAGACCATCGGTGTCGGTATCGACCGCCCGGTCCTGACCGGACTGTCGCACGACCTGGGGGAGCGCGCCGCCGAGCTCGCGCAGCAGGCCTTCGCCGAGATCGGCCACGAGGTGAACCTCGGCTCGCCGAAGCAGCTGCAGGAGGTCCTGTTCACCGAGCTCGCGATGCCGAAGACCCGCAAGACGAAGACCGGCTTCTCGACCGACGCGGCGAGCCTGGCCGACCTGCAGGAGCAGCACCCGCACCCGTTCCTCGGACTGCTGCTGCAGCACCGCGACGCCACGAAGCTCCGGCAGATCGTCGACACGCTCGACGCCGCGGTCGTCGACGGACGCATCCACACCCGCTACGAGCAGACCGGCACGAGCACCGGCCGGGTCTCGTCGACGGACCCCAACCTGCAGAACATCCCGGTCAAGACCGCCGTGGGTCGCCGCATCCGGTCGGCCTTCGCGGTCGCCGAGCCGTACACGACGCTCGTGACCGCCGACTACTCGCAGATCGAGATGCGCATCATGGCGCACCTGTCCGGCGACCCGGGGCTCATCCAGGCGTTCAACGAGGGCGAGGACCTGCACCGCTTCGTCGGTGCCCGGGTGTTCTCGGTCGAGCCGGCGGACGTCACGCCCGAGATGCGCACGAAGGTGAAGGCGATGTCGTACGGCCTGGCCTACGGCCTCAGCCCGTTCGGCCTGTCGAAGCAGCTCCGCATCGAGCAGTCCGAGGCGCGCACGCTCATGAACGAGTACTTCGCCCGCTTCGGTGCGGTGCGCGACTACCTCCGGGGCGTCGTCGAGCAGGCCCGTGAGGACGGCTACACCGAGACGATCTTCGGTCGCCGGCGTCCGTTCCCGGACCTGAAGAGCCCGAACCGCGTCCTCCGCGAGAACGCCGAGCGCGCCGCGCTGAACGCGCCGATCCAGGGGTCGGCCGCCGACATCATGAAGATCGCGATGCTCGGCGTCGACGAGGACCTCCGCGAGGGATCGCTCGAGTCGCACCTGCTGCTCCAGGTGCACGACGAGCTCATCCTCGAGGTCGCTCCCGGCGAGCAGGAGCGCGTCGAGGAGATCCTGCGCACCCGGATGGGCGCGGCTGCCGAGCTGAGCGTCCCGCTCGACGTGTCGGTCGGCGTCGGCCCGAACTGGGAGTCCGCGGCGCACTGACAGCGGTCGGTCGCGACGCGGCCACGTCACGGACGGGAGGCGCGGTGCCGGCTGGCACCGTGCCTCCCGTCCGTTCGTGGTGACGTGCAGCCAGCGTGGTGAGCGTTCCTGCCCATCACACGTGACCTGGGATGCCGAACCGCGCGTCGGAGGCAGGAAGGAACGGCGTCCCACGCGCGGATCGACCTCCCGTGCGCGGATCGGTACCCGGCGCGCGCCGAGGCGCTCGATAGGGTCGGGGCATGAGCGAAGACCGACCCGTCCGCCAGCCGTCCGCCGTCGACCGCGTCGCCGAGGACTGGGTGTCCACCCTCGTCGACCTCGACCCGACCGTCGCCACGTACATCGGGGTCCCCGGGCGCACCGACGGCTACGGCGACACCTCGCCCGTCGGCGCCGACGCCCTCGCCGACGCCGCACGTTCCGCGCGCCGGGCCCTCGACGCCGCCGAGTCGACGGACGACGTCGACCGGGTGACGAAGACCGACCTCGGAGCGGAGCTCGACCTGGTCGTGGAGTCGCACGAGCGGAAGCTGCACCTGCGGGACCTCAACGTGATCGCGAGCCCCGCGCAGGAGTTCCGCGACGTCCTCGACCTGATGCCGACCGCGACCACCGACGACTGGCAGGACGTCGCGGGGCGCCTGCACGCGCTGCCGGACGCCCTGGAGGGCTACCGCGAGACCCTGCTGCAGGGCACGCGCGAGCAGGTCACGCCCGCCGCGCGCCAGGTCGCACTCATCGCTGAGCAGGCCGCGCGCAACGGTGCCGAGGACGGGTTCTTCCGCCAGCTCGTCGACGGCGCCGCGCTCGAGGGCGGGGCGCCGCTGCCCGAGTCGCTCCGCGGCGAGCTGGTACGCGGCGCCGAGGTCGCGGCGGCCGCGTACCGGTCGTTCGGCGGCTTCCTCGAGCACGAGCTGCTGCCCCTGGCGACCCCGGTCGACGCGGTCGGTCGCGAGGACTACGAGCTGCACTCCCGACGCTTCCTGGGTGCCGTCGTCGACCTCGACGAGACGTACGAGTGGGGCATCGAGGAGCTCGCCCGGATGCGCGACGAGCAGGAGCGCATCGCGGACCGCATCGAGTCCGGCGCCTCGGTGGCGCGCGCGATCGAGGTCCTCGACGCCGACCCCGCCCGCATCCTGCACGGCACCGACGCCCTGCAGCGGTGGATGCAGGAGACCAGTGACGCGTCGATCCGCGCGATGGACGGGGAGTACTTCGACATCGCCGACCCGATCAAGCGCCTGGAGTGCCGGATCGCCCCGACGCAGGAGGGTGGGATCTACTACACCGGCCCCTCCGACGACTTCTCGCGTGCGGGCAGGATGTGGTGGTCGGTGCCGCAGGGCGTCACGGAGTTCGGCACGTGGCGTGAGAAGACGACGGTCTACCACGAGGGCGTGCCCGGTCACCACCTGCAGATCAGCCAGGCGGTCTACAACCGCGGGGAGCTCAACACGTGGCGTCGGCAGCTGGCCGGACCGTCCGGGCACGTCGAGGGCTGGGCCCTCTACGCCGAGCGGCTCATGGAGCAGCTCGGGTTCCTCGACGACGACGGGGACCGCCTCGGCATGCTCGACGGCCAGCGGATGCGGGCGGCCCGCGTGGTGCTCGACATCGGTGTGCACCTGCAGAAGACCAACCCCGACGGCGGTGGCTGGACGTGGGAGTACGCGCTCGACTTCATGGGCCGGAACGTCAACATGGCGCCGGAGTTCGTGCAGTTCGAGGTCGCCCGGTACTTCGGGTGGCCGGGGCAGGCGCCGTCCTACAAGGTCGGGCAGCGCGTCTGGGAGTCGATCCGCGACGAGCTGGCCGCACGCGAGGGCGCTGCGTTCGACCTGAAGGCCTTCCACCACCGGGCGCTCGCACTCGGCGGGGTCGGCCTGGACACGCTCCGGAGCGCGCTGCTCGACTGACGGCGTGACGGGTCGACGGACGGGAGGCGCGTGGCGGGGTCGCCGCGTGCCTCCCGTCCGTCCTCCGGTCACCCCGCGACACGCGACACGCCCGGTTGTGGGGCCCGCGGCCCTGCGGCTAGACTCAATCGGCGCAATCCGCGCCAACCAACCACTGCCATGACGGCTCGCACCGACGTTCGGTGCGGACCAGGGGGTCGCTCCCTCGCCGTCACGGCCCGACTCATGTCCGTTCGGAGCAATCTCTACATGACAACCACCACGACCAAGGCTCCCAAGCAGGTCGCCATCAACGACATCGGCTCGGCTGATGACTTCCTGGCCGAGGTCGAGAAGACCCTCAAGTTCTTCAACGACGGCGATCTGATCTCCGGAACCGTCGTGAAGATCGACCGCGACGAGGTCCTCCTCGACGTCGGCTACAAGACCGAGGGTGTCATCCCCTCGCGCGAGCTCTCGATCAAGCACGACGTCGACCCCAACGAGGTCGTCGAGGTCGGCGACGAGGTCGAGGCCCTGGTCCTCCAGAAGGAGGACAAGGAAGGCCGCCTCATCCTGTCGAAGAAGCGTGCGCAGTACGAGCGTGCGTGGGGCGACGTCGAGAAGATCAAGGAGTCCGACGGCGTCGTGACCGGCACGGTCATCGAGGTCGTCAAGGGCGGTCTCATCGTCGACATCGGCCTCCGTGGCTTCCTCCCGGCCTCGCTCATCGAGCTGCGTCGCGTCCGCGACCTGACCCCGTACCTGGGCCAGGAGCTCGAGGCGAAGATCCTGGAGCTCGACAAGAACCGCAACAACGTGGTCCTCTCGCGCCGCGCCCTGCTCGAGCAGACGCAGTCCGAGTCGCGCACCACCTTCCTCAACAACCTCCACAAGGGCCAGGTCCGCAAGGGCATCGTGTCGTCGATCGTCAACTTCGGTGCGTTCGTCGACCTGGGCGGCGTCGACGGTCTCGTCCACGTCTCCGAGCTCTCCTGGAAGCACATCGAGCACGCCAGCGAGGTCGTCGAGGTCGGTCAGGAAGTCACCGTCGAGATCCTCGAGGTGGACCTGGACCGCGAGCGCGTGTCGCTCTCGCTCAAGGCCACGCAGGAGGACCCGTGGCAGGTCTTCGCCCGCACCCACGCGATCGGTCAGATCGCACCGGGCAAGGTCACGAAGCTCGTGCCGTTCGGTGCCTTCGTCCGCGTCGCCGACGGCATCGAGGGTCTCGTCCACATCTCGGAGCTCTCGAACAAGCACGTCGAGCTCGCCGAGCAGGTCGTCTCCGTCGGTGACGAGGTCTTCGTCAAGATCATCGACATCGACCTCGACCGTCGTCGCATCTCGCTCAGCCTCAAGCAGGCGAACGAGGGCGTGGACCCGGAGGGCACCGAGTTCGACCCGGCGCTCTACGGCATGCCGACCGAGTACGACGACCAGGGCAACTACAAGTACCCCGAGGGCTTCGACCCGGAGACCAACGAGTGGCTCGAGGGCTACGACACCCAGCGCACCGAGTGGGAGGGCCAGTACGCGGCCGCCCAGTCGCGCTGGGAGGCCCACAAGGCGCAGGTCGCGAAGACCATCGCGGACGAGGAGAAGGGTGGCTTCGACCTCCCCGCCTCGGCCTCGAGCTCGTCCTCGTCCTCGTCGACCTTCTCGAGCGAGTCGAACGGTCAGGGCACCCTGGCCGACGACGCCTCGCTCGCGGCGCTCCGCGAGAAGCTCAGCTCGAACAACTGATCGAGCGGGCCGCACGTCCCGGAAGCCCGGTACCCCTGAGGGGGTGCCGGGCTTCCGGCGTTCCACGACGTCCTCGGTAACCTGGACCGGTGCGCATCATCGGTCTGACAGGCGGCATCGCCGCGGGCAAGTCCACCGTCTCCCGTCGCTGGGCGGAGCACGGGGCGGTCGTCGTCGACGCCGACCGGCTCGCGCGGCAGGCGGTCGCTCCGGGCAGCCCCGGGCTCGCCCGTGTCGTGGAACGGTTCGGGACGGGCGTGCTCGCCCCCGACGGCGCGCTCGACCGGGCCGCCCTGGGCAGCATCGTCTTCTCCGACGCCTCGGCGCGGAAGGACCTCGAGGGGATCACCCACCCGGAGGTGTGGCGGCTCGCACGGGGAGCGTTCGACGCTGCCGAGGCCGCTGATCCGGAAGCCGTCGTCGTCTACGACGTCCCGCTCCTCGCCGAGGCCCGGGGGAGTCGGCCGATCCGGTTCGACGCGGTCGTCGTCGTGGACGCCCCTGCGGCGCAGCGGGTCGGACGACTCGTCGAGCACCGGGGCATGCCGCGTGACGAGGCCGAGCGACGTGTGGCGGCCCAGGCGTCGGACGCCGAGCGGCTCGCCCTCGCCGACCACGTCGTCGACGCGACCGGATCGCTCGAGGACACCCTGCGGTCCGCCGACGCGGTGTGGGACCGCATCGCGTCCTGAACGGGCCCAGCAGGCCCGGGTACCCGCTCAGCTGTGGGCGATCAGGGCCGTCGGGTGTCAGGGGGCGCGACTACCGTTGTACCCATGGCAGTGTCGATCCAGCCCACCCGGGCGATCCGTCCCTTCGAGGTGATCAGCGAGTACTCGCCGAGCGGTGACCAGCCGGCGGCGATCGCCGAGCTCGCCGGTCGGATCAACGCGGGTGAGACCGACGTCGTGCTGCTCGGCGCGACCGGTACCGGCAAGTCGGCGACCACCGCCTGGCTGATCGAGCAGGTCCAGCGGCCGACGCTCGTGCTCGCGCACAACAAGACCCTGGCCGCGCAGCTGGCGAACGAGTTCCGCGGGCTCCTGCCGAACAACGCGGTCGAGTACTTCGTCTCGTACTACGACTACTACCAGCCCGAGGCGTACGTCCCGCAGACGGACACCTTCATCGAGAAGGACTCGTCGGTCAACGCGGAGGTCGAGCGGCTCCGGCACTCGACGACGAACTCGCTGCTCAGCCGGCGCGACGTCGTGGTGGTGTCGACCGTGTCCTGCATCTACGGCCTCGGCACGCCCGAGCAGTACATGAACGCGTCGATCGCGCTCCACGTCGGCCAGACGATCTCCCGCGACCAGCTCGTGCGCAAGTTCGTCGGCATGCAGTACCAGCGCAACGACGTCGACTTCGCCCGCGGCACCTTCCGCGTCCGCGGCGACACCATCGAGATCATCCCGATGTACGAAGAGCACGCGATCCGCATCGAGATGTTCGGTGACGAGATCGAGGCGCTCACCTCGCTGCACCCGCTGACCGGCAACGTCATCGCGGACCTGCCCGGTGTCTCGATCTTCCCGGCGTCGCACTACGTCGCAGACACCGACGTCATGCACCGGGCGATCGAGCGGATCAAGGACGAGCTGGCCGACCGACTCGCCGAGCTCGAGGGCCAGGGCAAGCTGCTCGAGGCCCAGCGGCTCCGCATGCGCACGACCTTCGACATCGAGATGATGGAGCAGATCGGCTTCTGCTCCGGCATCGAGAACTACTCGCGCCACATGGACGGGCGCGATGCGGGCGAGGCGCCGCACTGCCTCATCGACTACTTCCCGGACGACTTCCTCATCGTGATCGACGAGTCGCACGTGACCGTGCCGCAGATCGGCGCGATGTACGAGGGTGACGCCTCCCGCAAGCGCACGCTCGTGGAGCACGGGTTCCGCCTGCCGAGCGCGCTCGACAACCGACCGTTGACGTGGGAGGAGTTCCTCGAGCGCGTCGGGCAGAAGGTCTACCTGTCGGCGACCCCGGGCAAGTACGAACTCGGCGTCACCGACAGCGTCGTCGAGCAGATCATCCGTCCGACGGGTCTGGTCGACCCCGAGATCGTCGTGAAGCCGAGCGACGGCCAGATCGACGACCTGCTCGAGGAGATCAAGCTGCGCGTCGAGCGTGACGAGCGCGTGCTCGTCACGACCCTGACCAAGCGGATGGCCGAGGAACTCACGGACTTCCTCGGCAACGCCGGCGTTCGCGTGCGGTACCTGCACTCCGACGTCGACACCCTGAAGCGTGTCGAACTGCTGACGGAGCTGCGCCAGGGCGTGTACGACGTGCTCGTCGGCATCAACCTGCTGCGCGAGGGCCTCGACCTGCCCGAGGTGTCCCTCGTGGCGATCCTCGACGCCGACAAGGAAGGGTTCCTGCGGTCGTCGACATCCCTCATCCAGACGATCGGCCGTGCCGCCCGCAACGTGTCGGGCCAGGTGCTCATGTACGCCGACAAGATCACCGACTCCATGCGCCAGGCGATCGACGAGACCGATCGGCGCCGCGAGAAGCAGGTCGCCTACAACCTCGAGCACGGCATCGACCCGCAGCCCCTCCGCAAGAAGATCGCCGACATCACCGAGGTGCTGCAGCGCGAGAGCGACGACACCAAGGCGCTGCTCGAGGGTCGCCCGGGTTCCGACGGCCGCCGGTCGCCCACGCCGAACCTGCGTCGCGAGGGCATCGCGGGAGAGGGCGCGACCCAGCTCGAGGCGACGATCGCCGACCTCAACGACCAGATGCTGCAGGCCGCGGCCGAGCTGAAGTTCGAGCTGGCGGCACGGCTCCGCGACGAGGTGCAGGACCTGAAGAAGGCGCTGCGACAGATGGAGTCCGCCGGGCATGTCCGCTGACACCTCCGGGACCGCGCGGCGGACGGTCGTCGTCACGGGTGCCAGCGCCGGCCTGGGCTACCACGCAGCCGAGCAGCTCGCGGCACAGGGCCACCGGGTGGTGCTCGCCACGCGGAACCCCGAGCGTGCCGCCGCCGCCGAGCGGAGCATCCGGAAGCACGTCGACGACGCCGCACTCGTGCACCTGCACCTCGACCTGGCCGACCTCGACAGCGTGCGTGCCGCGGCCGTGCGGCTCCGGGAGCTCGGCCCCGTGCACGCCCTGCTCAACAACGCCGGCGTGGTCGGATCGGCTCGCCCGCAGCGCACCGCGCAGGGCTTCGAACTGCAGGTCGGCACGAACCACCTCGGACACTTCGCCTGGACGGCGCTGGCGCTGCCGGCCCTCGACCAGGACGCGGGGCGTGTGGTGCACCTCGGCTCCATCGCGCACCGCTTCACGACGCTCGACCGGACGGATCCGCTCGCGGTCGGCCGCTACGAGGGCCACCGCCAGTACGCCAGGAGCAAGCTCGCGGTGATGCTGTTCGGCTTCGAGCTCGCGCAGCGGCTCGGCGACGCCGGCTCGCGGGTGCGCAGCGTCGTCGCGCACCCCGGGCTGGCACTCGACGCCGCCGCCCCGCCCCGACCGGACGTCGCACCGACGCGGTCCGAACCGGCGTGGATGCGAGCGGGCTCGGGCTGGGTGGCGCAGGGCAAGGACGCCGGGGCGTGGCCACTCGTGCACGCCGCCGTCGGTGAGGCCGTGCGCTCGGGGGAGTACTGGGGGCCGGCCGGTCCGCTCCAGTTCGCCGGTCGTCCGGCCCTCGTCCCGGCGCGCCCGCGTGCCCACGACCGCACCGTCGCTGCGCGCCTCTGGACGGCGAGCGAACAGGCGACCGGCGTCGCGTTCGCTCTCGACGCACTCGGCTAGACCGCCACGCCCGGACGGATGTCGGTCCCGCTTCGTAGAATCGTCTGCGATGACCATCACCTCTGACCGCGGAACCGCGACCCCGGGCCGGAACGCCTTCGGCGAGCCTGCAGACCTCCACATCCCCGGCGGGACGGCGCCGCACAGCACCTCGACGCTCAGCGTCCGGGGCGCTCGCGTGCACAACCTCCGCGACGTCGACCTCGAGATCCCTCGGGACTCGCTCGTCGTGTTCACCGGGCTGTCCGGGTCGGGCAAGTCCTCGCTCGCGTTCGACACGATCTTCGCCGAGGGCCAACGGCGCTACGTGGAGTCGCTGTCGGCCTACGCCCGGCAGTTCCTCGGCCAGGTGGACCGGCCCGACGTCGACTTCATCGAGGGCCTGTCGCCGGCGGTCTCGATCGACCAGAAGTCGACGAACCGGAACCCGCGGTCGACCGTGGGCACCATCACCGAGGTCTACGACTACATGCGTCTGCTCTGGGCGCGCATCGGTGTCCCGCACTGCCCCGTCTGCGGCGAGGTGATCAGCAAGCAGAGCGTGCAGCAGATCGCGGACCAGCTCATGGAGTTCGAGACCGGCACGCGCTTCCAGGTCCTCGCGCCGGTCGTCTCCAAGAAGAAGGGCGAGTTCGTCGACCTCTTCCAGGAGCTCGCGGCCTCGGGGTACGCCCGTGCGATCGTCGACGGTGAGCGCATCCAGCTGAGCGACCCGCCCAAGCTCAAGAAGCAGGTCAAGCACGACATCTCGGTGATCGTCGACCGTCTCGTGGCGAGCGACGACATCCTCGGCCGCCTCACCGACTCGCTCGAGACCGCCCTGCGGTTGACGAACGGCACCGTGGCGATCGACCTCGTCGACCACGAGGGGCCCGGCGCGGTCCGGACCTACTCCGAGAACCTGTCCTGCCCGAACAACCACCCGCTCGCGCTCACCGAGGTCGAGCCGCGGACCTTCTCGTTCAACGCACCGTTCGGTGCCTGCCCCGAGTGCTCGGGCCTCGGTACCCGCATGTCGGTCGACCCCGACCTGGTGCTCGGCGACCCCGAGGCCTCGCTGCGTGACGGCGTCCTGCTGCCCTGGACGGGCACGAGCGGGCTGTACTCGTACTTCGAGAAGCTCCTCGCGGGTCTCGGCAAGGACCTCGGGTTCGGCCTCGACACCCCGTGGAACCAGCTCGACCCGTCGGTGCAGGCCGCGATCCTGACCGGCAAGGACTTCCAGGTCTCCGTGTCGTGGAAGAACCGTTTCGGCCGCGAGATGCGGTACACGAGCGGGTTCGAGGGCGTCATGCCCTACATCGAGCGCAAGTTCGCCGAGGCCGAGTCGGACTCGCAGCGGCAGCGCTTCCAGGGCTACCTGCGCGAGGTCCCCTGCCCGGTCTGCGACGGCACGCGCCTGAAGCCCGAGGTCCTCGCCGTGACGGTCGACGGTCGCAGCATCGCCGACGTGACCGACATGTCGCTCGACCAGGCGTACGGCTTCATGGAGGAGCTGACGCTCACCGAGCGTGAGGCGCACATCGCGGCCGCCGTCCTCCGCGAGATTCGCGCGCGGCTCGAGTTCCTGCTCGAGGTCGGCCTGAACTACCTGACCCTCGCACGCGGAGCCGGCGGGCTCTCCGGCGGCGAGGCACAGCGCATCCGGCTCGCGACGCAGATCGGATCGGGCCTGACGGGCGTGCTCTACGTGCTCGACGAGCCGAGCATCGGCCTGCACCAGCGCGACAACCGTCGGCTCATCGACACGCTCGTCAAGCTCAAGGACCTCGGCAACACCCTCATCGTCGTCGAGCACGACGAGGACACCATCCGCACGGCGGACTGGGTCGTCGACATCGGACCGGGCGCGGGCGTGAACGGCGGCAAGGTCGTGCACTCCGGCTCCTACGAGGGCATCATCGCGAACCGCGAGTCGGTGACCGGTGACTACCTGGCAGGTCGGCGCGCGATCGAGGTGCCCGCCGAGCGACGGAAGATCAACCCGAAGCGCGTCATCAGCGTGCAGGGCGCCCGGGCGAACAACCTCAAGCAGGTCGACGTCGACTTCCCGCTCGGTGTCTTCACCGCGGTGACCGGCGTCAGCGGCTCCGGCAAGTCGACCCTGGTCAACGACATCCTGTACAAGGTGCTCGCGAACCAGCTCAACGGCGCACGGCACATCGCCGGCAAGCACACCCGCGTGAAGGGCCTCGACCAGCTCGACAAGGTCGTGCACGTCGACCAGGCGCCGATCGGCCGCACCCCGCGGTCCAACCCGGCGACCTACACCGGCGTGTTCGACCGCATCCGGCAGCTCTTCGCCGAGACGCCCGAGGCGAAGGCGCGCGGCTACCAGCCCGGTCGCTTCAGCTTCAACGTCAAGGGCGGCCGCTGCGAGAACTGCTCGGGTGACGGCACGATCAAGATCGAGATGAACTTCCTGCCCGACGTCTACGTGGCGTGCGAGGTCTGCGGCGGTGCGCGGTACAACCGCGAGACGCTGCAGGTGCACTACAAGGGCAAGGACATCTCCGAGGTCCTCGACATGCCGATCAGCGAGGCGGCCGAGTTCTTCGAGCCGATCTCGGCGATCCACCGCTACATGGCGACGCTCGTCGACGTGGGCCTGGGCTACGTGCGCCTCGGGCAGAGCGCGACGACCCTCTCCGGTGGCGAGGCCCAGCGCGTCAAGCTCGCGACGGAACTCCAGCGCCGCTCGAACGGCCGCACGGTCTACGTGCTCGACGAGCCGACGACCGGCCTGCACTTCGAGGACGTCCGGAAGCTGCTGCTCGTGCTGCAGAGCCTGGTCGACAAGGGCAACACCGTGATCACGATCGAGCACAACCTCGACGTGATCAAGTCCGCCGACTGGCTGGTCGACATGGGACCCGAGGGCGGCGCCGGTGGCGGTACGGTCCTGGCCGTCGGCACCCCGGAACACGTGGCCGACGTCCCCGAGAGCCACACCGGTGTGTTCCTGCGCGAGATCTTCGATGCGCAGGACGCCCGTGTCGGCAAGGAGCAGGCGGTCGGTGCGCGTCAGGCCACGCAGAAGCACCAGGGCGGGCAGCAGAGCAAGCAGAAGGCGGGTGCTCGGTAGGTGGCGGACACCGTCTCCTGGCGGCCGAAGGCGGGGGAGATCCCGACCGACCCAGGCGTCTACCGGTGGCGTGACGAGGCCGGTCGGGTGCTCTACGTCGGCAAGGCGAAGAACCTCCGCGCCCGCCTGAGCAACTACTTCGCACCGCTGCCGACCCTCCACGAGCGCACCCGACGCATGGTGCTCACGGCCCGGAGCGTCGAGTGGACCACCGTCGGCTCCGAGATCGAGGCACTGCAGCTCGAGTACACGTGGATCAAGGAGTTCGACCCGCCGTTCAACGTCAAGTTCCGGGACGACAAGTCGTACCCGTACATGGCGATCACCCTGGGCGAGGAGTCGCCGCGGGTGATGGTGACGCGGAACCGGAAGATCAAGGGCGCGAAGTACTTCGGGCCCTACCCGAAGATCTGGGCGGTGCACGACACCATCGACCTGATGATCAAGGTGTTCCCGATCCGCACCTGCTCGGACTCGTCCTACAAGAAGGCGATGCAGACGGGCAAGCCGTGCTTCCCGGGCCAGATCGGCAAGTGCGGTGGACCCTGCTCGCAGAAGGTCACCATCGCCGAGCACCGGGCGATCGTCGAGGAGTTCGTCCGGTTCATGGGCAGCTACGACCGCAGGGTGATCACGACCCTGCGGCAGCGCATGGCCGCGGCCGCCGACGCCATGGACTACGAGCAGGCGGCGCGGTACCGCGACCAGGTCGGTGCCCTCGAAGCGGTGCTCGAGAAGTCGGCGGTGGTCCTCCGTGACTCGGTCGACCTCGACCTGTTCGGTGTGGCCGAGGACGAGCTCGCCGCCGCCGTGCAGCTGTTCTCCGTGCGCGGCGGGCGCATCCGCGGTGTCCGGGGGTGGGTGGTCGACAAGGAGCTCGACATCAGCACCGGTGACCTGGTCGAACAGATCGTCCAGGGCCAGTACGCGACGAGCGACGACGTCCCGCGCGAGGTCGTCGTGCCGGAACTCCCCGAGGACGCCGAGGCCCTGCAGCAGTGGCTCAGCGAGCGGCGCGGCAGGCGCGGCACGAAGCTCAGCACGGCCCAGCGGGGCGACCGGGCGGGCCTCGCGCGCACGGCCGCCCAGAACGCCGCGCAGGCGCTCATGCTCTACAAGACGAAGCGCAGCGCGGACTACACGACCCGGTCGGCTGCCCTCGCCGACATCCAGGACGCCCTGGGCATGACCGAGGCCCCCCTGCGGATGGAGTGCTACGACATCTCCCACCTGCAGGGCACGAACGTGGTGGCGTCGATGGTGGTGTTCGAGGACGGGCTCCCGCGCAAGGACCAGTACCGCCGCTACACGATCGCCGAGACGACCGACGACACCGACAGCATGTACCAGGTGCTGTCGCGACGGCTGGCGCGCCTCGACGAGGACGCCGCGGTGCCGGACGTCCCGGACGCCACGAGCGAGGACGTCGTCGAGGGCACGAAGCCGACGAAGCGGTTCGCGTACCGTCCGCAGCTGCTCATCGTCGACGGCGGCCAGCCCCAGGTCCAGGCGGCCAAGCGGGCGATGGACGAGGCCGGCGTGCACGACATCGCCCTGGTGGGCATCGCGAAGCGCCTCGAGGAACTGTGGTTGCCCGACGACGACTTCCCGGTGATCATGCCGCGCAACTCCGAGGCGCTCTTCCTGATCCAGCGGATCCGTGACGAGGCGCACCGGTTCGCGATCACGCACCAGCGGACCCGCCGGAAGCGCGACGTCCGGTCGCAGCTGTCGGAGATCCCCGGGCTCGGCCCGACCCGGGTGAACGCCCTGCTGAAGCACTTCGGGTCGGTCGCGCGCCTGCGTGAGGCGACGGCGGAGCAGATCGCCGAGGTGAACGGCGTCGGGCCGGCCACCGCGGCGGCGGTCGTCACGAAGCTCGCGCAGACGCCCCGCAGCGCGCCGGAGGGGAGCCCGCCCGGAGGAAGCGTGCCGGAGGCGAGCGACGCCGACCCTGCCGGGCGCGCAGCCAGCACCCCCGGTCCGGAGCGGACGACGGACCCGGACGCGCCCGCAGCAGCCGCCGCGGAGGAGCCGAGCCGCGCCTCCCGGCCGGTCGGCCCCGTCCGCGTCCCGGACGTCTCCGCCGACGGCCCGTCGCGTCCACGGTGACCGGCCCCGCTCCGAGCGCGGGACGGTAGCCTGGACGCGCAGCCGAGACCCGAAGCCGAGACCTCCCCGGGCCGTGGCCCGGGCCGCCACGACGGAGCCCTCCCACACATGAGCGACACGAGCGACGACCGAACAACCCCGACGTCCGCGTCGCAGCAGCACGACATCCTCATCGTCACCGGCATGTCCGGCGCCGGCCGTTCCACGGTCGGCAAGGCGCTCGAGGACCTCGGCTGGTACGTGGTCGACAACCTCCCGACGCAGATGCTCGGCCCGCTCACCGAGCTCGCGGACCGTGCCGGGGAGAAGATCCCGAAGATCGCGACCGTCGTCGACGTCCGCGGCGGACGGTTCTTCACCGACCCGGAGCAGGCGGTCGAGCAGGTCCGTGCCAGCACCTCCGCCCGGGTCCGGGTGCTCTTCCTCGAGGCGACGGACGCCGTGCTCGTGCGCCGCTTCGAGCAGGTCCGCCGGCCGCACCCGTTGCAGGGCGACGGGACGCTGCTCGACGGCATCGGCCTCGAGCGTTCGCGGCTGTCCGGGCTGCGCGAGGCCTCCGACGTCGTCATCGACACCTCGGACCTGAACATCCACCAGCTCGCCAACGCCGTCACGGAGCGCTTCGCCGACGACCACTTCGTCGGGGTCCAGGTCACGCTCATGAGCTTCGGGTTCAAGTACGGGCTGCCCGCCGACGCCGACATGGTCGCGGACGTGCGGTTCATCCCGAACCCCTACTGGGTGCCGGAACTCCGCCCGCACACCGGCCTCGACGCCCCCGTCTCGGAGTACGTCCTGTCGCAGCCGGGCGCCCGCTCGTTCGTCGAGCGGTACGCTGCCGTGCTCGAGCCCGTGCTGGCGGGATACCAACGCGAGAACAAAAGACACGCTACGATCGCCATCGGCTGTACCGGCGGCAAGCACCGCTCGGTCGCCGTCGTCGCCGAGTTGGCGAACCTCCTCCGCGGGATGTCCGACGTCGCCGTGCGTGTGAAGAACCGAGATCTCGGCCGGGAGTGACCGTTCCTCCGGCCGCTCCACACCCACGTGCGCCGGACCCGCGGACCCCACCAGAGAAAACGTTAGGAATGATGCTGTGCCGTTGACTGCCGAGGTCAAGGACGAACTGGCCAGGGTCGTCGTGAACCGCAACACGGTCCGCGCCGCCGAACTCGCGACCATCCTGCGGTTCGCGGGCGGCCTGCACGTCATCTCGGGCAGGATCGCGGTCGAGGTCGAGCTCGACACCCGGATCATCGTCCACCGCGTGCGCAAGGACCTGGCGGAGCTGTACGGCGTGCGGAGCGAGGCGTCGGTGGGGTCGTCCGCGTCCTCCCGCCGCGGCACCCGCTACCTGGTCCGCGTGCTCGAGGCGGGGGAGACGCTCGCCCGCCAGACCGGGCTCATGGACGCGCGCCGTCGCCCGGTGCGTGGCCTGCCGAACCGTCTGACGACCGGCAACCGCGAGGACCTCGCCGCCATCTGGCGCGGTGCGTTCCTCGCCTCCGGCACGCTGACCGACCCCGGTCGCGCCGCCGCGCTCGAGGTCACCTGCCCGGGCAACGAGGCGGCGATGGCACTGGTCGGTGCCGCCTCGCGCCTCGGGATCGCCGCGAAGGGCCGCGAGGTCCGCGGCGTCCACCGCGTCGTCATCCGCGAGGGCGAGGCGATCGGCCAGATGCTCACCGTCATGGGCGCCGCCCGCACCACCGCCGAGTGGGAGGAGATGCGCCAGCGCCGCGAGGTCCGCGCCACCGCCAACCGTCTGGTGAACTTCGACGACGCCAACCTCCGCCGCTCGGCGCAGGCCGCCGTCGCCGCGTGCGCCCGCGTCGAGCGCGCGCTCGAGATCCTCGGTGACGACGTCCCGGACCACCTCAAGTACGCCGGGTCGCTCCGGCTGCAGCACCGTGACGCCTCGCTCGACGAGCTCGGTCAGCACGCCGAGCCGCCGATGACCAAGGACGCGATCGCCGGCCGCATCCGCCGCCTGCTCGCGATGGCCGACAAGAAGGCGGTCGACACCGGCGTGCCGGGGACCGAGGCCAGCGTGCCGGAGGAGCTCGAGGGGGCGTAGCCCCGACCGGCCCCACGACGGACGGGAGGCGCGGTGCCGGCTGGCACCGCGCCTCCCGTCCGTCCGTCCGGGGGAGCGTCCACCACCGTCGGCGGGACCGTCCGGACGGACCGTCATCCGGCGCGGGCGCGCAGTGTCCGACTGCTAGGGTCGTTACGGCGACGTTACGGGGCGTATCGTCCACCACACGTGGGTCCGCAGGGCCGCACGACTCCGAAAAGCAGCGCCCCCGGGGCGCTCCACACCCACCAGGAGATCCATTGACCGTCAAGATCGGCATCAACGGCTTCGGCCGCATCGGCCGTAACTTCTTCCGGGCCGCCCTCGCCAAGGGCTCCGACCTCGAGATCGTGGCGGTGAACGACCTCACCGACAACGCGGCCCTCGCGAACCTGCTGAAGTTCGACTCCATCACGGGTCGTCTCGGCGTCTCCGTCGAGCTCGACGGCGACAGCATCGTCGTCGACGGCAAGCCGATCAAGGTCCTCGCGGAGCGCGACCCTGCGAACCTCCCGTGGGGCGAGCTGGGCGTCGACATCGTCATCGAGTCGACCGGCTTCTTCACCAAGGCAGCCGACGCGCAGAAGCACATCGACGCGGGCGCCAAGAAGGTCATCATCTCGGCCCCGGCGACCGGCGACGACGTCACCATCGTCCTCGGCGTGAACGAGGACCAGTACGACCCCGAGAACCACAACATCATCTCGAACGCGTCGTGCACCACGAACAGCCTCGCGCCGCTCGCCAAGGTCTTCCACGACAAGTTCGGCATCGAGCGTGGCCTCATGACGACGGTGCACGCGTACACCGCCGACCAGAACCTGCAGGACGGCCCGCACAAGGACCCGCGTCGTGCCCGCGCCGCCGCGCTCAACATCGTCCCGACCTCGACCGGTGCGGCGAAGGCCATCGGCCTCGTCATGCCCGAGCTCGCCGGCAAGCTCGACGGCTACGCCCTCCGCGTGCCGGTGCCGACCGGTTCGATCACCGACCTCACCCTCGAGACGTCGTCCGAGGTCACCGTCGACGAGATCAACGCCGCCTACAAGGAGGCCGCCGAGGGCCCGCTCAAGGGCATCCTGCTCTACAGCGAGGACCCGCTGGTGTCGACCGACATCACGACGGACCCGCACTCGTCGATCTACGACTCCGGCCTGACCAAGGTCATCGGCAAGCTCGTCAAGATCACCTCGTGGTACGACAACGAGTGGGGCTACTCGAACCGCCTCGTCGACCTGACCGAGTACGTGGGCGAGCGACTCTCGGCATGAGCCTCCGCACCCTCGAGGACCTCGGCGACCTCGCCGGCAAGCGCGTCGTCGTCCGGTGTGACCTGAACGTCCCGCTCAAGGACGGCACGATCACCGACGACGGCCGCGTGCGCGCGTCGCTGGGCACGCTCAACACGCTCGTCAACGCCGGTGCGCGGGTCATCGTGATCTCGCACCTCGGTCGTCCCGACGGCACGCCCGCGCAGGAGTACTCGCTCGCCCCCGTGGCGCAGCGGCTCTCGGAACTGCTCGGCAAGGAGGTCACCTTCGTCGGCGAGACCGTCGGCGACGAGGCGACCGCGGCCGCCGAGGCCCTCGGGGACGGCGACGTCCTGCTGCTCGAGAACCTCCGCTTCAACCCGGAGGAGACCTCGAAGGACGCGTCGGCGCGCACGGCGTTCGCCGAGCGGATCGCCGCCCTCGGTGACGCGTTCGTGTCGGACGGCTTCGGCGTCGTGCACCGCAAGCAGGCCTCCGTGTACGAGCTCGCGGCAGCGCTGCCCAGCGCGGCCGGCTCGCTCATCGAGTCCGAGCTGACGGTGCTCGAGCGGTTGACCAAGGACCCGCAGCGGCCGTACACGGTCGTGCTCGGCGGATCGAAGGTCAGCGACAAGCTCGGTGTCATCGAGCACCTGCTCCCGCAGGTCGACACGCTGTGCATCGGTGGCGGCATGCTCTTCACGTTCCTCGCGGCCCAGGGCCACGGGGTCGCGAAGTCGCTCCTCGAGCAGGACCAGCTCGACACCGTCCGGGCGTACCTCGCCAAGGCGGACGAGCTCGGCGTGACGATCGACCTGCCGACCGACGTCGTGGTGGCCTCCGGGTTCGCTGCGGACGCCGACCACGAGACCGTCGCCGCCGACGCGATCGAGTCCTCGTCGTTCGGCACGGACGGCATCGGCCTCGACATCGGCCCGGAGACCGCGGCGCGCTTCGCGTCGGCGGTGTCCGGCTCGAAGACCGTGTTCTGGAACGGTCCGATGGGCGTGTTCGAGTTCCCGGCGTTCGCAGCAGGCACGAAGACCGTCGCGCAGGCGTTGACCGAGGTCGACGGCCTCGGTGTCGTCGGCGGTGGCGACTCCGCGGCGGCCGTCCGGTCGCTCGGGTTCTCGGACGACCGGTTCGGACACATCTCGACCGGCGGTGGTGCGAGCCTCGAGTTCCTCGAGGGCAAGTCGCTCCCCGGTCTCGAAGCACTGGGGTGGTCCCGATGACCCGCACGCCGTTCATCGCCGGCAACTCCGGGAAGGACGCAGCATGAACCGCCGTCCGTTCATCGCCGGTAACTGGAAGATGAACCTGGACCACCTCCAGGCCATCGCCACCGTGCAGAAGCTCGCGTGGACCCTGAAGGATGCCCGCCACGACCACGACGACGTCGAGGTCGCGGTGTTCCCGCCCTTCACGGACCTCCGCAGCGTGCAGACGCTCATCTCGGCCGACAAGCTCGAGATCCGGTTCGGCGCCCAGGACCTGTCCCAGTACGACTCCGGTGCCCACACCGGTGACGTGTCCGGGGCGTTCCTCGCAGCGCTCGACGCGCAGTACGTCATCGTCGGACACTCCGAGCGGCGCACGCTGCACGGGGAGACCGACGAGGTCGTCGCCGCGAAGACCGCCGCTGCAGTCAAGCACGGCCTCGTGCCGGTGGTCTGTGTCGGTGAGACCGGCGAGGAGCGCGAGCAGCGCGGCGCCGGTGTCGTCCCGGTCGAACAGCTCAAGGTCGTCCTCGAGGCCGTGAAGCCGTCCGAGATCGTCGTCGCGTACGAACCGGTCTGGGCGATCGGTTCCGGTCAGGCCGCGACTGCGGAACAGGCCCAGGAGGACTGCGCCGCGCTGCGTCGCGGGATCGCCGAGGCCTGGGGCGACGACCTCGCCGCCAGCACGCGCGTGCTCTACGGCGGTTCTGTGAAGTCGGGCAACATCGCCGGCTTCCTGCGCGAGCCCGACATCGACGGCGCGCTCGTCGGTGGGGCCTCGCTCGACGTGCAGGAGTTCGCGGCGATCGCGCGCTTCCGGCAGCACGTCGGACTCTGATCCATCCTGCTCAGGCCGGCCACGTCCGCGTGGCCGGCCTGAGCCACGCCCGTGCCGGTGTCGGGGCTGCTCACGCGGCCCGCTACACTTGCAGGGCTGACTTCACACGAAAGGTACGTCGTGGCGATACTCTCCGTCGTGCTGCAGGTCCTGCTCGCGATCACGAGCCTCCTGCTCACGCTCCTCATCCTCCTGCACAAGGGCCGCGGTGGCGGTCTCTCCGACATGTTCGGCGGCGGCGTGACGAGCAACCTCGGGGCGTCCGGCGTCGCCGAGCGCAACCTCAACCGCATCACGGTGATCCTCGGTCTGGTCTGGATCGTCTCGATCATCGTGCTCGGTCTCATCAACAAGTTCACGGCAGGGAGCTGAGCCATGGCAACCGGAGGCAGTGCAATCCGAGGGTCCCGCGTCGGCGCGGGTCCGATGGGGGAGCAGGACCGCGGCGTCCAGGCCGAGCGCGTGGCCGTCTCGTACTGGGACGCCCTCGGCAACGAGGTCGTGCGGTACTTCTCGGCGACCCTGCCGGACGACGAGATCCCGGAGACGGTGGACTCGCCGTCGACGGGTCTGCCGGCCGGCCGCGACAAGGAGAACCCTCCCGTCGTCGCGAAGACCGAGCCCTACAAGACGCACCTCGCGTACGTGAAGGAGCGCCGCACCGAGGAAGAGGCAGCGCAGCTCCTCGAGGACGCGCTGCAGCAGCTCCGGCAGCGCCGCGGTACCGCGAAGTAGCACCCGACGTCAGAAGGCCCCCGCACCGATCCGGTGCGGGGGCCTTCGTCGTCCGCGGGACGTGTAGTCGGTGCCCCTCGGTCCTCCGGTCCTGGCTGTTCCGGTCGCAGGACGTGCCGCGCGCGGTCGTTCGGGTCGCACGACATGCCGTCGGGGTCGGAGGTGAGCGGCAAGTCGTGCGACCGGAAGCGGGCAGGCGACGTCCGCACGGCAGTTGCGCGGGCCGGCACCGACGACGGACGGGAGGCGCGGTGCCAGCCGGCACCGCGCCTCCCGTCCGTCTGGGGGTCGCGTCTAGTAGGTCGACGCGATGAGGTTCTCGGGGACCTCGCGCGCGGCGTCCTGGTCCACGAAGAACACGGTGCGCTTGCGGCCCTGCACGCCGCCGACGGGGACCTCGTCCACCGCGGCACCGGCCAGTGCGAGGCCGAGCACCGACGCCTTCTCGGCGCCGGACAGGATGACCCACACGCGCTGCGAGGCGTTGATCACCGGGAAGGACAGCGTCAGGCGCTGCGCCGGCGGCTTGGGGGAGTCGTCGACCGTCAGCACGGCACGGTCGGTCACCGCGAGCTGCGGGAACTCGGGGAAGAGCGACGCCGTGTGGCCGTCGGGGCCGACCCCGAGCAGCGTGATGTCGAAGCGCGGCGCGACCGCACCCACGGGTGCTGCCTCCTGGAGCTCGCGCTCGTACTGTGCGGCGGCCTCGTCGATGGACAGCCCGGCGTCGGACGGTGCCATCGGGTGGATGTTCGCCTGCGGGATGTCCACGTGCTCGAAGAAGTCCGTCTGCGTGCCGGTGACGTTGCGGTCCGCATCGCCCTCGGCGACCCAGCGCTCGTCGACCCACCACACGTGCACCTTCGACCAGTCCACGCTCTCACGCGCAGGCGACTGCCCGATCGCCGCGAGGACCAGGGTCGACACCGAGCCGCCGCTGATCGCGATGTCCGCGCGCTCCTGCTCGTCCAGCACGTCGATGATCTTCGTGATGAAGCGAGCGGCGACCGACGCGCCGAGGGACTGCTTGTCCGGGTGCACCAGCACCCGTCGTTCGTTGGTCACGTGTCTCCCGTGTTCGTGGCGGCCGACCGGTGCGACCGCCTTCGGTCCGACCGGGGCGGGCGGCGGTCGTGTCGACCGCCGCCCGGACCCCGGCCGTGTGCGGTGCTCAGCCGGCGATGGACTCGCGCAGCTGGGGCACCCCGTGCTTGACGACGTCTCCGAAGAGGACGTCCGCGTCGAGTCTACGGAGTTCCTCTGCGAGGCAGTCGCGCAGGTTCCGTCGGGGCAGCGACAGGTCGTGCGTCGGCTGCCCGGGCATCGACAGGGTCGCGACGTCGACGAGCGAGCGCTCGAGGTCGATCGTGCCCGAGGCACGCTCGAGCTTGACCCCGTGGATGCCGCTCGACCCGGTGGCCCGCGGCGAGGTGACGACGGACACCGGCACCTGCAGCTGCAGCTGGAGCCACGCGGCGAGCAGGATCGTGGACGGACTGTCGCTCGCACCGGACACCTCGACGCCGGTGACGGGCTCGTACGGCGGCTGGTCGAGCGCCGCGGCGAGCTGGTTGCGCCAGAGCGTCAGGCGGGTCCACGCGAAGTCGGTGTCACCCGGCACGTAGGACTTCCCGAGCGCCTCGATCGCGCTGTTCGGGTCCTTCTGCGCGGCGGCATCCGTGATGCGACGCTGCGCGATCCGGCCCAGCGCGGACGCTGCCGGCTGCTCCGGAGCGGCCTGCGGCCACCATGCGACGACGGGGGCGTCGGACAGGAGGAGGCCGGTGACCAGGCTCTCCTCGTCCGTCGCGGTCTCGCCGTACGCACGGAGGACGATGACCTCGCTCGCGCCCGCATCGCTGCCGACGCGGATCTGGGCGTCGAGTCGACCGGGGGACTTCGTGTCGCCGTCGTTCTTCGACACGATGATCACCCGCATCGGGTGCTCGCGCGACGCCTGGTTCGCGGCCGAGATCGCCTCTTCCTCGTGCCCGAGGGCGGTCGAGATGATGAGCGTCAGCACGCGGCCGAGGGCGACGGCGCCACCCTCCTCGCGGATGTGGACGAGCTTCTTCTGGATCTTCGAGACCGTGGTGTTCGGCAGGTCGATCTTCATGGACGCCTCCAGGTCCGGCCGTCGCGGGCGAGCAGGGCATCGGCGGACGCCGGACCCCACGTGCCGGGACGGTACTGCTCGGGCTGGCCCTGCGTGGCCCAGAACTCCTCGATCGGGTCGAGGATCTTCCACGACAGTTCCACCTCTTGGTGACGGGGGAACAGGGGAGGGTCGCCGAGGAGCACGTCGAGGATGAGTCGCTCGTACGCCTCCGGCGAGGCCTCGGTGAACGCGTGTCCGTAGCCGAAGTCCATCGTCACGTCGCGCACCTGCGTGCCGACGCCCGGGACCTTCGAGCCGAAGCGGAGCGTGACGCCCTCGTCCGGCTGGACACGGATGACGAGCGCGTTCTGCCCGAGGGGTGCCTGCGTGTTGCCGTAGACGTCCTCGGGGACGCGCTTGAAGACGATCGCGATCTCGGTCACGCGACGGCCGAGGCGCTTGCCTGCCCGCAGGTAGAACGGGACGCCCTGCCAGCGGCGGGTCGCGATGTCGAGCTTGATCGCCGCGTAGGTCTCGGTCGTGGACTCGGGGTCCATCCCCGCTTCCTCGAGGAAGCCCAGGACCTTCTCGCCGCCCTGCCAGCCACCGTCGTACTGGCCGCGTGCCGTCGCCGTGGCGAGGTCCTCGGGCAGGCGCACGGCGGAGAGCACCTTCTCCTTCTCGGCGCGCAGGTCAGCGGCCTTGAACGAGACGGGTTCCTCCATCGCGGTGAGCGCGAGGAGCTGTAGCAGGTGGTTCTGGATGACGTCGCGGGCTGCGCCGATGCCGTCGTAGTACGCGGCCCGACCGGCGACGCCGATGTCCTCGGCCATCGTGATCTGCACGTGGTCGACGTAGTTCGAGTTCCAGATGGGTTCGTACATCTGGTTCGCGAACCGGAGCGTCAGCAGGTTCTGGACGGTCTCCTTGCCGAGGTAGTGGTCGATGCGGAACACGTCGTCGGGCGCGAAGACGCTCTCGACGATCGCGTTCAGCTCGCGCGCGGTGCGGAGGTCGGAGCCGAACGGCTTCTCGACGACCACGCGGCTCCAGGAGCCCTCGCGCTTCTCGGTCAGTCCGGAGACCTTGAGCTGCTCGGTCACCACCGGGAACATCTTCGGTGGGATGGAGAGGTAGAAGGCGTGGTTGCCGAGCGTGCCGCGCTCCGCGTCGAGCTCGTCGACGGTGCGCTTCAGCTCGAGGAAGGCCTCGGGGTCGTCGAACGAGCCCTGCACGAAGCGGATGCCCTGCTCGAGCTGCTTCCAGACGGCCTCGTCGAAGGGGGTGCGGGAGTGGTCCCGGACCGCGTCGTGCACGAGCTGGGAGAAGTCCTGGTCCTCCCAGTCGCGCCGGGCGAACCCGACGAGTGCGAATCCCGGGGGCAGGAGCCCTCGGTTCGCCAGGTCGTAGACCGCGGGCATCAGCTTCTTGCGGGACAGGTCGCCCGTCACGCCGAAGATGATGAGGGTGCTGGGCCCCGCGATCCGGTTCAGACGTCGGTCGGTCGGCAACCGGAGCGGGTTGTGCTCCGGGGTGATCGCCACCGGTGACATGAGTGTGGACTCCTTGTGGGTCGAACGGAGACGGCGGAGCGCTGCGCTGCGGGGGCAGCGGCGACTCCGCCGTCGTGGTGGTCAGGTCCGGCCGGGAGGCGCGTCGCGGCTCCGGCGGTCGGGTCCTGACCGGGGGTGCCTGCGTCCGGGGGACGGTGGTCCCGTCCTCCGGACGCAGGCTCCGGTCGTGCTTACTTGCTGTTCTCGAGCGCGGTCTTCACCGTGTCGACGAGCTCGCCCCAGGAGACGTTGAACTTGTCGACGCCCTCCTTCTCGAGCAGCGCGACGACGTCGTCGTAGTCGACACCGGCGGCAGCGATCTGGTCCATGACCTGCTGCGCGTCGTCGAACGAGCCGGCGATGGCGTCACCGTGGATCTCGCCGTGGTCGAACGTCGCGTCGAGCGTCTTGCCCGGCATGGTGTTGACCGTGTTCGGCGCGGCGAGCTCGGTCACGTAGAGCGTGTCGGGCAGCGACGGGTCCTTGACACCGGTCGAGGCCCACAGCGGACGCTGCGTGTTGGCACCGGACTCGAGCAGGCCGAGGGCACGCTCGGTGGCGAACTGCTCGGTCCAGACCTGGTACGCGAGCTGCGCGTTGGCGATGCCGGCCTTCGACTTGAGGGCCTTCGCCTCGTCGGTGCCCGCGGCGTCGAGGCGCTTGTCGATCTCGGAGTCGACACGCGACACGAAGAACGAGGCGACCGAGTGGATCTTCGAGAGGTCGTGGCCCGCGGCCTTGGCCTTCTCGAGGCCACCGAGGTAGGCGTCGATGACGGCGCGGTAGCGCTCGAGCGAGAAGATCAGGGTGACGTTGACCGAGATGCCGGCACCGATGACCTCGGTGATGGCCTCGAGGCCCTCGAGCGTCGCGGGGATCTTGATGAGGACGTTCTCGCGACCGACCTTCTCGAACAGGAACTTGGCCTGCTCGATGGTCTTCTGGGTGTCGTGGGCGAGGCCCGGCTCGACCTCGATCGAGACACGGCCGTCGAAGCCCTTGGTCTCGTCGTAGATCGGCTTGAAGACGTCGGACGCGTTCGCGACGTCCTGCGTGGTGATCTCGAAGATCGCCTCGGTGACGTCGGTGCCCTTCGCCGCGAGCTCCTTGACCTGCGAGTCGTAGCGCTCGCCCTTGGCGAGGGCCGACGCGAAGATCGTCGGGTTCGTGGTGACGCCGACGACGTTCTTCTGCTCGATCAGCTCGGTCAGCTTGCCGGTCTCGAGCAGCTCGCGCGACAGGTCGTCGAGCCAGATGCTGACGCCGACCTCGGAGAGGGCGGCGGTGGGGGTGTTCTCAGCCATGGTTTCTCTTCTTCTTTCGTCGACCGGCCCGGTGCGCGGAGGCGACCAGGGCCGTGTGTGTCGTGGTCTGTGGGCCGGGAGGCGCGGTGGCGGGGCCGCCGCGTGCCTCCCGGCAGAGGGGCCGGACCCGGCGTACCGGATCCGGCCCCTCGTGGGTCAGGACGCTGCGATCGATTCCTTGGCGGCGGCGACGACGTGCTCGGTGGTGAAACCGAACTCGGCGAACAGGCGCTGGTAGTCGGCCGATGCACCGAAGTGCTCGATCGACACGCTGCGGCCCTTGTCGCCGACGATGTCGCGCCAGCTCATCGCGATGCCGGCCTCGACCGAGACGCGCGCGGTGACGGCCTTCGGCAGGACCTGCTCGCGGTAGGACTCCGACTGCTCGAAGAACCACTCGAGCGAGGGGGCGCTCACGACGCGGGCGTTGATGCCCTCGCCCTTGAGCTGCTCACGCGCGTCGACCGCGATCTGGACCTCGGAACCGGTCGCGATGAGGATCACGTCCGGGGTGCCGTTCGGCGCCTCGGCCAGGACGTACGCGCCCTTCGCGACGTTCTTCGCCGAGGCGAGCGTCTCGCCGGAGGCGTCGCCCTCGCCACGCTCGAAGACGGGGAGGTTCTGACGGCTCAGCGCGATGCCGGCCGGACGGTCCTTGTGCTTGAGCATCTCGAGCCACGCGTACGACACCTCGTTGGCGTCGGCCGGACGGACGACGTCGAGACCCGGGATCGCACGGAGCGCGGTGATCTGCTCGATCGGCTGGTGCGTCGGGCCGTCCTCGCCCAGGGCGATGGAGTCGTGGGTCCAGACGTAGATCGCCGGCGCCTTCATGAGCGCGGCGAGACGGACCGCCGGACGCATGTAGTCGCTGAAGATGAGGAACGTGCCGCCGAAGGGGCGGGTGTTCCCGTGCAGGACGATGCCGGACAGGATCGAGCCCATCGCGTGCTCGCGGATGCCGAAGTGCAGCACGCGGCCGTACGGGTCGGTGCTCCAGGTCTTCGTCGACGCCTCGGCCGGACCGAAGGACTTCGCGCCCTCGATCGTGGTCAGGTTCGACTCGGCGAGGTCCGCCGAACCGCCCCAGAACTCGGGCATGAGCGGCGCGATGGCGTTGATGACCTTGCCGGAGGCGGCGCGGGTCGAGACGGCCTTCTCGGTGGAGAAGACCGGCAGCGCCTCCTCGAGGCCCTCGGGGAGCTCGCCCGCGTTGATGCGGTCGAGCATGGCCTTCTTCTCCGGGTTGGCCGCAGCCCACGCGTCGAAGATCTTCGTCCACTCGGCGTGCTCGGCCTGGCCCTTGGTGATCGCACCGCGGGTGTACTCGAGCACCTCCGGGTCGACGTGGAAGGTCTTGTCCGCGTCGAAGCCGAGGACCTCCTTGAGGCCCTTGAGCTCGTCGGCACCGAGCGCCGAACCGTGGATCTTGCCGGAGTTCTGCTTGGTCGGCGACGGCCAACCGATGATCGTCTTGAGGACGATGAGCGACGGCTTGGTCGTCTCGGCCTTGGCGGCCTCGACGGCGCGGTGGAGCTCCTCGACGTCCTCGGAGTACTCGCCGGTCTTCTTCCAGTCGACGTGCTGGACGTGCCAGCCGAGGGCCTCGTAGCGGGCCGCGACGTCCTCGGAGAACGCGATGTCGGTGTCGTCCTCGATCGAGATCTGGTTCGAGTCGTAGAAGACGACCAGGCGACCGAGCTGCTGACGGCCCGCGAGGCTCGCGGCCTCGTTGGTGACGCCCTCCTGCATGTCACCGTCACCGGCGATCACGTAGGTGAAGTGGTCGAAGGGCGACTCGCCGTCGGCGGTCTCCGGGTCGAACAGGCCGCGCTCGAAGCGCTGCGCGTAGCCGAAGCCGACCGCCGAGGCGAGGCCCTGGCCGAGCGGGCCGGTGGTGATCTCGACACCGTCGGTGTGGCCGTACTCCGGGTGACCCGGGGTCTTCGAGCCCCACTTGCGCAGGTGCTGCAGGTCCTCGAGCTCGAGGCCGTAGCCGTGCAGGTAGAACTGCACGTACTGCAGGATCGAGGCGTGACCGGCGGAGAGGATGAAGCGGTCGCGACCGATCCAGGTGGAGTCGCTGGGGTCGCGACGCATCACCTTCTGGAAGAGCAGGTGGGCGACCGGCGCGAGGCTCATCGCGGTGCCGGGGTGACCGTTGCCGGCGGCCTCGACCGCGTCGGCGGCGAGGACGCGTGCCGTGTCGACGGCCTTCCGGTCGATGGCGTCCCAGGTGAATTCAGCCACTTGGATGTTGACCCTTCGTTGTTGCGACATGTGCGAGGGCTCGTGCCATCGCACGGACATGATCGCCGTCCCGGGGCCGTGTGTCGTGTCGCCGTCGAGCGGCGGCCGACCGGCTCTTCGCGGCCGACGTCTTCGGGGCACACGATGCGGGAGGGCGTGTCCAGCATAGTGACCACGCACTCAGAAGGTGTCCAGGTGACGACGGTGCCGTGTCGGGCAGCCGGCCCGGTCGGCGAGGCGGGGCATCCTCGCGGCGCCTCGATGGCCTAAACTGGTGTCGACCCGTGTGCATTCCGGGTCGACGCACGCCCCGACGGTGACGGAGCCGCCCACCGAGCGTGCGAGCTGACGCGAACGGACTGAGGTTCCCCTGTTGACTGCCACCGCGACCCGGCCCGACACCGATCGACCCCGCTCGACGCTGTCCCGCAAGGTCCGCGCGTACGTCTCGCTGACGAAGCCCCGGGTCATGGAGCTGCTCCTCGTCACGACCGCTCCGACGATGTTCCTGGCGGAGCGCGGGGTCCCGGACCTCTGGCTCGTGTTCTGGACGATGCTCGGCGGCGCGATGTCGGCAGGGTCGGCCTCGGCGTTCAACTGCTACATCGACCGCGACATCGACCGGCTGATGAAGCGCACCAGCCAGCGCCCCCTGGTCACCGGTGAGCTCTCCGACAAGGAGGCACTGGTGTTCTCGTGGACGCTCGCCGTCCTGTCGACCGCCGTCCTCGGCTTCCTGGTGAACTGGCTGGCCGCCGCGCTCAGCGTCGTCGCGATCCTGATCTACGTCTGCGTCTACACGCTCTGGCTCAAGCGCCGCACCCCGCAGAACATCGTCTGGGGCGGATCCGCCGGGTGCATGCCGGTGCTCATCGGCTGGGCCGGTGTCACCGGGTCGCTGACCTGGGCGCCGATCATCCTCTTCATGGTGATCTTCCTCTGGACGCCGCCGCACTACTGGCCGCTGTCGATGAAGTACCGCGACGACTACGACGCCGCCGACGTGCCGATGCTCGCGGTCGTGCGCGGCCGCACCGTCGTCGGGCTGCAGGTCGTGCTCTACGCCTGGGCGACGCTCGTCTGCTCGCTGCTGCTCATCCCGGTCGCGCACATGGGGCCGCTGTACACGGTCGTCGCCCTGGCCGGGGGCATCTGGTTCGTCGTCGAGTCGCACCGGCTGTACTCGCGGGCGATCCAGCACGTGGAGCAGGTCCAGCCGATGCGGGTGTTCCACAGCTCGATCACGTACCTGACGCTGCTGTTCATCGCGGTGGGCATCGACCCGCTGCTGCCGCAGGTCTTCACCTTCACGATCTAGCCAGGGTTCGTCGCCCGCGCACGGAGCGCCGCCGGTCTGCCGGCGGCGCTCCGTGCGTCGGGGCGCAGCGCGGGCGGTCCCGGGTCGGGCGTTCGCGGGTCGGGTGGGCGCGGCTCGGACACGGGCGCGCGGGGTGCGTGCCCGGGTCGACCCGGGTGGCGCGGGCCGACGCGACAGCTCCGCTGTCGTACGACGACGGGGATGTCGCGGCTGTCCGCCGGCGACGTGGGCTGCACGATGCGCGTGCGCCCTGCGACGATGCCGCTGTCGTACGACGACGGGAATGTCGCAGCAGACGCGCGGCCGCGACCGGGCGTCGGACGGGAGGCGCGGGGTGGGCGGTGCTGCGCCTCCCGTCCGCATCGTGGCCGGCCCGGTGCCGAGGTGCGGGACGGCGGCGTCCGCACGAGACGGTCGCACCTGCGCGAGACGGTGCCGGATCCGGAGGCGTCCCGCGTGGTCGGAGGCGTCCTGCGCCGACGCCGGCGTCCTGTGCGTGGTCACGGGACCGGAGCCGTGCGGACGACGACGTCCCACGCGTCGGCGCTCGGGACGGAGGCGACGCGTGGGACGTCGGAGGGTGGCGAACGACCGCGTCAGGCGGTGATGCGCTCCCGCGCGGCCTGGCGACCGGCGCTGCCGCGCGTGCTGAGCACGACGACGGTGACCGCACCGACGAGGAGTCCGGCGAGCACCATGTGGGTCCCCACCAGGCCGACCGGCAGGCCCGTGCGCGCCTGGGTCAGGCCGACGGCGATCTGCACGAACTCGACGACGAGCAGGACGAGGGCCCAGCGGCTCGACAGCCGGAGGACGACCGCGCCGACGACGAGCGCCAGCGTCAGCGCGAACAGCGCGTAGGCCGGGATCGCGTGCAGGTGCTCCATCAGCTGCGGGTCGAACCCGGTGCGGTGCAGACGGCCCCCGTCGACCGCCTCGCTCGCACCCGCGTGCGGCCCGGAGCCCGTGGTCAGGATGCCGACCAGGACGGTGACGACCACCGCGACGACGGTGCCGCGGACCAGGCCGGTGTACCAGCCCGGGACGAGCCGCACCGCGGTGCGCGGACCGTTCATCGAGCGGTACACGAGCGTCGCCGTCACCGTGACGAGCGTCGTCGACACCACGAAGTGCAGCCCGACGACGAACGGGTTGAGGTTCGTGAGGACGCTGAGGCCGCCGATCACCGCCTGCACGGGGATCGCGATGCCCTGGGCGAAGGCGAGCCAGAAGAGCTCGGGGCGCGTGCGGCGCATGCGGACGACGGCGAGGAACATCGCGACCGCGACCACCACCAGCACGAAGGTGAGCAGACGGTTCCCGAACTCGATCACGCCGTGGATCCCCATCTCCGGGGTCGACACGAGCGACTCGGCGGTGCACTTCGGCCACGTCGGGCAGCCGAGCCCGGACGCCGTCAGGCGGACGAGGCCGCCGGTGCCGATCAGCACCACCTCGACGACGAAGGACGCCCAGGCGAGCCAGATCACGCGGGGGTCGACGGCGCGGGGGAGGGACCACCACCGCGGCGTGCGGGTGCCGGGGCGGACGCCCTGCTCGACGGTGGGTCCGACGCGAGTCACGAGGGTGGTGCCTTCCTGTTGTTCCGTGCGGTGAACCTGTAGGATTCGAGGGTTCAGCAGCAGTCAAGTCTAGGCAGGCGCCGGCTCCGAATGGGCCGTGATCGCCGATCGGTCGGACGACTGCGTGGGACCATCGACGTTGCGAGGCAGCAACGCCGTGGGACTCCTGTCGGAGGTCCGCGGTGGAATGGCGTCCGGACGTCACGGGTTGTCCCGACAGACGCTGCCGCGAGAAGGAAACGAGGAGACCATGTCCGACGTGCTCATCGACCGTCCAGAACTCGAAGGGCTCGGCCAGTACGAGTTCGGCTGGTCCGACTCCGACACGGCCGGCGCGTCCGCGCGCCGTGGTCTGTCGGACGAGGTGGTCAGCGACATCTCCGCCCGGAAGAACGAGCCCGAGTGGATGCACAAGCTCCGCCTCAAGGCGCTGACGCTGTTCGACCGCAAGCCCATGCCGTCGTGGGGTGCCGACCTGTCGGACATCGACTTCGACAACATCAAGTACTTCGTGAAGTCCACCGAGAAGCAGGCCCAGACCTGGGAAGAGCTGCCGGAGGACATCCGCAACACCTACGAGCGCCTCGGCATCCCCGAGGCGGAGCGCCAGCGCCTCGTCGCCGGTGTCGCCGCCCAGTACGAGTCCGAGGTCGTCTACCACCAGATCCGCGAGGACCTGGAGCAGCAGGGCGTCATCTTCATGGACACCGACACGGCGCTCCGCGAGCACCCGGAGTTCTTCGAGGAGTACTTCGGCTCGGTGATCCCGGCCGGCGACAACAAGTTCGCCGCGCTGAACACCGCCGTGTGGTCCGGCGGCTCGTTCGTCTACGTCCCGAAGGGCGTGCACGTCGAGATCCCGCTGCAGGCCTACTTCCGGATCAACACCGAGAACATGGGCCAGTTCGAGCGGACGCTGATCATCGCGGACGAGGACTCCTACGTCCACTACATCGAGGGCTGCACGGCGCCGATCTACAAGTCGGACTCGCTGCACTCCGCCGTGGTCGAGATCATCGTGAAGAAGAACGCCCGCGTGCGCTACACGACGATCCAGAACTGGTCGAGCAACGTCTACAACCTCGTCACCAAGCGCGCGATCGCGCACGAGGGCGCGACGATGGAGTGGATCGACGGGAACATCGGGTCGAAGGTCACGATGAAGTACCCGTCGATCTACCTCGCCGGTGAGCACGCCAAGGGCGAGACCCTGTCCGTCGCGTTCGCCGGTCCGGGCCAGCACCAGGACGCCGGCGCGAAGATGATCCACATGGCGCCGTACACGACGTCGTCGATCGTCTCGAAGTCGATCGCCCGTGGCGGCGGCCGCGCCGGCTACCGCGGTGAGGTCCGCGTCGACCCGGCCGCGCACCACGCCGCGAACACGGTCCGCTGTGACGCGCTGCTCGTCGACACGGTGAGCCGCAGCGACACGTACCCGGCGATCGACATCCGCGTCGACGACGTCCAGCTCGGCCACGAGGCCACGGTCTCCCGCGTGAGCGAGGAGCAGCTGTTCTACCTCATGTCGCGCGGCATGCCGGAGGACGAGGCCATGGCCATGATCGTCCGCGGGTTCATCGAGCCCATCGCCCGCGAGCTCCCGATGGAGTACGCGCTCGAACTCAACAAGCTCATCGAGATGAGCATGGAAGGATCCGTCGGCTAGATGTCGAACACCAGCACCAACCCGACACCCACCGACGGGGCCACCCCCGCACCGCGCATCGACCAGCCGGTCGAGCCCTCGGCCGTCGCACAGGGCCAGCAGGCTCCGTCCGCACGCAGCACGCAGGGCACCGACCAGCACGGTGCCCGCGCGCACTCCGACGGCGGCTGGGACGCGAAGGTCCCGGTCCAGACCCGGTCCGAGCGGCCGCAGTCCGGTGACCTCGACGCGTTCCCGCCGGTGACCGGCCGCGAGGTCAACTGGAAGTTCGCGCCGCTCGCGAAGCTCCAGCCGTTGCTCGAGGGTGGCCTCGACGGCTCCGCCTACCCGTTCCTGGCCCGCCAGACCGAGGGGGCCGACGTCGAGTGGGGTCGCAGCGACGACCCGGTCGTCGGCACCGCCGGCCTGCCCGAGGACCGCGCGGCCGCGGCGGCCTGGACCGCCCGCGACGCGGTGCTGAAGGTCACCGTCAAGGCGACCGAGGCGCACGAGTCGATCTCGATCACCCGCTCGGACTTCGGCACGCAGGCCCGCGCGGCGCACACGGTCATCACGGCCGAGCAGCACGCCCAGGGCATCGTCGTCATCGACAACCGCGGGTCGGCGCTCCTCAGCGAGAACGTCGAGATCGTCGTCCGTGACGGCGCACGGCTCACGGTGGTCAGCCTGCAGGACTGGGACGACGACGCGGTGCACGTGTCGACGCAGTTCGCCGAGGTCGGTCGCGACGCCTTCCTCAAGCACGTCGTGGTCTCGCTCGGCGGCGACGTCGTCCGCGTGAACCCCTCGACGCACCTCGGGGCGCAGGGTGCGGACACCGAGATGTACGGCGTGTACTTCGCCGACGCCGGCCAGTACATCGAGCAGCAGGTGTACGTGAACCACGACGCCCCGAACACCCGTGGCCGCGTCAACTACAAGGGCGCGCTACAGGGGGAGGGTGCGCACACGGTCTGGATCGGCGACGTGCTGATCGGGCGCGCCGGCGACGGCACCGACTCGTACGAGCAGAACCGCAACCTGGTGCTCACCGACGGCACGCGCGCGGACAGCATCCCGAACCTCGAGATCGAGACGGGCAACATCGAGGGGGCCGGGCACGCCAGTGCGACCGGTCGCTTCGACGACGAGCAGCTCTTCTACCTGCAGGCCCGTGGCATCCCCGAGGAGGAAGCCCGGCGCCTCGTCGTGCTCGGCTTCCTGGTCGAGGTCATCCAGAAGATCGGCGCGCCCGAGCTCGAGGAGCGCCTGATCGCCGCGGTCGAGCAGGAGCTCGCCGACGGCCGGACCGCGGTCGCCGCTGCGGAGCCCGAGGCCGAGCAGGCGGACGCCTGATGGCCGAGAAGGTCTGCGCCGAGTCGGAGATCGCCGTCGACAGCCCGATGCGCGTCGTCGTGGACGGCACCGCCGTGGCGATCGTGAAGGACTCGGCCGGGGCCGTGCACGCGATCGGCGACACCTGCACGCACGGGGACATCTCCCTGGCCGAGGGCTTCGTCGAGGGCGACACACTCGAGTGCTGGGCCCACGGGTCGCGCTTCTCGCTGGCCACCGGCAAGCCGCAGAACTTCCCGGCGTACGAGCCGGTGCCGGTCTTCCGGGTCGAGGTCCGTGACGGCGACGTCTACGTCGACGTGCACGACCCGGTCCCCGTCGACTGAGCGACACCACCACTCTTCCCGCGCGGCTGACGCCGCACAGCAGCTGTAACCGAAGGAACGCAATGTCCACTCTCGAAATCCGCGACCTGCAGGTCTCGATCGACACCGACCAGGGCACCAAGGAGATCCTGAAGGGCGTCGACCTCACCATCAACGAGGGCGAGATCCACGCGATCATGGGGCCGAACGGCTCCGGCAAGTCCACCCTGGCTTACACGATCGCCGGTCACCCGCGCTACAACGTCACCGGCGGCTCGATCACGCTCGACGGCGAGGACGTCCTCGCGATGAGCGTCGACGAGCGCGCCCGCGCCGGCATGTTCCTCGCGATGCAGTACCCGGTCGAGATCCCCGGCGTCACGGTGTCGAACTTCCTCCGTACCGCGAAGACCGCGATCGACGGCGAGGCCCCCGCACTCCGTGGGTGGGTCAAGGACCTGCGCCAGTCGATGGCCGACCTCAAGATGGACTCGTCGTTCGCCGAGCGCAACGTCAACGAGGGCTTCTCCGGCGGCGAGAAGAAGCGCCACGAGATCATGCAGCTCGAGCTCCTCAAGCCGAAGTTCGCCGTGCTCGACGAGACCGACTCCGGCCTCGACGTCGACGCGCTGAAGATCGTGTCCGAGGGCGTCAACCGCGCGAAGGCAGCGACCGGCCTCGGCGTCCTGCTGATCACGCACTACACGCGCATCCTCCGCTACATCAAGCCGGACTTCGTCCACGTGTTCGTCGCGGGCAAGGTCGCCGAGCAGGGTGGTCCGGAGCTGGCCGAGCGCCTCGAGAACGAGGGCTACGACCGCTACGTGCAGGCCGCAGCGGCGGGCAACTGATGATCACCGCACTCTCCCCGGAGAAGTTCGACGAGGTCGTCGAGGGCCTCAAGGAGGTCCAGGACCCGGAGCTCGGCGTCAACATCGTCGACCTCGGCCTCATCTACGACCTCGCGATGGACGACGAGGCGAACGCCCTCGTGATCAGCATGACGCTGACGAGCGCGGGCTGCCCGCTGACCGACGTCATCGAGGGCGACACCGCCAACGCGCTCGACGGCATCGTCGACGCGTTCCGCATCAACTGGGTGTGGATGCCGCCGTGGGGTCCGGAGCGGATCACCGACGACGGACGCGAGATGATGCGCGCGCTCGGTTTCTCGATCTAGCCGCCACGACAGACGGACGGGAGGCGCGGTGCCAGCTGGCACCGCGCCTCCCGTCCGTCGTCGGTGCGGTGCGCCCGCCACGCCGAGTGCGCACGATCCGTCACGTTCGACCGGTCCCCGCGACGCCCATCGCCCGCCCGGCGATCGTCGCGCGGCGTGTCGTGCTCGCTCGCGTCGGGAGACAGCAGCCCGGGTCGGAACAGCGACGGGCCCCGCACCAGCAGGTGCGGGGCCCGTCGTCGTGCGGGTGCGTCAGCGGCGGCCGACCAGCTTCCACGCCAGAGGCAGGACACCGGCGGCGATGAGGGCCTTGGCGACGCCACCGACGATGAACGGGTAGAGGCCGGCGGCGAGCACCGACTGGAGGTCGTTCGGCGCGCCGAGCTGACCGAGCACCACCGCGAGCCAGGGCAGGCCCGTGACGAAGGGGACGGCGGTCGCCAGGAGCATCGCGACCGTGGCACGCCCGACCTTCCGGTCCCAGTTCCGGCGGGCGAGCCAGCCGACCAGGCCGGCGGCCGGCACGAAGCCGATGACGTAGCCGAAGCTCGGCGAGGCCAGGGCTGCGAGACCACCGGAGAACTCGGCGAAGAACGGTGCACCCGCGAGGCCCGCAACGGCGTAGACGAGCAGCGACAGCATGCCGCGTCGGGCGCCGAGCGTGGCGCCGACGAGCACGACGGCCAGGGTCTGCCCGGTGATCGGGACCGGCCACATCGGCACCTGGAGCTGTGCCATCGCGGCGGTGAACAGCGCGCCGCCGGCGACCAGGGCGGCGTCGGTGGCGAGCCCCGAGGTGCGAAGACGGTCGGCGAGGACTGCGCGGCGAGCGAACCCGGTGGCGTTCGTCATGGATTCTCCTAGAATGGACTGCTGGTCCCGTTCGAGGACCATCGGTCCCGTCAGCGTAGCGGTGCACCTCCCGCACACGTCGTTGTGCACATCACCAACTGATTGGACGTCCTCCTGTGCTTGCCGTGCACGACCTCGAGATCCGCGTAGGCGCTCGCCTCCTCATGGAGCACGTGTCCTTCCGCGTCGAGAAGGGTGACAAGATCGGGCTCGTCGGGCGCAACGGCGCCGGCAAGACCACGATGACGAAGGCCCTCGCCGGTGAGTCGCAGCCGACCGACGGCAAGATCGAGCGCTCGGGGGAGATCGGCTACCTGCCGCAGGACCCGCGCTCGGGCAACCCCGAGGACACCGCGCGCAAGCGCATCCTCGACGCCCGTGGTCTCGGCGAGCTCGTCGAGGGCATCCGTCAGGCGACGCTGGACATGGCGAGCGACGACGCCGACGTGGCCGAGAAGGCCATGCGGCGGTACAGCCGGCTCGACGACCAGTTCAACGCGCTCGGCGGGTACGCCGCCGAGGCCGAAGCGGCGTCGATCGCATCGAACCTCAAGCTGCCGGACCGCATCCTCGACCAGCAGCTGAAGACGCTGTCGGGTGGCCAGCGGCGGCGCATCGAACTCGCCCGCATCCTGTTCTCGGACGCCGAGACGATGATCCTCGACGAGCCGACGAACCACCTCGACGCCGACTCCGTGGTGTGGCTCCGCGAGCACCTGAAGACCTACCCCGGCGGCGTCATCATCATCTCCCACGACGTGGAGCTGGTGGACGAGGTCGTCAACCGCGTCTTCTACCTCGACGCGAACCGTCAGACCATCGACGTCTACAACATGGGGTGGAAGCTCTACCAGCGGCAGCGCGTGGCCGACGAGGAGCGCCGCCGCAAGGAGCGCGCCGGCGCCGAGAAGAAGGCTGCGACCCTGAAGGACCAGGCCGCCCGCTTCGGCGCGAAGGCATCGAAGGCTGCCGCTGCGCACCAGATGGTCGCGCGCGCGGACAAGCTGCTCGCCGGACTGGAGGACGAGCGCGTCGCCGACCGCGTCGCGAAGATCCGTTTCCCCACGCCGGCACCGTGCGGTCGCACTCCGCTGATGGCCGAGGGGCTGTCGAAGTCGTACGGCTCGCTCGAGATCTTCGCCGGAGTGGACCTGGCGATCGACCGTGGGTCGCGCGTGGTCATCCTCGGGTTCAACGGTGCGGGCAAGACGACGCTGCTCCGGATCCTGGCGGGTGCGGACCGACCGGACACGGGCGAGATCCTGCCCGGGCACGGCCTGCGGATCGGGTACTACGCGCAGGAGCACGAGAACATCGACGTGAACCGCACGGTGATCGAGAACATGGTGTCGGCGTCGACGGACCTCAACGAGACCGAGGCCCGTCGTGTGCTCGGTTCGTTCCTGTTCACCGGCGACGACGGCTACAAGAAGGCCGGCGTCCTGTCCGGTGGTGAGAAGACCCGGCTGTCGCTCGCGATGATCGTCGTGTCGGGCGCGAACGTGCTGCTGCTCGACGAGCCCACGAACAACCTCGACCCGGCGTCGCGCGAGGAGATCCTCAACGCGCTGGCCGGCTTCGAGGGCGCCGTGGTGCTCGTGTCCCACGACGCCGGTGCGGTCGACGCGCTCAACCCCGAGCGGGTGCTGCTGCTGCCGGACGGTACCGAGGACCACTGGAACAAGGACTACGCGGAGCTCATCGAGCTGGCGTAGCGACCCCCTGACGGACGGGCGCGCACCGCTCGACGGCAACGCGGAGCGTTGCGCGGGGCGCGCCGACCGAGCCTGCGAGGGAGGACGGTGCCGGCCGGCACCGCGCCTCCCGTCCGTCCCGGGGTCGCGATCCGTCAGCGGTGCGCGCCGAGCAGCTCGTCCTCGACCTCGTCGTCGGACCTCGGCTTGGCGTCCTTCCGCCGCTGCCGTTCGAGGGCACGCTCGCGCTCCTCGGGGTCGTCCTGGTTGAGGTTCCGGTACTCCTGCACCATCACGTAGGCCAGGAAGCCGAATCCTCCGGCGGCGAAGAGGAACCACTGGATGAAGTAGCTGAGGTGCAGACCGGTGTCCGCGGACGGTCGGTCCCACCCGAGGGGCCGGGCCTCCGCAGGAGCGGGGGACTCGGAGGCGAGCTGGCCGTACGCGCCCGTCCAGATCGGGGCGTCGACCTTGCCCGCGACGTCGGCGAGCGTCACCGACTGCACCTGGTCGGTGTGCGAGGGGTCGGTGCGGCCGGGGATGCGCGGCTCGCTCTGCTGCAGGCGTGCGATCACCGTCACCTGTCCGCTCGGCGGAGCGGGGACGCTGTCCGGCGCGTCCTGCCGGTTGCCGGTCGGCACCCACCCGCGGTCGACGACGAACGCGCGACCGTCGGCGGTGACGAGCGGCGTGAGGACCTCGAACCCGGGCTGGCCGTTGTGCACGCGGTTGCGGACGAGGAGCTGGTCGTCGACGTCGTACCGGCCGGTGACCTCGACCCGGAGCCACTGCTGGTCGTCGGTCCAGGACGAGGCCCGGGGGAGCGCCTGGTCGAGCGGCACGGGCGTGTGGTCGTAGTTCTGCGCGATCTGCTCGTTCTGCCGGACGGCCTCGTTGCGCCGGTCCCACTGCCACATCCCGAAGAGCGTGCAGATGATCGCGAAGGCCACGGCGATCGCGAAGTACCCGAGCCAGCGGCGGCTCCGGACGAACCGCCAGCCGACCGTCGGGCCGTCGGTGGTGTCCGCGTGGACGGACCCGGGAGCGGCGTCGCGCTGGAGCTTCGCGGCGTGCTTCCGGCCGTAGCGGGCGCTGGGGTCGAACTCGTCCGTCATCGTCCGGTGCCGCTGGAGCGCACCCCGACGTCGTTCTTCGGGGCGTCCTCCCGCGCACGGACGTCGTCGAGGCTGTCGACGTCCTCGTGCATCCCGGTCACCCGGACCGGGAAGGAGCGGGAGCGCAGGTAGTCGGCGAGGAAGTCGCAGTGCTCCTCGCAGGCCGCCCAGATCTTCACGCGGTCGACGGCGTGGATGCGCGGGTTCCGCCAGTTGATCCGCCACTCGGCGGTGTTCGTGCAGCCGGCCCGGGAGCAGACCGGTGTCGCGCCGGGCTCCGTGAAGAGGTCGAACGTCGCCCCCATCAGCGGCGCGTCCGGGACTTCGCGGACCACACACGGGAGCGGTCGCCGTTCCGCTGCCACTCCTCCTGCGCGTGCTGGGCCTGCTCGCGGAGGCGTTCCTGCTCGGCACGGTAGGCCTCGGCCCGGGCGTCCTCCTGCTGCTCGCGGAGGCGGGGGTCGACGGCGTCGTAGAGCTCGATGGCTCCGGCCGGGGCGACGATGTCGCTCTCGGCGTGGTTGCCGGCGTTGGCGAGGATGACCGCGACCCACGGGATGACCGCGGCGAGGACGATCGGGATGACCGCCAGCCACGTGTGCCAGGTCGTCCACACGAGGACGGCGCCGATGAAGCACACCACGCGCACGCCCATCTGCCAGACGTACTTGGACAGGCGGTGCGCCCGGTCCAGCTCGGGGGAGTCCGGCAGGGACGTGATGCTCTGCGTGGACCCGGAGTGGGTGTGCGTCGCGTGGAACCGGCGCTGCGTCGACTTCATACGGTGTTCTTCCATTCGCCAGGGTCAAGCCTAAGCCCGGACCACCGACAGTTGCCCCGCCGCGCGGGGGACAGCTGCGGGGAACGGCTCCGGTACGCTCGTCCGGGCGTGTCCAGCGGCCCACGGCTCGGCCGTCAGGTCGGCGGACACCGCGTCACCACCACTCGAACGGAGCGATCATGACCACCCCCCGTACCGTCCTCATCACCGGCGGCAACCGCGGCATCGGGCACGCCCTCGCAGCGCGTTTCGTCGCCGCCGGGCACCGGGTCGCCGTGACCTCCCGCAGCGGCCAGGGCGGACCCGAGGGGGCGCTCACCGTCGCCGCGGACATCACCGACTCCGCCTCGGTCGACGCGGCCTTCACGCAGGTCGAGGCCGAGCTCGGGCCGATCGAGGTCCTCGTCGCCAACGCGGGCATCACGAACGACCAGCTCCTGCTCCGCATGTCCGAGGAGGACTTCACGAGCGTCGTCGACACGAACCTGACCGGCACGTTCCGGGTCGTCAAGCGCGCGACCAAGGGGATGATGAAGGCGAAGTTCGGCCGCATCGTGCTCATGTCGAGCGTCGTGGGCGCCTACGGACAGGTCGGTCAGGTCAACTACGCCTCGTCCAAGGCTGCCCTGGTCGGCATGGCCCGCTCGATCACGCGCGAGCTCGGGTCGCGCGGCATCACGGCCAACGTCGTCGCGCCGGGGTTCATCCAGACCGACATGACCGCAGCCCTGCCCGAGGAGCTGCAGGCCGAGTTCAAGAAGCAGATCCCGGCGGCGCGCTACGGCACGGTCGACGACGTCGCCGACGCCACGCTCTTCCTGGCGAGCGACGGTGCCGGGTACGTCTCGGGTGCGGTGATCCCGGTCGACGGCGGTCTCGGGATGGGGCACTAGCCCCGGACACCGACCGGCGGCCCGCTCGGACCGTCCTCGAGACTCGGCTGGGCGGACACGTTCGCGACGTGGAGTCCGCGAACGTGTCCGCGGAGGCGAGACTCGGCTCCGCGGCGCGTGCGGCTCAGCCCCGCAGGCCCAGCGTCGCGAGCACCGCGGACAGGTCGCGGTCGACGACCGCCACGTCCGCCCGCTCGCGCACCAGCGGCTTCGCGTCGAAGGCAACGCCCAGGGCGGCGACACCCATCATGACCAGGTCGTTGGCGCCGTCGCCGACCGCGACCGTGCGCGACAGCGGGACGTCGTCCGCCCCGGCCCACGCACGCAGGGTCTCGGCCTTCGCCTCGGCGTCGACGACGTCACCGAGCACCCGACCGGAGAGCACGCCGTCGACCACCTCGAGACGGTTCGCCCGGCAGTGGTCGAGGCCGAGGCGCGCGGCGAAGGGGTCGAGCACCTCGTGGAAGCCGCCGGACACGACGCCGACCGTGCCGCCTGCGGCGTGGACGCCCCGGACGAGCTCCTCGGCTCCGCGCGTGACGCGGACCGCCTGCTGCGCGCGGGTGCAGACGTCGGCCTGGAGGCCCGCCAGGGTCGCGACCCGCTCCCGGAGGCTCTCGGTGAAGTCGATCTCGCCGCGCATGGCGCGCTCCGTCACCGCCTGCACCTGTGGCCGGGTCCCGGCGTGGTCGGCGAGCAGTTCGATGACCTCGTCCTCGAGCAGCGTGGAGTCGGCATCGAGGACGACGAGGAAGCGTGGCACGGACCAACGGTACCGACAGCAGGAGGCGCGGCCGACGTCTGTGACGTCAGCCGCGCCTCCAGGCCGGTGCGGTGGGGTCAGACCTCGACGCGGACGCCCTTGCCGACGTCAGCGGGTGCAGCCCGGACTCGGCGACCGTCCCGGACTAGGCCTCGACGCGGACGCCCTTGCCGACGTCGGTAGGTGCAGCCCGGACTCGGCGACCGTCCCGGACTAGGCCTCGACGCGGACGCCCTTGCCGACGACCGTGATGCCGGACTCCGTGACGGTGAAGCCGCGGGCCTCGTCGGTCTCGCGGTCGACGCCGACCTGCGCACCGGGCGCGATGACCACGTCCTTGTCGAGGATCGCGCGGTTCACGACCGAACCGGCGCCGATGGACGCCCGTTCGAACACGATGGAGTCGAGGACCTTCGCGCCCGAGTCGATCCCGCACCACGGACCGATGACGCTGCGCTCCACCTGGGCGCCGGAGAGCAGGCACCCGAGCGCCACGATCGAGTCGACCGTCGAGCCGGTGTTGCCGTTCGCGTCGCGGACGAACTTCGCCGGCGGCAGGTTCGTCTGCTGGTTGAAGATCGGCCAGTCCTGGTTGTACAGGTTGAAGACCGGGACCGGCGCGATGAGGTCCATGTGGGCGTCGAAGAACGAGTCGATCGTCCCCACGTCGCGCCAGTAGTACCGGTCGCGGTCGTTCGAGCCGGGCACGTCGTTGCGCTGCAGGTCGTAGACGCCGGCGTCGCCGCGGGCCACGAAGTCGGGGACGATGTCGCCGCCCATGTCGTGCTTGCTCGACTCGATCTGGCCATCGCGGAGCACCGCGTCGACGAGGGCGTCGGCGTTGAACACGTAGTTGCCCATCGACGCGAGGATCTCGTCCGGCGAGTCGGCCAGGCCGACGGCGTCCTTCGGCTTCTCGAGGAACGCGTCGATCTTGGTCGGGTCGTCCTGGTCCACCTGGATGACGCCGAACTGGTCCGCGAGGCCGATCGGCTGCCGGATCGCCGCGACCGTGGCACTGCGGCCGGAGGCGATGTGCGCCTCGATCATCTGGTGGAAGTCCATGCGGTAGACGTGGTCCGCACCGACCACGACCACGATGTCCGGGCGCTCGTCGCGGAGCAGGTTGAGGGACTGCAGGATCGCGTCCGCCGAACCGGCGAACCACCGCTTGCCGAGTCGCTGCTGCGCCGGCACCGACGCGACGTAGGACCCGAGGAGCCCCTCCATGCGCCAGGTCTCGGCCACGTGACGGTCGAGGCTGTGCGACTTGTACTGGGTCAGGACGACGATCTTCTGCAACCCGGAGTTCACGAGGTTGGAGAGCGCGAAGTCGATGAGACGGAAGTTGCCGCCGAACGGGACGGCGGGCTTCGCGCGATCGGCCGTGAGCGGCATGAGCCGCTTGCCCTCGCCGCCGGCGAGGACGATGCCGAATACCTTCTTTGGTGCCATGTGGTTCACAGTAGGCGTCCGGACGGCGAACCCGTTACGTTGAGTCCGTGCGAGTCGATCTACTGACCAGGGAGTATCCGCCGGAGGTCTACGGCGGAGCGGGTGTCCACGTGGCCGAGCTCACGGCTGCGCTGCGGTCGGGGACGGACACGGACGTCCGGGTGCGCGCCTTCGGGGCGTTCCGTGACGAGGAGGGCGTGTGGGCGTACCGCACGCCCGAGGGCCTCGAGGACGCGAACGGCGCGCTCCAGGCGCTCGGTACCGACGTCCGCATCGCCGCCGACGTCGCGGGCGCCGACCTGGTGCACTCCCACACCTGGTACGCCAACGCCGCGGGGCGCATCGCGCAGCTCACCCACGGCATCCCGCACGTGGTCACGGCCCACAGCCTCGAGCCACTGCGCCCGTGGAAGGCCGAGCAGCTCGGGGGCGGCTACCGCCTGTCGAGCTGGATGGAACGTGAGGCGTTCGAGCAGGCCGACGGCGTGATCGCGGTCTCGAAGGCCATGCGGGCGGACATCCTGCGCTCCTACCCGTCCATCGACCCGGCGAAGGTCCACGTCGTCTACAACGGCATCGACATCGACGAGTGGAAGCCGACCGTCGACGAGGACGCCGTGCGCGCGCTCGGCATCGACCCGTCGCGCCGCTCGGTCGTGTTCGTCGGCCGGATCACCCGGCAGAAGGGCCTGCCGTACCTGCTCCGCGCGGTGGCGTCGCTGCCGTCGGACGTGCAGATCGTGCTGTGCGCGGGCGCTCCGGACACGCCGGAGATCATGGCCGAGGTGACCGGACTCGTCGAGTCCCTGCGCGCGGAGCGCGACGGTGTGGTCTGGATCGACCGGATGCTCTCCCACCAGGAGGTCGTGAACGTCCTGTCGTCGGGGACCGTGTTCGTCTGCCCGTCGATCTACGAGCCGCTCGGCATCGTCAACCTCGAGGCCATGGCCTGTGGCATCCCCGTGGTCGGCACGCGCACGGGCGGCATCCCCGAGGTCGTCGCCGACGGGCTGACCGGGCGCATCGTCCCGATCGACCAGGCACAGGACGGCACCGGCACGCCGAACGACCCGGACCGCTTCGTGGCCGACCTCGCCCGGACGCTGGACGAGGTCCTGGCCGACGAGGGGCTCGCCAAGCTCATGGGACGCGCAGGACGCCTCCGCGTCGAGAGCGAGTTCACGTGGGACGCGATCGCGCACCGCACGCGGCAGGTCTACGACGAGGTGCTCGCCCGGAAGCCGTAGGCTGGAGCCATGCCCTCGGTCGTGCGCTTGTCAGACGTCTCCGTGGTCCGCAACGGGGCCACCATCCTCGACGGGATCTCGTGGGAGGTGCAGGACGACGAACGCTGGGTGGTGCTCGGTGCCAACGGCGCCGGCAAGACCACGCTGCTGCAGGTGGCCGGTGCCCAGACGTTCCCGACGTCGGGCAGTGTCGAGGTGCTCGGCACCGAGCTCGGCGGCGCGGACCTGTTCGAGCTGCGTCCGCGCATCGGCTTCGCGTCGACCGCCCTCGCCCGCCGGATCCCGGTCACCGAGAAGGTCGTCGACGTCGTGCTCACCGCCGCGTACTCGGTCACCGGTCGCTGGAACGAGGAGTACGAGGAGCTCGACGTCCGCCGCGCCCAGCGGGTGCTCGACGAGTGGGGCCTCGGTGACTTCACCGACCGCACGTTCGGTGAGCTGAGCGACGGCGAGCAGAAGCGCGTGCAGATCGCGCGCGCCGTGATGACCGATCCCGAGGTGCTGTTCCTCGACGAGCCGGCTGCCTCGCTCGACCTCGGTGCGCGCGAGAGCTTGGTGCGCACGCTCGGCGGCTACGCGCAGAGCAGCGACTCGCCGGCGATCGTCATCGTCACCCACCACGTGGAGGAGATCCCCGAGGGCTTCACGCACGCCCTCGTGCTCGCCGACGGTGGGATCCAGGCCGCCGGCCCCATCGACGAGGTCCTGACGGCTCCCACGCTGTCCCAGGCCTTCGGCGTGGAGCTGACCGTCTCGAAGGACGCCGGTCGGTACACGGCGCGCGCGGCCTGACGCTCCCGATCCTGCCCGTCGTCTGGTAACGTGGACGGCTGGCGCACGCCGCAGACTTCCCGCGCGGGGGTCCCGATCGAGTCCGCTCGAACCGGCCGTCCGCGCATCTCCCACAATCTCCAACCGAGGAATCTCCATGAAGACCGACACCCACCCCGAGTACAACGCCATCGTCTTCCGCGACCTGGCCTCCGGTGAGACGTTCCTGACGCGTTCGACCGCGACCAGCGACAAGACCATCGAGCTCGACGGTGCGACCTACCCGGTCATCGACGTCGAGATCTCGTCGGCGTCGCACCCGTTCTACACGGGCAAGCAGCGCATCCTCGACTCGGCCGGTCGCGTCGAGAAGTTCAACCAGCGCTTCAAGGGCTTCAGCAAGTAAGTCCGCGTTCGCGCTCGGACGGGCGGCCCTCCTTCGGGAGGGCCGCCCGTTCTGCGTTGCCCGGGTGGTGGTGCCGGGGTGGGGCGCCGGGTCCGGGTACGGCGCGCTGTGGTCGGTGAGAACGCGAGACGCGCCCTGCTGCGGATGCTGTGCCCCGGCACACCGGGGCGCAGGGTCCGGAACGGGGCGCAACAGCGCACGGGCGGCGCGAGCGCGGCGCGGGCGCGGGCGCGGGCGCGGCGTCCAGCATGCGCGCACGGCGTCGTCGTGCTGTCGCGCCGTGGCGCGTGGTGCTCGCGCGCAACACGAAGCACGTCGCGCCAGGCGTTCACGTGGTTCGAGGTGCGTCTGGCTGTGCGCGTACTGCGGGCGCGAACCGCGGTCACGGCCGGGAGGCTCGGTGTGGGACCGCCGGGAACGCTCGCCGGTCGAGGTGGCAGCGTCGCGCCGCCCGACGGCCGGCAGCGCACCGTGCGACGCAGCCTCGGTGCGCGGTGCGCGGTGCGCCGGTCGTGGTGCACGGGCTGTGAGGTGCGCAGGCCGTGGTGCACGGGCTGCGAGGTGCGCAGGCCGCGGTGCGCGGGCCGTGGTGCGCGATGCTCGCGCACCACGGAGAGCACGTCGCACCACGTGATTCCACGGCGCGACGTGCTTCCGGTTCTGCGGGACAGCAGGCGGGTGCCGGACGCCGGCGCCCGGCGCTGGCAGGGAGCGCCGATGTGCGGCACCGCTCGCTGGGCGGCCCAGCTGCGGCGCGCGGCGACAGCGGCCGCTCAGCGCCGGCGCGGCAACACCGGCTCAGCGGCCCAGTGGCGGCGTGGCGACAGCGGCTCAGTGGCGGCGCGGAGACGGCGCCGCGGCGACCGCGACGCTACGAGCCGTTGCGGTGCGGCCAGCGACCGTCGGCGGTGAACGAGGGGTCGCGCTTCTTCCGCATGTAGTCCTGGAACGAGGTGGCCTGCTCGGCACACCAGCCGACCTGCTTGCGGTGCAGCTCCTCGGCGGAGACACCGAGCTCCTCCGGGTACTTCGCCGCGATGGCCTGCGCGACACGCCCGGCAGCGATCGCGTCCGCGGCGGCGTCGTGGGCGTCGGACAACGTCACGCCGTAGAGCTCGGACGCTGCCTCGAGCGTGCGCTTGCCCTTGCGGTAGGTGTCGAGCGCCTTGTCCATCACGAGCGGGTCGACGACGTTGCCGATGACGGGGGAGGCGATGCCGTGCCGTCGGGCCTCGCGGTCGAGCACCGTCAGGTCGTACGGAGCGTTGTAGATCACGAGCGGGATGCCGCGCGCGAACACGGCCTCGACCGCTGCCACGATCTCGGCGACGACCTCGCCGGCCGGGCGCCCCTCGGCCTGGGCGCGCTCGGTCGTGTAGCCGTGCACGGCGGCAGCGCCCTCGGGGATCGCGATCCCGGGATCGGCGATCCAGGCACCCTCCGCGATGGAGCGTCCGGTCATGTCGATCAGGCCGACGTGCGCCGTGACGATGCGGGCGGTCTCGACGTCGACGCCGGTGGTCTCGAGGTCGAACACGCCGAGCGCGTGCCACCAGGGACGACCGCTCAGGTCCTGCACGGCCGGGGCGGCGGGTGCGGGCGTGTCGAGCGCTGCTGGGGAGTACGTCACGGCACGAGGCTAACGGGACGGTCCGACACGCTCCACGCGACCCGCCTGGCGGGCACGCCGCGACCCGCCCGCGTCCTGGTCGACGAGCGCGGCCGGTGCGCCCCGGTCGATGCGCCGGACGCGGCGACGAGCGGGTGGTGAGCCACCCGGCGGGGGCGAGTCGAGCCTCCAGGCCGGCAGCGCCTCCCCGACGGACGGTCGCCCTCCGACGGACGGTTGCCCTCCGACGGACGGTCGCTCTCCGACGGACGGCCGCCCTCCGACGGACGGTCGCCCTCCGACGGACGGTCGCCCCCGACCGGCGGCCGCCCGCCGACGCTCGCTACACGCCGACCGGCGCGCCCACGTGCAGCCAGTAGAACGACTGCGTCCCCATGGTGAGGGTGACGTTGCCGTCCTCGTCGAACGCGGGGAACGACCCGCCGCCGAACAGGTCGTACAGCGGCCGTCCGGCGAACTCCGGCGCCGAGATCGTCACCGACGTCGGGTTGGTGGCGAAGGAGAACACGCAGAGGACGTCCTCGGCGGACGGGCCGAACTGCTGCCCGGACCCCTCCCACGACCGGACGAACGCGAGCACCGAGTCGTTGGTGGTGTCCTGCACGTGCAGCGAGCCCAGGCCGAAGACCGGGTGCGCCTTGCGGACGTGGATGACGTTGCGGACCCAGTGCAGCAGGGAGCGGGACTGGGCGAGCTGCGCCTCGACGTTGACCTGCGCGTAGTTGTAGACGAGCGACTGCACGACCGGCAGGTACAGCTTGCCCGGGTCGGCGGTCGAGAAGCCCGCGTTGCGGTCCGGGGTCCACTGCATCGGCGTGCGCGAGGAGTCGCGGTCCGACAGCCAGATGTTGTCGCCCATGCCGATCTCGTCCCCGTAGTACAGGAACGGCGACCCGGGCAGCGAGAACAGCAGGGCGTGGATGAGCTCGAGCTCGGCGCGTGAGTTGTCGAGCAGGGGAGCGAGGCGACGACGGATGCCGATGTTCGACCGCATGCGCGGGTCGTAGCCGTACCAGCCGTACATCGCCTGGCGGTACTCCTCGCTGACCATCTCGAGCGTGAGCTCGTCGTGGTTGCGGAGGAACACCCCCCAGGCGGCCTTCTCGGGGACGTCGAGGGTCTCGGACAGGATCGCCTTGAGCTCGGCGGCGTGCTGCGCGCGGAGCGAGTAGAAGATGCGCGGCATCACCGGGAAGTCGAACGCCATGTGGCACTCCGGCTCCTCGTCGGTGCCGAAGAACGCGGCGGTCTCACGCGGCCACTGGTTCGCCTCGGCGAGCAGGACACGCCCGGGGTACTCGTCGTCGACCATGGCCCGGAGCTTCTTGATGAACTCGTGGGTCTCCGGCTCGCCCTCGCCGTTGCCCTCCTCGGACTCGAAGAGGTAGGGGATGGCGTCGAGCCGCAGCCCGTCCACACCGAGGTCGAGCCAGTGCCGCACGACGTCGTAGACGGCCTCGACCACGGCCGGGTTCTCGAAGTTGAGGTCGGGCTGGTGCGAGAAGAACCGGTGGAAGAAGAACTGCCGGCGGACCGGGTCGAAGGTCCAGTTCGACTCCTCGGTGTCCACGAAGATGATGCGGATGTTCTCGTAGTGCTCGTCGGTGTCACGCCACACGTAGAAGTCGCCGTAGGGGCCGTCCGGGTCCTCGCGGGACTGCTGGAACCACTCGTGCTGGTCGGAGGTGTGGTTGATCACCATGTCGATGACGATGCGCATGTTCCGCTCGTGCGACTTCGTGACGAGCTCGCGGAAGTCGTCGAGCGTGCCGAACTCGGGCAGGATCGCCCGGTAGTCGGAGATGTCGTACCCGCCGTCGCGCATCGGGGACTGGAAGAACGGCGGCAGCCAGATGGCGTCGACGCCGAGCCACTGCAGGTAGTCGAGCTTGCCGATGACGCCCTGGATGTCCCCGATGCCGTCGCCGTTCGAGTCGACGAACGAGCGGATCATGCACTCGTAGAAGACCGAGCGCTTGTACCACTGCGGGTCCAGGGTCAGGCCGGGCAGCTGGATCGGGGCCGTGAAGGTCAAGCGTGCTCCTCGTCGTCGGCGGGCCGGCGGCGTGGCCCGACCACGGCCACAGTAGGCGCGTGCTCCTGCTGCTGTCCGCGGGTCGCCGTGACGACCGCGTCACGTGGCCGGACGGGAGGCGCGACACCCCTCCACAGCGTCCCTCCCGTCCGTCGTCCTCCACAGCGGGGCGCGGGACGCACCCCGCCCGGTCGCCGCTTCGTAGACTGGCCGCGATGCAACCACCCGTGATCTCCCCGTACCAGTCGCTCGTCGCCGCGACACCGGTCGTGCACCGGGCCGTGACCCTCGACGGCCGCACCACGCACTACTGGGAGTACGGGCCGGTCGACGCGACCGAGACGGTCCTCGCCGTGCACGGGTTCCGCGGCGACCACCACGGACTCGAGACGATCGCCGCCCACCTCCGGGGCGTCCGCGTGGTCGTCCCCGACCTGCCCGGCTTCGGGATCTCCGACCCGCTGCCGGTCTCCGACGTCGACGCCTACGTCGGGTGGCTCACCGGGTTCCACCGCGCGCTCGCCCTGGGTCCCGAAACCGTGGTGCTCGGACACTCCTTCGGGTCGATCGTCACGGCGGCCACCGTCGCGGCCGGCCTCCACACCCGGCTGCTCGTGCTGGTGAACCCGATCGCGGCACCCGCGCTGCAGGGGCCCCGGGCCGTCGGCACCGGCATCGCGATCAGCTACTACCGGGCCGGCGCGGTGCTCCCCAGGCCGCTCGGACTCGGGCTGCTCCGGAACCGCGCGATCGTGCGGGCGATGAGCCTCGCCATGCTGAAGTCACGCGACCGCGACCTGCGGCGATGGGTGCACGACCAGCACGACCGGTACTTCTCGGCGTTCGCGGACCGCACGAGCGTGCTCGAGGCGTTCCGCACCTCGGTCACGCACGACGTGTCCGAGTACGCCGACCGCATCGACGTCCCCGTGCTGCTGGTCGCCGCGGAGCACGACGACATCACGGCCTTGCCCGAGCAGCGTGCACTCGCTTCCCGACTCCGCGACGCCGAGCTCGTCGTGGTGCCCGACGTGGGACACCTCGTGCACTACGAGACGCCCGGAGCCGCCGCCGACGCGGTGCTCCGTCGCATGGCCGAGCCGACGGCCCGCCGTCGTGCCGGACGTGGGAACCCGCGCAGGACGAGGTCCACCGCACCGCAGCAGGCTCCCGACACGTCGGCGGCGTCACCGTCGGCCGGCGGCACCCCGGGGGAGTCCGCGTCGTGAGGCGCCTGCGGATCGGCATCGACTGCCGGTACGTCCGGATCGGTCGGCACGACGGCATCAGCCGCTTCACCGCCGGCGTCGTCGCGCACCTGCCCGACCGGCACGACCACGTCCTGCTCGTGCACGACGAACGGCAGCTCGCGTCGCTGCCCGACGGCATCCCGTGGGAACGCATCCCGGCCCCGACGGACGCGGGGGAGCCGCTCGTGGCCCGGACGGTGAACCGGCTCGGTCTCGACGCGGTCTTCTCACCGATGCAGACCATGGGGTCCCGCGGCCGCCGCTACGCCCTCGTGCTCACGCTGCACGACCTCATCTACTACCGGAACCGCACGCCTCCGCGGGAGTTCTCGTGGCCGATCCGGCTCGGTTGGCGGCTCTTCCACCTGAGTTGGGCGCCGCAACGCCTGCTGCTGAACGGCGCGGACGGCGTCGTGACGGTGTCCGAGACCACCGCGGGGCTCATCGAGCGACACCGTCTGACGAAGCGCCCCGTCACGGTGGCGTACAACGCGGCCGACCCGGCCGTGCCCCGCGAGCCCGACGGGAGCCGTGCGCGGACGCTCGTCTACATGGGGTCGTTCATGCCGTACAAGAACGTCGAGACGCTCGCGGCCGCACTGCCCCTGCTCGGAGCCGACTGGACGCTGCACTGCATGTCGCGGGTGTCCGACGCGGACCGACGACGGCTCGAGGCCCTGGCGCCGACCGGGGCGATCGTCTTCCACGACGGTGCCTCCGACGACGAGTACCTGGCGACCCTGCGCGGGGCGACGGCGCTGGCGACGGCCTCGTTCGACGAGGGTTTCGGCATCCCCCTGGTCGAGGCGATGGGTGTGGGGACCCCGGTGGTCGTCAGCGACGTCCCGATCTTCCGCGAGATCGGCGGGGACGCGGCCGAGTACTTCGACCCGTCGTCGCCGTCCGCGGTGGCAGCGGCGGTGCGGCGACTCGAGGACCGCTGGGACGAGGCATCGCGGGCCTCGCTCGAGCGGGCGGCCCGGTTCCGGTGGCAGGACTCGGCGGAACAGGTGACCCGGGCCGTCGAGCGCGCGGTGCAGGACCGAGAGCAGCGCTGACCGGGACCGGCGCACGAGTGGTGGCGGCGCCGACAGCAGCGGTGTCGTCAGGACGGCTGACGCGAGGTCACCTCGGCGCCGGGGAAGACCCCGTGCGTCTCACGTTGTGCGACGTCCATGATCGCGGCGAGGGCCACACCGGTGCCGACCGTGGCGAGCTCGACGCGCTGCGCGTCCGGCTCGTCCGACGGTGCCCCCGGACCCCAGTCGCTGCGCACCGCGACGACCCCGCCGATCGCCGCGACCGAGCGAGCGACCTCGAGCCGCTGTCGCGTGACCTCGGCGTCCGTCGTGACCCCGACCACCAGGGTGTCGAAGCGGGCCTCCGCCGACACGACGACTCCGCTGCCGTCCGCGTCGGCCGCCGCGGCGCTCAGGGCGCGGACGAGGTCGACCTGCTGACCGGGCGACAGGTCCGGTGACGCCTCGACGACGGCGGACACCCGGTAGGCCGCGAGGGAGTCGCGCGTGGTCTCCTCGTCACGGACGGCGAGCACGCCCGGTACGTCGGCCGCCGCGGTCCGGAACCGGTCGAGCGCTGCCTGGGGTCGCGGGAACACCCCGCCGACCCCGGTCTGGATGCTGCCGACGATCGTCGACAGGACGACGGCGATGACGACGCCGACCGCGACGAAGGACAGCGTGATGACGGTGCCGCGTCGGAGTCGTTGGCCGGTGGACGGCCGGGTGACGGAGGCCGTGTCCGGGCCGAACGCCCGGTCGAGGTCGTCGGACGAGTCGACTCGGTCGTCCACCGGTCCCTGGTTCGTCACGGCCCCTCCTCGCGCACGGGTGCGAGCACCACCGGACGGTGGTCGGGCCGCCCGTGGACCGGAGCCTAGTCCGAGCGGGCCCCCGCGCTCGCGGAGCCGCAGGTAACGGTCCGGTACCGGTCCACCGTCCGGTACCGGTCCACCGTGCGCGACGGGCCGCCGCCCGCGCTACCGGCGCTCGAGCGGGTTCTGCTCGGCGAAGGACTCATCGCCCGTCTGCTCCGAGACCTCGTCGAGCGGGTCGTCGAAGCGGACGAGCTCGGCACGGAACCGCTCGGGGTCCCAGCGGAAGGAGTGCACGGACCCGTTGCGGATCGGCGTCGTGTACCGGTCCGCCGTGCCGGGAGCCGCGGCGTTGACGACGGCCCGGATGACGGCACCGTGCGTGGCGACCACGACCGACCCCGCGTCGAAGCGGACGGCGATCTCGGCCAGCGTCTCGGTCGCCCGTGCGAGCAGCGCGGAGCGGGACTCCCGTCCGGGGACGTCGTCGTGCGGGTAGCGCTGGGCGACCTCGGTGTCGGTGAGCCCCTCGGCCTCGCCGTACGAGCGCTCCGCGAGACCCGGGTGGGTGGCTGGCTCCGGCAGCCCGAGGTGGCGGGCGATGATCGCGCCGGTCTCGAACGCGCGTGACAGCGGTGACGCGACGACCGCGTCGAACCGTCGGCGACCGAGGAGCAGCGCGGTGGCCGCGGCCTGGGAACGTCCGGTGTCGTTGAGGGGGATGTCGGTCGATCCCTGGATGCGCCGCTGCGCGTTCCAGTCGGTCTCGCCGTGCCGGACCAGGGTGAGGAGCGTCGTCACCCGTCGATCCTGCCAGAGCGCTCCGGAGCAGCCGACACCGGAGCAGCCGACTCCGCAGCAGCCGACACCGGAGCAGCCGACTCCGCAGCAGCCGACACCGCAGCGGACGACTCCGCAGCGGGCGGCGCCGGTGCAGCCGACGCCGCGGCGGACGGGACGAGCCGCGCAGCCAGTGCCTCGAGCGTCTCCGTGGTGCCGGCGTCGAGCTTCGCCACCGCGCGCCGGTCGCTGCGGGTGGCTCCCCGGTTCACGATGACGACCGGGAGCTTCCGCCGGGTGGCGTGGTCGACCAGTCGGACGCCGGAGTTCACGGTGAGCGACGAGCCCACGACGAGCAGCGCGTCGGCGTCCGCGACGATCGAGACGGCCTCGCGGAACTTCTCGGCGGGCACGAACTCGCCGAAGAACACGACGTCCGGCTTCAGCACCCCGCCGCACACCGAGCAGTCGGGCACCCGGAAGCGCTCCACGTCGGTGATCTCGACGTCGCCGTCCGGCTGCAGCTGCACCGTGCCCGGCTCGTCGATCCAGGGGTTCTCGCGATCGAGCACACCGGCGAGGTCGGCACGCGAGAACACCTGCCCGCACGTCAGGCAGACCGCGCGGTCCATCGAGCCGTGGATCTCCACGACCCGCCGGGACCCGGCGCGGAGGTGCAGGCCGTCGACGTTCTGCGTGACGACCCCGGTGACGATGCCGGCGTCCTCGAGGGCGGCGAGCGCGCGGTGACCGGTGTTCGGCCGGGCGGCGGCGAAGGTGCGCCACCCCAGGTGCGAACCGGCCCAGTAGCGCTGGCGCTTCGCCGGGTCGGAGCGGAACTCCTGGAAGGTCATCGGCTTCCGCACCACCCGGCCCGCGCCGCGGTAGTCGGGGATGCCGGAGTCGGTGCTCAGCCCGGCGCCGGAGAGCACGGCGACGCGCTTGCCCGTCAGCAGCTCCACGACGCGGTCGAGCTCGTCCGTCATCGGGTCGGTCAGCACGTCGTCCACGGTACCCTCAACAGCCGAACGCCCAGCCGCCTTCCCACGAAACGAGCCCCGTGCACCCCGTCCGCATCGACTCTCTCGACGACCCCCGACTCGACGACTTCGCCCGGCTCACCGACGTGGCGCTGCGGCGGGTCACGGAGCCCGAGGGCGGGCTGTACATCGCCGAGTCGAACACGGTCATCGAGCGCGCGGTCCGCGCCGGGCACGTCCCGCGGAGCGTCATCGTGCAGGAGAAGTGGCTCGACAGCGTGCTGCCCCTGGTGGCGGACCACGACGGCCCGGTCTTCGTCGGACCGGATGCGCTGCTCGAGGACCTCACCGGCTTCCGGATGCACCGGGGTGCCCTCGCCGCGATGCACCGACCGGAGCTGCCGTCGGTGGCCGACGTGGTCCGGGACGCGAAGGTCGTCGTGGTGCTCGAGGACGTCGTCGACCACACCAACGTCGGCGCGGTGTTCCGCAGCGTCGCCGGCCTCGGGGCGGACGCGGTCCTGGTGAGCCCGCGCTGCGCGGACCCCCTGTACCGCCGGAGCGTCCGGGTGAGCATGGGCACGGTGCTCCAGGTGCCGTGGACCCGCATCGGGGAGTGGCCGGCCGCCGGCGAGGAACTCCGCGCGCAGGGCTTCCACCTCGCCGCGATGGCGCTCACCGACCGCTCGGTCGACCTGGACGCGTTCGTCGCCGACGTCCCCGAGCGGGTCGCGCTCGTGATGGGCACGGAGGGGCAGGGCCTGACCGACGCCGCGATCGCCTCCGCCGACACGACGGTCCGCATCCCGATGGCGCACGGCGTCGACTCGCTCAACGTGGCGGCGGCGAGCGCGGTGGGGCTCTGGGCGGTCACGCACGCGCAGCGCGCTGCACGTCCGACCACCTGACCAGCTGACCGCTCGTCGACGGCCCGGCGTACCGCTTCAGGCAGCGCCGGCCGGGAGGCCCGTGCCGACCCCGTCGCGCAGCCAGCGGTCCGCCGTGGTCACCAGTGCTCGGTCGGTGCCGGTCCCGCCGGTCAGGCACAGGCCGACGGGTGCGTCGTCGACGGTGAGCGCCGGCACGCTCAGGGAGGGCACCCCGCCCACGCTCGCGAGCGCGGTCATGGTGGTCGTCGCGGTGCGGACGCGCTCGAGCTCCTCCGCGCCGGCGCCGAGCGACGGGGCCGGGCCCGGAGCGGTCGGCGTGACGAGCACCCGGTCGACCAGGGCCGCTCGGATCGCCGCCCGGACCCCCGGGAAGCGCCGGAGGGCCTCCGCGACGAGGTCCGGCGGGTTCGCGGCGGCCGCGGCGAACCGCTGCCCGACGACGGCCCCGAGGGCGCCGGGGTGGGCCGCGATCCACTTCCCGTGCGCCGCCGTCGCCTCGGCACCCTGCACGAGCCGCAGGAGCTCGCGGAGGTCGTCGAGCGCGGGGAGCCCGAGGTCGTCGAGCGTCACGACCGGCAGGTCACCGACGACGGCGTGGACGGCGTCCTGCGTCGCCGGGTCCGCGGCGGCGAGGAGCTCCGCGAGCACGACCGGCGCCCCGGACTCCGACACGGGGTGCGACCCGTGCGGCACCGAGGCGTCGAGGGCCCGGACCATGGTGTCGGCGTCCCTGGTCAGCCACCCGACGGTGTCGAACGACGGCGCGAGCGGCAGCAGTCCGGCGCGGTCGACGACGCCGTGGGTCGTCCGCAGGCCCCAGAGCCCCTGGTACGAGGCGGGGATCCGCAGCGATCCCGCGGTGTCCGTACCGAGTCCGACGTCCGCCACCCCGGAACGGACGGCCGACGCTGATCCGCTGGACGAGCCTCCCGGCACACGCGACGGGTCGGCGCCGTTCGGCGGGGTGCCGTGGTGCTCGTTGCGTCCGGTCAGCGCGTAGGCGAACTCGTCCGTCCGCGCGATGCCGCGGACCGACGCGCCGGCGTCGAGGAGGGCGGCGACCGCCGCTGCGGAGGCGGGGACGGGCACGGACTCCTGCAGGTACGTCGGGTTGCCGGCCCCGACGCGGTGGCCGGCGACGGCGTACAGGTCCTTGACCGCCACCGTGGCGCCGTCGAGACGGCCGCGGCCGGTCGGCGGCAGGAGCGGGTCGCCGACGACGCGCCACACGGTGGTGTCGAGGGGTCGGGATCGACCGGTGACGTGCGCCGCCTCGATGCGCCACCTGTCGGCCTGACGGCGCCAGAGCTGGGTCTGCAGACCCGAGCCGCCGTCGCGGAACGCGGCGACGCAGACGACGAGCGCGAGGTCCTCGGCGAGCACCCGGACCTCGGTGCGGGACAGGTGGCGCGGCGCGACTCCACCCCGCGCACCGCGGAAGGTGCTGATCGCGTCGTGCCCGACGAGCAGGCCGCGGTCGTCGCCGCGCAGGGTGTCGGCGGAGCGGACGAACGCGTCGTCGAGCGCCGCGAGGTCGTCGTCGGCGAGTGCCCGTTCGTAGGCGTCGAGGGCGTCGAGCAGGCCGGTCGGTGCCGACGGACCGCCGGTCGGCCGTGCCGCGGCCGTCACCGGACGTCCGCGAAGTCGGCCTTGCGGATGCGGGCGTGCGCCCCGGTCACCAGGTCGACCACCTGCGACACGTCGAAGTCCGTCGCCGCGCTGAGGTAGGCGTACGCGAGGTGCGGTTCCATGCCGTACCGCGCGCCCAGGATCGCGATCGCGTGCCGGACGCAGGCCCGGACGGCCTCGTCGAGGTCGGGGTCGAGTCCGGTCGGCACCAGGTGGTCCCGCGTCTCGACGAGCGGCCAGACGAGCTCCCCGAACTGCTGCGCTGCCTCGGCGGCCGGCGTGACGTCGAAGCGCACCGTCGCACGGAGGGAGGCCTCCATGGCGGTGAGCGCGACCTCGCCGTCCCCCTGCGCGAAGTGCGGGTCGCCGACGTAGGCCAGGGCACCCGGCACGAGGACCGGCAGGTGGAGCTGCGCACCGGCCTGCAGCAGGTTGACGTCGATGTTGCCGCCGTGACGTCCGGGCGGGACCGAGTGCAGCCGCTCGCCGGGGGTCGCGACGCCCATGATGCCGAGGAAGGGCGCGAGCGGGAACCGGGCGTACCGGTCCCCGCGCTCGGTGAGTGGGATGCGTCCGAGGAGCCGGTCGTCGCCGGGCCTGTCGTCGCCGGGCCCGTCGTCGCCGGGCCCGTCGTCGGCGGGCACCACGTCGGCGAAGACGCTGACGGTGCGCCCGTCGACCGGGTACTCGCCGTGCAGGGCCCCGCGGCCGTGCCGGTTCGACACCACGCCGTACGGCACGCGGGGGAGCGTCTCGAGCACGGTCATGGTCAGGACGTCGCCCGGCTCGGCACCGTCGACGGCGATCGGTCCGGTGACCACGTGCGGGCCGTCCCGCTCCGGGTCGCGGCGACCGGTCCGGGCGATCGCGACCGCGTCGGCGAGCACGTGCTCCGGCGCGACGCCGTGGCGGCCGAAGAAGGCGACGGGGTCACTGCCCTGGTCCGGCAGGAGCCCCTCGTGGCTCACGGTGTCGATCGTCAGGTCGTCACCGGGAGCGAGCGTCACGACCGGGCGGTCGTCGCCGTTCGGGAGCCGTCCCCAGAGCACCCGGTCGGCCTCGGCCGGCAGGTACCGCGACGACCGGACCGGGCCGGTGTCGGGCTGGAGCACCGTGACCGGAGCCGGAGCCGGAGCCGGAGCCGGGCCCGGTGCGGTCTTCTTGCCCTCGGCCGGGTCGGTGGCCGGGTCGGTGGACGGGGCGGTGGTGCGGCCGCCACGCGTGGCGCCCGGGGTGGTTCCGTGGTGCATGTCCAGCACGCTAGGGGCTGCCGGGCGACGCACGGATCCCGGAGCGCGATGTTTTACGTGTTCGTCACACGACGGTCGGGGGACGACCGGCGGCTCGCTGTCGGCCGGCACCCCGGGACTGCCCGGTACCCTCGGTTCCCGTGCCCCGTGTCGTCCGCAGCCCCCGCTCCGCCGTCAGGAGGCCCGTGACGATCGGCGTCGTCGCGGTGCTCCTGCTCGCCGTCGGGTACCTGGTGGCCGTCGCCGTCGTGCCGTTCGCGCCGGCGAGCGCCACCACGACGAAGTACTCCGCCCCGACCTCGACCCTGCCGGACCTGCGGTTCCCGGGCTACGGGGCGACCGCGGTCCAGGCCACCGGGTTCCCGGAGAGCCTGCGCACCAGCGGGGACACCAAGGCCCGCTCGATCGCGAGCATCACCAAGGTCGTGACGGCCCTGGTCGTGCTCGATGCGAGACCGCTCGACCGCGGGGAGTCCGGCCCGACGATCCGCTTCGACGCGCAGATGCAGGCGCTCTACGCCGAGTACCTGGCGCAGAACGGCGAGGTGGCGCCGATGCCGGACGGCCTGCGGCTGTCCGAGCACCAGACCATGCAGGTCATGCTGATGAAGTCGGCGAACAACTACGCCGGTGCACTCGCGCTCTGGGCCTTCGGGTCGATGGACGGCTACGAGCGCGCCGCCTCGGCCTGGCTGGACGAGCACGGGTTGGACGACACGACGATCCACGAGCCGACCGGCCTCGACCCCGCGAACCGCTCGACGGCGACCGACCTGGTGCGGCTCGGACAGCTCGCACTGGCTGACCCCGTCGTGAAGGAGATCGTCGGGACGGAGCAGGTGACCGTGCCCGGGGCGGGCGAGATCGAGAACTCGAACAAGCTCCTCGGGATGGACGGCATCGAGGGGATCAAGACCGGCACGCTCGACGAGGCGGGGGCCTGCCTGCTGTTCGCCGCCACGTACCAGCGCGGGGGCCGGCAGGTCACCGTCGTCGGTGTCATGCTCGGCGGCAGGGACCACCCGTCACTCGACGTCGACGTCCGCCGCCTGCTCCGCTCGGTGGCCGACAACTTCCAGACGGTCACGCTCACGCACGCCGGCCAGACCTTCGGCACCTACTCGACGCCCTGGCGGGACGACGCCGACGCCGTGGCCGCCGATGCCGCCGAGGTCCTGGTCTGGGGCGACACGACGGTCACCGCACGCACCCGGCTCGACAGCGTCACGCTCGGCGAGCGGGGCGAGCGGGTCGGCTCCGTACGGTTCTCGATCGAGCACCACGACCCCGTGACCGTGCCGCTCGAGCTCGAGCGCTCCATCGAGGACCCGGGGCTCTGGTGGCGCTGGACGAACCCGTTCCGCGGCGTCGAGACCAGTCCGTCGGCAGCCGCCGCCGGCGCAGCCCCGCGCGCGGCCTCCACGTCGCTCGACCCCGCGTCGCCACCGCAGCGCTGGGGGCTCGCCGCGTAGGCTCTCGAGCGTGACGACGACGTTCCCGCGCAGCACCCCGTCCGCCCTCGGCATCGACGCACGCGGGATCACCGCGTTCCTCGACGCCCTCGAGTCGACACCGGACGTCGAGCCGCACAGCATCGTGCTGCTGCGACACGGCCGGGTGGCCGCCGAGGGATGGTGGGCCCCCTACGCCGCGGACCGCGTCCACCTGCTCTACTCGCTCAGCAAGAGCTTCACCGCCGCTGCCGTCGGCATCGCCGTCCGTGAGGGGCTCGTCGACCTCGACGCCACGGTGCTGTCGTGCTTCCCTGAGCTCGACGCGGACGTCACCGACGAGCGCAGTCGCCGGATCCGGGTCCGACACCTGCTCGCGATGGCGTCCGGGCACCGCGAGGAGACCCTGCAGCGGGCCGAGGCCACCGACCCGGAGGACCTGGTCCGCGGGTTCCTCCTCACCCCGCCGGACGAGGAACCCGGCACGGTCTTCGCGTACAACCAGCCGTGCACGTACACGCTCGCCGCGATCGTCCGCCGGGCGAGCGGCGAGTCCCTCGTCGACTACCTGCGCCCGCGCCTGCTCGACCCGCTCGGCATCGACGACCTCTCGTGGAAGCGCGACGACACGGGCGCCGAGCTCGGGTTCAGCGGTGCGTACGCGCCGACGGCCGCCGTCGCAGCGCTCGGCCAGCTGTACCTGCAGCGGGGCGTGTGGGACGGGCAGCGCATCCTCGACGAGGACTGGGTCGACGCCGCCACGAGCACGCAGGTCGACAACCCCCACGAGGAGAACGCGGACTGGCGGCAGGGCTACGGCTTCCAGTTCTGGATGGCCCGCCACGGCTTCCGCGGCGACGGCGCGTACGGCCAGTTCTGCGTCGTGCTGCCGGAGCAGGACGTCGTGCTCGCCCTGACCGGGCAGTCGCTCGACATGCAGGCGGTGCTCGACGCGGCCTGGCAGCACCTGCTGCCGGCGATCGCGCCGCAGGACGGCGACGAGGGCGCTGCGGGCACGGCCGCCGGTGTCGACGCGGACCCCGGTCTGGAGGCACGGCTCGCCTCCCTCGGGCTGCCCCCGGTGCAGGGCGGTCGCCTGGCCGACGCCGTGGCCGGGTCCTACGAGTCCGACGGCGTGCTCGAGGGGCTCCGGTTGGAGTCCGACGCCGAGGGCTGGCGACTCACGGTCGACGTCGACGGCGGGCTGCTGTCGGTCCCGGTCGGTCAGGGCGCGTGGTCGGTCGAGGGGCCGCTCGCCACGAGCGGTGCGACCGGACCCGACGGCACCGTCGAGGTCGTCGTCCGCTTCGTCGAGACCCCGCACGCCGCCCGGCTCCGGCTCGACCCGACCGCGGGGACGGCGACGGGGGAGTGGACCACGCAGCCGCTGCACGACGGGCCGCTCACGCTGCGCCGCCCGGTCGACTGACCGATCGCGCCCCCTGGCGGACACCGCGCCGCGCACACGGGGGTGCGGCCTCCGACCGAGGGTGCACTCCGGGTCAGGGCGTGTCGGACGTCACGTCAACGGGCTGCAGGTCGGGCCGCTTCGCGCTGATGCCGTCGCCGGACGACGTGTGCCGGATGCGCCGCACGACCCAGGGGACGAGGTACTCGCGCGCCCACCCGAGGTCCTCGACGCGGGCCTCGCGCCACGGTCTGGCCTCGAGCGGCTCCGGCGTCACCGGGTCGAGCCCGTGCTCGACCCCGAGGGCGTCGAGCACGGCCGCGGCGACGGTCGCGTGGCCGGTCGGGGAGTGGTGCAAGCGGTCCGGCGCCCACATCCGGGGGTCGCGGAGGACCCGGAGCGCCCACATGTCGGCGACGAGGGCACCGTGCTTGAGCGCGATCGCGTGCAGGTTCTCGTTGTAGATCGCCGTCTTGCCGCGGACCATGCCGAGCACGGGTGTCATGCCGACGTCGGGGCCGGTGAAGAGCACGACGGTGGCGCCGTCGCTCCGCAGCCGCCCGACCATGCCGTCGAACCGTTCGGCGAGCTCGTCGGGGTCCGAGCCGGGGCGGATGATGTCGTTGCCGCCGGCGGACACCGTCACGAGGTCGGGGCGGAGCGCGAGGGCCGGCTCGACCTGCTCGTCGACGATCTGCCCGAGCAGGCGCCCGCGGATCGCCAGGTTGGCGTACGCGAACCCGTCCGCCCGGCCGGCGAGGACCTCGGCCACGCGGTCGGCCCACCCACGGTTGCCGCCGGGGACGGTGGGGTCCGGGTCACCGATCCCCTCGGTGAACGAGTCACCGATCGCGACGTACCTGGACCACGCATGACGAGCTGACACGCCTCCGACCGTAGTCTCGTGGCATGACGTTGGCCGACGAACCCGGGTGGACGCTGTCGCAGGACCTGCTGGAGCGGATCGCCGCCCGCGCGCCGCGGTACGACGCCGAGAACGCGTTCTGCGCCGAGGACCTCGAGGAGCTGCGCGCGGCCGACTGGCTGCGCATCGGCGTCCCGGTCGGGCAGGGCGGCGCTGGGCTCGGCCTCGCCGCGACGAGCGCCCTGCAGCGGCGGCTCGCGCAGGCCGCGCCGGCGACCGCGCTCGGGCTCGGGATGCACCAGGTGTGGGTGCAGGCGGCGCGCGCCGTCACGGCGCGGGGCGGGTCGTTCCTCCAGGCCGTCACCGACCACGCGGCGGTCGACCACCTGCTCGCCTTCGGGGTGAGCGAACCGGGCAACGACGCCGTGCTGTTCGACTCGTCGACGACGGCGGAGCCGGACGGCGACGGCGGCTACCGCTTCACCGGCACGAAGGTGTCCACCTCGCTCGCCCCGGCGTGGGACGTCCTCAGCGTGTTCGGCAAGGACACCAGTGGTCCGGAGCCACGGCTCGTGCACGGCTTCGTGCTGCGGTCCGACGGCGACGTCGAGCACCTCGACGACTGGGACACGCTCGGGATGCGCGCGACCCAGAGCCGGACGACGCTGCTGCACGGCGTGCACGTGCCGGCGTCGCGGATCGTCCGGGTGCTCCCCGTCGGTCCGACGCAGGACCCGCTCGTCTTCGGGGTGTTCGCGGCGTTCGAGCTGCTCGTGGCGTCGGTGTACGTCGGGATCGCCGAACGGGCGCTCGGACTGGCCGTCGCAGCGGTGTCCGGTCGACGCGGGCGCGACGGCGTCCCGCGGTCGCAGGACCCCGACGTCCGCCGTGCGGTCGCCGACCTGCGCGGCGCGGTCGACGCGGTCGCCCTGCAGGTGTCCGCCCTGGCCCGGTCGGTCGACGAGCTGGACGACCTCGGCCCCCGCTGGTTCCCGCTGCTCGTCGGCACCAAGGCGCGGACGGTGGACGCGGCGCAGCACGTCGTGGACGAGGCGCTGCGGCTCGCCGGCGGCTCGGCGTTCCGGGCGTCGTCGGAACTCGCCCGGCTCGCGCGGGACGTCCGTGCGGGGCAGTACCACCCGTCGACGCGGGACTCGGCGGCGCGGACGATCGCCGCCGCGGAGCTCGGGCCGCTCGCCTGAGCCGGAGCCCGGCCCGGGTGTCGGTGGTGCGTGGCATCATCGCCGGGTGAGCAAGCAGGACGGACGCAACCGGCTCGTCTCCGAGCGTCCGGTCGACGACGTGACGGCGACGGTCCTGCACGTCGACATGGACGCCTTCTTCGCCTCCGTCGAACTGCTGGACCGTCCCGACCTGCGCGGGCTCCCCGTCATCGTCGGACACGACTCGGACCGCTCCGTCGTCACCGCCGCCACGTACGAGGCCCGTCGCTACGGCGTGAACTCGGCGATGCCGATGGCCGTGGCGAAGCGCCGGTGCCCGAACGCCGTCATCGTCGAGCCGCACTTCGAGAAGTACGCGGCGAAGTCGGCCGCGGTGATGCGCGTCTTCGGGCAGTTCACCCCGAAGGTCGAGAAGCTCGGGATCGACGAGGCGTTCCTCGACGTCGCCGGTGCGCTCCGGCTCTACGGCACCCCGTGGCAGATCGGCACCGCCATCCGCGCCGCGGTCCTCGCCGAGACGGGTCTCCACTGCTCGGTGGGCGCGGCCTCCACCAAGTTCGTCGCCAAGCTCGCGTCGAGCCGGTCCAAGCCGGACGGGCTCCTCGTCGTGCCGGCCGCGCACACCGTGGCCTTCCTGCACCCCCAACCGGTCGCGGCGCTCTGGGGCGTCGGCGGCACGACGCAGGAGAAGCTCGAGCGCCGTGGCATCCGCACGGTCGGGGACCTCGCCCACACGCCGCTGCCGTCGCTCGTCGCCGCACTCGGTCCCGCCGGCGGACAGCGCCTGCACGACCTGTCCTGGGGCCGCGACCCGCGCGTGGTCGACACCGGCGTCAGCGAGAAGTCGATCGGGCACGAGGTCACCTTCGGACGTGACCTGACCGAGCGTGACGACGTCGCCCGCGAGCTCCTGCGCCTGGCCGACAAGGTCGCCGTGCGCCTGCGCCGCGCCGACGTGCAGGCCCGCACGGTCGCGCTCAAGGTGCGGTACACCGACTTCAGCACCCTCACCCGGTCCCGGACGCTCGCCGAACCGACCGACGTGGCGAAGCGGCTCCACCACGAGGCGGTCGAGCTCTACGACGTCCTGCACCGGCCCGGCAACCGGATCCGCCTGATCGGCGTGCGCGGCGAGAACCTCGTCCCGGCAGCGGCGAGCAACGCGCTGTGGGACGACGACGCGCCGTGGCGGGAGACCGAGACGACGGTCGACGCGGTCGCCGCACGCTTCGGTGCCGGCGTGCTCCGGCCCGCCTCGCTCGTGCGCGGCACGCCCGAGCAGCGTCCGCCGCACGCCCGGCAGGACCCGGCCTGACGGTAGGATCGCGTGAAGTGAGCGCAGCGGAGTACGACGACCAGCAGCAGCCCGCGACGCTGTGGGGCGACGCCCCGGACGGCGACGACCGGGCGACGCGGGAGCAGTCCGCGGTCGGTGGTGAACCGGCCGCGCCGGGCGCTGCCCGACCCCACGACGAGGCCGTGGTCCAGGCGGAGAACGCCGGCAACGCGGCCGCCGAGCACCTGTCACCGGCCTTCCCGGAGCGGGCTGCGTGGGGAACCGCGTCGAAGCTCCGTGCGTGGCAGGTCGAGGCGCTCACGAAGTACTTCGAGACCGAGCCGCGCGACTTCCTCGCCGCCGCGACCCCCGGCGCCGGCAAGACCACGTTCGCGCTCCGCCTCGCCACGGAGCTCCTCGCCCGCGGCACCGTCGACCGCATCGTCGTCGTGGCCCCGACGGAGCACCTCAAGCGGCAGTGGGCGGACTCTGCCGACCGCGTGGGCATCCGGATCGACCCGATGTTCAAGAACGGCGACGGGATGTTCGGGCGGCACTACCAGGGCGTGGCGATCACCTACGCGCAGGTCGGCATGAACCCCGAGGTCCACCAGAAGATCACCGAGGGCGGTCGCACGCTGGTGATCCTCGACGAGGTCCACCACGGCGGCGACGCACTCACCTGGGGCGACGGCATCCGCGAGGCCTTCACGAAGGCGACCCGTCGGCTGTCCCTCTCCGGCACCCCGTTCCGGTCGGACACGGCCCCGATCCCGTTCGTGCAGTACGCCCCCGACGAGCAGGGCATCCGGACCTCGATCTCCGACTACAACTACGGGTACGGCCGCGCGCTCAAGGACGGCGTCGTCCGCCCGGTGCTGTTCATGGCCTACGCCGGGCAGATGCGGTGGAAGACGCGCATGGGCGACGAGATGTCGGCGTCCCTCGGCGAGCAGGTCACGAAGGACATCACCGCACAGGCGTGGCGGACCGCGCTCTCGCCGGAGGGCGAGTGGATGCCCGCCGTGCTGTCGGCCGCCGACAAGCGGCTGACCGAGGTCCGTCGCGGCGTGCCGGACGCCGGCGGCCTGGTGATCGCGACCGACACCACGACCGCGCGCGCCTACGCCCGGATCCTGCAGCAGATCACCGGCGAGCGACCGACCGTGGTGCTCTCCGACGAGGCCGCCGGATCGAGCCGGATCCAGGCGTACGCCGAGGACACCTCGCGCTGGATGGTCGCCGTCCGCATGGTGTCCGAGGGCGTCGACGTACCCCGGCTCTGCGTCGGCGTGTACGCCACGAGCGCGAGCACACCGCTGTTCTTCGCGCAGGTGATCGGGCGCTTCGTCCGGGCCCGCCGCCGCGGCGAGACCGCGAGCGTGTTCCTGCCGAGCGTGCCCGGGCTGATGGCCCTCGCGGCGTCGCTCGAGCTCGAGCGCGACCACGCCCTCGACCGGCCGAAGGACAGCGACGACGGGATGTACAACCCCGAGGACGCCATGGTCGCCGAGGCCAACAAGGAGGACCGGGCGTCCGAGAGCCTGCTCGAGGTGCAGCCGTTCGAGGCGCTCGACTCGCAGGCGTCGTTCGACCGGGTGCTCTACGACGGCGGCGAGTTCGGCACCGGGGGCGAGGTCGGCTCGCTCGAGGAACTCGACTTCATCGGCATCCCGGGGCTCCTCGAACCCGACCAGGTGCGCGATCTCCTGCGGGCCCGTCAGGCATCCCAGGCGAAGCGGTCGAAGGGCCGCGCGGCGAAGGACGGCCTCCCCAAGCCCAAGCCCGACGAGTCGCGCCCGATGTACCAGACCATCAAGGAGCAGCGGACCGAGCTCGCACGGCTCGTCTCGATCTGGTCCCGGCACGCGAACGAACCGCACGGGGCCATCCACGCCGAGCTCCGTCGGATCAGCGGTGGGCCGGCCGTGGCGCAGGCGAGCATCGAACAGATCCAGAAGCGGATCGACGTGCTGCGCTCGCGGATCGGCAACCGACGGTGATCGAGCCCGTCGACGACCGCACGTGGCTGGTGAAGCGCACGCCGGAGTCCTCACCCGAGGCGATCATCGACCGCTTCGGCGGCGGGTACCGCCTGCGCCGGTTCTCGCTCACCGAGTCCCGTCGCACCCAGCACGGCGTCCACACCGGCCCCGAGCTGGCCGAGACCGCCTGGTGGCGCCTGCAGGACCGTCCGCCCGGACGGTGATCGCCCGGTGAGCGATCCGGTTGCGGTGCACGGACCGGGCGGCGCGGCTTGGTGACGTCACAGGGGTTCTTCCGGTAGACCGGGTGCATGGCAGACTCCATCCCTCACGTCCTCGTCCTCGGCGGCGGCTCCGCCGGCTACACCACGGTCAAGCAGCTCCAGAAGCACGCCGCGACCGTGCCGATGCGGATCACGCTGGTGGACCAGAACACGTACTACACGTACCTGCCGTTCCTGCCGGAGGTCGCGGGCGGGCACATCGCCCCGAAGGACGTCACCTTCGAGCTCCGTCGCGCGCTGAAGAAGACCCGCGTCATCCAGGGCAAGGTCACCGGCATCTCGTCGAAGGACAAGACCGTGTCCATCGCCACGGCCGGCGGCGACGACCGCACGCTCGGCTACGACCAGCTCGTCGTCGCGCTCGGCTCGGTGACCCGCACGTTCCCGACCCCCGGGCTCGAGGAGTACGGCGTCGGCTTCAAGACCGTGGAGGAGGCCGCCTACGTCCGCGCGAAGCTCCTCGACAACATCGCGAAGGCCGCTGCCACCCGTGACGAGGACGAGCGTCGCCGTCTGCTGACGAGCATCTTCGTCGGCGGTGGCTACACCGGCGTCGAGGCGATCGGTGAGCTCTTCGACGTCTCGCAGGCCGCCATCAAGACCTACCCGTCGCTCGCCGGTGAGCAGCCGCGCTGGGTGCTCATCGACGCGCTCGACCGCGTCGCGCCCGAGGTGGGCCCGGAGCTGTCGAAGTGGACCCTCGAGTCGCTCCGTGCCCGCGGCATCGACGTCCGGCTGAAGACCACCATGCCGAGCGCCGAGGGCGGGGTCATCAAGCTCTCCGACGGCGACGAGTTCGCCACCGGGCTGCTCGTCTGGACCGCCGGCGTCAAGCCGAACCCGCTCCTCGACGCCACGGACCTGCCGCGTGGTCCGAAGGGCCACCTCGCTGCGAACGCCAAGCTCCAGGTCGAGGCCGAGGACACGCACGAGGTCGTCCCGGGTGTCTGGGGCCTCGGCGACGTCGCGCAGGTCCCCGACCTGACCGCCGAGAAGCAGCCGGCGTACTACCCGCCGAACGCGCAGAACGCCGTCCGTCAGGCCGTCGTCGCCGCGGACAACGTGGTCGCCACGATCACGGGCAAGCCGCTCGAGGAGTACCGCCACCCGTCGATCGGCACCGTCGCCTCGTACGGCGTCGGCAAGGGCGCCGGCAACATCAAGGGCGTCAAGATGACGAACCTGCTCGCCTGGCTCGCGCACCGCTCGTACCACGTGTACGCGATGCCGACGCTGAACCGGAAGGTCCGCATCGTCATCGGTTGGATCACCGGCGCGGTGTCCGGTCGCGACGCGACCAGCCTCATCAAGGAGACCGACCCGCGACGCAACTTCGTCGAGGCCTCGAAGAGCTGACACAGGTCGACGTCACCACGTGACGGACGGGAGGCGCGGTGCCGGTCGGCACCGCGCCTCCCGTCCGTTCGCCGGTCCCTCGTCGACGGTCCCGGTCGTTCTGCTCAGATCGCGCGGTCCTGGATCGCCTCGCACGGCACCGAGGCGAGCGTGGGCTCCACGAACGAGAGGAGCGCCCATGCGTGCCATGACCTACCGCGGACCGTACCGGGTCCGTGTCGAGGAGAAGCCCGATCCTCGGATCGAGCACCCGAACGACGCCGTCGTCCGGGTCGAACGGGCCGCGATCTGCGGTTCCGACCTGCACCTGTACCACGGCATGATGCCCGACACCCGCGTCGGGCACACCTTCGGCCACGAGTTCATCGGCGTGGTCGAGGAGGTCGGTTCGTCGGTGGCGTCACTCGCCGTCGGCGACCGCGTGATGGTGCCCTTCAACGTCTACTGCGGCTCCTGCTGGTTCTGCGCGAGGGGGCTGTTCTCGAACTGCCACAACGTGAACCCGAACGCGACGGCCGTCGGCGGCATCTACGGGTACTCGCACACCACGGGCGGCTACGACGGCGGGCAGGCGGAGCGCGTCCGCGTACCGTTCGCCGACGTCGGCCCGTCCGTCATCCCGGAGGGGCTGGACGCCGAGGACGCCCTCCTGATGACCGATGCCCTGAGCACGGGCTACTTCGGCGCACAGCTCGCCTCGATCCGCGAGGGCGACACCGTGGTGGTGCTGGGCGCCGGCCCGGTCGGGCTGTTCGCTGCTCGGTCGGCGTGGTTCATGGGTGCCGGCCGCGTGATCGTCATCGACCAGCTGGAGTACCGGCTCGAGAAGGCGCGCACCTTCGCGCACGCCGAGACCATCAACTTCGCCGAGGTCGACGACGTCGTGCTCGAGATGAAGCAGCAGACCGACTTCCTCGGAGCGGACAGCGTGATCGACGCCGTCGGTGCCGAGGCGGACGGCAACTTCACCCAGCAGGTCACGGCGTCGAAGCTCAAGCTGCAGGGCGGGTCACCGACCGCGCTCAACTGGGCGATCGACGGTGTGCGCAAGGGCGGGACGATCTCCGCCGTCGGCGCGTACGGACCGATCCCGAGCGCGGTGAAGTTCGGCGACGCCATGAACAAGGGCCTGACGATCCACACGAACCAGGCGCCGGTCAAGCGCCAGTGGCCCCGGCTGCTCGAGCACATCCAGGCCGGACACTTCCGTCCGAGCGACATCATCACGCACCGGGTCCCGCTCGAGCACATCGACGAGGCCTACCACCTGTTCTCGTCGAAGCTCGACGACTGCATCAAGACGGTGATCGTGCCGTGAAGGAGACACCCGTGACCGACCACACGCCCTACATCGCCGACCCGCCCCGACGTGTGCCCTCGTCGGCGGAGCTCCGTGAGCGCATCCCCGGGTGGGGGAGCGACCTCGACCCGGCCGACCGTCCGTCGGTGCCGAAGCTCTCCCGCGAGGTCGGACTCGCCTCGGGTGCCCACTGGGACGTCCCCGAGCCACAGCCCGGCGGCGAGGGCCGCGAGCGGTCGATCGAGCACGCCCACGTCACGCCCGTGTTCGGGACGGCGCAACCGCTGTCCGGGCTCGCCGGGGTCGTGAAGCGGTTCGCCTACCGACGCTTCAGCGAGGGCCGGCTGGCGCACTGGCTGCTCCTCGTGCTGGGCGACCGGATCGACGTGGCCACCCACCGGGTGACGGACGCGCTCCGCGGCCGACCGGACCGGGTCGTGCACGAGACCGGGTGGCGCGCCGAGCTCGGCAACCGGCCCGTCTCGACGCGTCTGGGCTCCTCGCGACGGGACGGGCGCCACCAGCTGCTCGACCCGGTCGTGGCGAACTGGGGCTGGCTCGCCGCCCTCGGCGGCCTGGTGCTGGTCGTGCGTCGCCTGCGGCGTCACTGAGACGCGGGGCGGAGGCCCTCGCGCCGCGCGCCTCCTGCGACACCGCGCTCGTCGTTCGACAGCGGTGATGTCGCACGATGCGCGTGCATCGGGTCATCGGCCCGCGATGCTCGCCGGGCGAGCACGGACGAGAAGAGCCCCCTCGCCGACAGGCCAGGGGGCTCTTCTCTTCTTGTGTCCGAGGGGGGACTTGAACCCCCACGCCCTAATACGGGCACTAGCACCTCAAGCTAGCGCGTCTACCAATTCCGCCACCCGGACAGGGTGTTCTGCACTTGTTCGGCTGTCGTTCCGGGCTGTTTTCCCGGCGTTCCTGCCGAGAGAAGACACTAGCACGGCTCTGAACGCACGATGAACACGGGCGCGCATCCCGGGCGAGTCCTTCGGAACGACGGGCGAGCAGGGGGCGTACGCGGGTGCGTCGCGGGCTGCCGGTAGCGTTGGTGGCATGAGCGACGCCCTGCCGACCGAGCCGGACCTCGAGGCCACCGCCGCCATCGCGCGGGACCTGATCCGCATCGACACCACGAACTGGGGCGAGGGCAGGTCGGTCGGCGAGACCGAGGCGGCGCAGTACGTGGAGGCGGAGCTGCGCGACCTGGGCTTCGCGCCGCAGCTCTTCGAGTCGGAGCCGGGCCGGGTGAGCGTCGTCGCCCGTGTGACGGGGCGGAACGCCGACAAGCCGGGGCTCGTCGTGCACGGGCACCTCGACGTGGTGCCGGCCGATCCCGCGAACTGGACGGTGGACCCGTTCGGCGGCGAGGTGCGCGACGGCATGCTCTGGGGCCGCGGCGCGGTCGACATGAAGAACATGGACGCGATGATGCTGACGGCGTTGCGCGACGTGGTCGAAGGTCAGGGCGCACCCGAGCGTGACCTCGTCATCGGGTTCTTCGCGGACGAGGAGGCGGGCGGGGTGCTCGGCGCCCACCACGTCGTCGACACGCACCCGGAGGTCTTCGCCGGCGCGACCGAGGCGATCAGCGAGGTCGGCGGGTACTCGGTGACCCTCGGCGGGCAGCGGGCCTACCTGCTGCAGACCGGCGAGAAGGCCCTGATGTGGATCAAGCTCGTCGCGCGGGGCACCGCGGCGCACGGCTCGCACGTGATGCGGGACAACGCGGTGACCAAGGTGGCCGCCGCGGTGGCGCGCATCGGAGCGGAGGAGTGGCCGGTCCGGCTCTCCGGCACCACCGAGGCGATGGTCCGCGAGATCGCGCGGCTCCTCGGCGTCGACCCCGTGACGACCGGGCCGGACGAGGTCGCCCTCGCGACCGGGTCCGCCTCGCGCTTCATCCACGCGGCGCTGCACACGACGACCAACCCGACGGTCCTCCGCGCCGGGTACAAGCACAACGTGATCCCGGACGCTGCCGAGGCCCTCGTCGACCTCCGCTGCCTGCCGGGCGACGAGGAGACCGTGCTCGAGCGGGTCCGGGAACTCGCGGGCGACGACGTCGAGGTCGTGATGACGCACCGGGACGTCGGCCTCGAGCAGGACTTCGGCGGACCCCTCGTCGACGCCGTGCGCGGGACGCTCGAGCGCCACGACCCCGGGGCGCCCGTGCTGCCCTACCTGCTGTCCGGCGGCACCGACAACAAGGCGATGTCGCGGCTCGGGATCGCCGGGTACGGGTTCGTCCCGCTGCAGCTGCCGGAGGACGTCGACTTCCCGGCGATGTTCCACGGCGTCGACGAGCGCGTGCCCCTCGACGCCCTCGCCTTCGGGCGGCGCGTCCTCGGCGACCTGCTCGCCACGTACTGATACATTGCCGGGTCGCCCCTCGGCGGCAACCCGCGACGACCGGCACGAAAGGCCCCGCTCGATGCACATCCTCGAGGCGATCTTCCTCGGCTTCGTGCAGGGACTCACCGAGTTCCTGCCCGTGTCCTCCAGCGCGCACCTGCGCATCGTCGGGCTCTTCCTGCCCGATGCGAAGGACCCAGGTGCCGCGTTCACCGCGGTGACGCAGCTCGGCACCGAGACGGCCGTGCTGATCTACTTCTGGAAGGACATCACCCGGATCGTCGGGCGGTGGTTCCGCTCGGTGTTCCGGCGCGACGTGCCGCAGGGCGACCCGGACGTCCGCCTCGGCTGGCTGGTCATCCTCGGCACGATCCCGATCGGGGTCGCCGGACTCCTGCTCAAGGACTCCATCGAGACCACGTTCCGGTCGCTCTGGATCGTGGCGATCGTGCTCATCGTCTTCGGCGTCGTGCTCGGCGTGCTCGACGTCGTCGGGCGCAAGGTCCGTCCGATCGAGCAGATGACGTTCCGGAACGGCCTGCTCATCGGCGTCGCCCAGATGCTGGCGCTCGTCCCGGGCGTCTCGCGCTCCGGTGCCACGGTGTCGATGGGACTCGCCCTCGGCTACACCCGACCGGCCGCGGCGCGCTTCGCGTTCCTGCTCGCCGTCCCCGCGGTCTTCCTGTCCGGCTTCTACGAGGCCGCGACGAGCCTCGGTGACCACGGCGCGCCCTTCGGTCTCGTCGACACGCTGGTGGCGACCGTCGTCGCGTTCGTCGTCGGGTTCGTCGTCATCGCCGCGTTCATGAACTACATCTCGAAGCGCAGCTTCATGCCCTTCGTGGTCTACCGGATCGCACTCGGTATCGTGCTCATCGTGTTGCTGTCGCTCGGAGTGATCCAGCCGTGAGGGCCTGGCAGGTCCCGTCCGTCCCGTCCGTCCCCGGTGACGCGCCCCGACCCGTGGTGCACGACACCGCGGCCGGGCGGCCCGTGGACCCGACCCACGGCGCGGAGGGCGCGACGCTCTACGTGTGCGGCATCACGCCGTACGACGCCACCCACCTCGGCCACGCGGCGACCTACCTGGCGTTCGACACGCTCGGTCGCGCCTGGCGGGACGCGGGGCTCGAGGTCGAGTACGCGCAGAACACCACCGACGTCGACGACCCGCTGCTCGAGCGCGCCGAGCGGGACGGCATCGACTGGCGCGAGCTCGCCGCGTCGCAGATCGACCTGTTCCGCCGCGACATGGAGGCACTCCGCGTCCTGCCGCCGGACCACTTCGTCGCGGTGACCGACGAGGTCGAGCGCATCGCCGAGGCCGTCGGGTACCTGCAGGAGACCGGGTACGCCTACGACGTGCCGACCGACGACTCCGAGGGCGACGACGTCTACTTCGACGTGAACCGCCCCACCGAGGCGTGGGCGCTCGGCGACGAGAGCCGCCTGGACCGCGAGACGATGCTCGTGCTGTCGGCCGAGCGGGGCGGGGACCCGGACCGCGCCGGCAAGCGCGACCCGCTCGACCCGCTGCTCTGGCGTGCCGAGCGCGCCGGGGAGCCGAGCTGGGACACCGAGCTCGGCCCGGGACGACCCGGCTGGCACATCGAGTGCAGCGTGATCGCGGGCGACAAGCTCGGCCTGCCGATCAGCGTACAGGGCGGCGGCAGCGACCTCGTCTTCCCGCACCACGAGATGAGCGCCGGGCACGCCGCCGCGCTCGCGCACCAGCCGCTCGCCAACGCCTTCGTCCACACCGGCATGATCGCCTACCAGGGGTCGAAGATCTCGAAGTCGCTCGGCAACCTCGTCACCGTGCGCGGCCTGCTCGACGACGGCGCCGACCCGCGGGCCGTCCGGCTCGCACTGCTGTCGCACCGGTACTCGGACGACTGGGAGTGGTTCGACGGCGAACTGACGAGCGCGACCACCCGGCTCGCGACGTGGGACGCCTGGGCGTCCGGCGACGCTCCGGGTCACGAGGACGACGCCGCCGACGCGATCGCCCGCATCCGCGCGCGTGTCGCCGACGACCTCGACACGCCGGGTGCGGTCGCCGCGGTCGACACCGCGATCGCCGCGCGGACCCGCGCGACACCGGAGCTGGTCGACCTCGTCGACGCCCTGCTCGGCATCCGCCTGGCCTGAGACCGGGGGCTCGGGCAGGCGCTCTCCCGGTCGCGCGACGTGCCGCCGGTGGCCGTCGCGGTCGCACGACGTGCCGCTCACCCCAGAGGTGAGCGGCACGTCGTGCGACCGGAGCGCGTGCCGACCACGGGACGGACGGGAGGCGCGGTGCCAGCCGGCACCGCGCCTCCCGTCCGTCCCGTGGTCGCGACTACTGCTGCGGCGGCTGCGGGGGCCGCCACGGACCCTCGCCGCCGGCGGTGCCGCCGTCCTTGCCGTCCTTGCGCTCGCGTCGGCGGAGGTACTGCTCGAACTCCTGCGCGATCGCGTCCCCCGACGCCTCGGGGGAGTCGACCGTGTCGCGGGCCTGCTCGAGCTGGCCGATGTAGCTCGCCATGTCCTCGTCGTCGGCGGCGAGGGCGTCGATGCCCTCCTCCCACTCGGTGGCCTCGTCGAGCAGGCTGCCCCGCGGGACCGTGACGTCGGCGAGCTCCTCGATCTTGTCGAGGAGGGACAGGGTGGCCTTCGGCGACGGCGAGTTGTGCACGTAGTGGGGGACCGAGGCCCACAGGGAGAGCGTGGTGAGCCCCGCGGTGTCCATCGCGTCGGAGAGCACGCCGAGGATGCCGGTCGGTCCCTCGTACGTCGACCGGTCGACGTCGAACGCCGCACGGACACCGGCGTTCTCGCTCGACACGAACACCGAGATCGGTCGGGTGTGCGGGACGTCCGCCAGCATCGCGCCGACGAACACCACCGCGTCGATCGAGTACACGTCGGCGAGGTCGATGACCTCCGCACAGAACCCCCGCCAGGTCCGGGACGGCTCCGGCCCGACCAGGACGAACACGTCGCGCTCGGTCTCGGAGCCGGCCGCACCGATGACCGGACGACCCTCGGCGCCGGGCCCGTGCAGGACGATGCGGGGCCAGCGGATGGCTCGGGAACCGTCCTCGGCGGTGCCGACCTCCGGCCGGTTGAACTGGTAGTCGACGTACCGCTCGCCGTCGATCTCACGCAGCTCGTCGAGTTCCAGCGCGTCGACGATCCGGCGGGCGAGGCCGCTCGCAGCCTCGCCGGCGTCGTTCCAGCCCTCGAAGGCGACGACGAGCAGTCGGCCGTCGCTGAAGGGGGAGTGCTGTGGCACGGAGGGGCCTCCTGGTGGTGGAGCGGGGCGCGCACGGTGATCGCGCGCGGCCGGACACGGTCGATCACCCAGGATATGCCGGAGCCGCCCGCAGGCACCCCTCCGTCCGCCCCGAGCGGAACCGCGGCGCCGGTCGGTGCCCCGGTAGACTCGTCGCCCGTGACCGCCCAGCACCCCGAACGCGTCCTCCCCGCAGCCGTGCTGTGGGACATGGACGGCACGATCATCGACACCGAACCGATCTGGCAGCAGTCCCAGGTCGAGCTGACCGACCGGTACGGCGCCGAGTGGACCCACGAGGACGGCCTCTCCCTGGTCGGGAGCGGGCTCGAGCGGTCGGGTGAGATCCTCCGCGACCGGGGCGTCGACATGGAGGTCGAGGAGATCGTCCTGTGGATGACCGACTACGTGACGCAGCGCCTGCAGGGCGGTGAGCTCCCCTGGCGTCCCGGCGCCCGCGAACTCGTCGAGGAGCTGCACGACCGCGGCATCCCGACCGCGCTGGTGACGATGTCCCGCCGCACGATGGCGCTCGTCACCGCCGACGCCCTCGGGGCACGTGGCTTCCGCGTGGTCGTCGCCGGCGACGACGTCGACCGTCCGAAGCCCCACCCGGACGCCTACCTGGCCGCGGCGGCGCAGCTCGGGGTCGACCCCACCGCGTGCGTCGCGATCGAGGACTCGGCCACCGGGGTCGCCTCGGCCGTGGCCTCCGGCGCCGTCACCGTCGCGGTCGAGCACATCGTGCCGCTGTCCGAGATCTCCGGTGGCGACGTGCACCTGACGACGCTGGCGGACGTGGACGTCGACCGCCTCGTCGAACTGACCAGCCCGGCCCTCGCGGCCCGTACCGAGACGGCGAGCCGATGACCGAGCAGACCCAGCAGCCCTCGCAGGACGACGTCGTCGCCCTGCCGCACACCGCCGGTGGCGCCCCGCACACCCCGCCGCGCGGTCCGTTCCGCGCCGGTGACCGCGTGCAGCTCACCGGCCCGAAGGGCAAGCTCACGACGCTCTCGCTCGAGACCGCCGGCGAGTACCACACCCACCGCGGCGTGCTCCGGCACGACGACGTGATCGGGCAGCCCGACGGCTCCGTGATCCGGGCGAGCACCGGCGACGAGTACCTCGCGCTCCGGCCGCTCCTCAACGACTACGTGATGTCGATGCCCCGCGGCGCGGCCATCGTCTACCCGAAGGACGCCGCCCAGATCGTCGCCTTCGCGGACGTCTTCCCGGGCGCCCGGGTCGTCGAGGCCGGCGTCGGCTCGGGAGCACTCTCGCTCTTCCTGCTCCGGGCGATCGGCCCGACCGGCCGGCTGCAGTCGTTCGAGCGCCGCGAGGAGTTCGCCGCCATCGCGCGCGGCAACGTCGGCACGTTCCTCGGCGCCGTGCCGGACAACTGGTCGGTGACCGTCGGCGACCTCGTCGAGGAGCTCCCCGGCGCCACCGGACCGCAGAGCATCGACCGCGTGGTCCTCGACATGCTCGCGCCGTGGGAGTGCGTCGACGCCGCGGCGGACGCGCTCGTCCCCGGCGGGCTCGTCGTCTGCTACGTGGCGACCGTCACGCAGCTGTCCCGCACGGCCGAGGCGCTGCGGGACACCGGGCGCTTCACGGACCCGCAGTCGAGCGAGACCCTCGTGCGCACCTGGCACGTGGAGGGTCTCGCCGTCCGTCCGGACCACCGGATGGTCGGCCACACCGGGTTCCTCGTGACCGCCCGACGCCTCGCCGACGGCGTCGTGCTGCCGAACCTGAAGCGTCGTGCAGGCAAGGCCGAGTTCTCGGACGAGGACGTCGAGGCCTGGACCCCCGGCGCCGTCGGCGAGCGGTCCGCCAGCGACAAGAAGCTCCGGAAGGTCGCCCGTCAGGCAGCGGCCCAGGCCCGCAGGGTCGCCGCTGCCGAGGCCGGGACGGACGCGCAGGGGATCGCGCACGGCGGCGCCGAAGGCACCCCGGATGCCTCGCACGATGCCGCCGACGGCGACCGCTAGGCTACGCATGCCCGTCCAGCACCGAACGGAAAGAGGGTCCGTGCGCACCATCCCCGCACTCCTGGTCACCATCGGCCTCGCCGCGTCCCTGACGGGGTGCGCCGCCAGCGGGGCCGGTACGACCGCGTCCTCCTGCCCGGCTCCCGGTGCCGCGTCGGCAGCGGTGACGGCGTCCGGTGCGTTCGGCAAGGAGCCGAAGGTGTCGGTGCCGTCCGGGCTGACCACGACGGACACGCAGGTGTCGGTCCTGCGCTCCGGCGACGGCCGCCAGATCGAGGAGGGGACGCCGGTCCTCGTCGAGTACACCCTCGTCGACGGCAGCACCGGTCAGGTCGCGCAGACCAGCGGGTACTCCGGGCAGACCGCCCCGATCACCGCGGGCGCTGCGAACTACGGCCCCCTGGGCACCGCGCTCGAGTGCGCCCACGTGGGCGACCGGCTCGCCGTCGCCCTGCCGAAGAGCGAGCTGAGCGGGAGCGCGACCGCCGGATCCGGCACGTCGCGCAAGGCCGAGGACGCCGTGATCGCGGTCATGGACGTCAAGCAGGCCTTCGACGCCCGGGCGACCGGCACGCCGCAGCTCGCCGGCGACGGCATGCCCGCCGTCGTCCTCGCGCCGTCGGGTGCGCCCGGCATCACGATCCCGTCGTGGAGCGCCCCGAAGGACGACGCGCTGCACCTGCTCCGCAAGGGGTCCGGGGCGGAGCTCACCGCGAAGGACACCGCGGTCATCAAGTACACGGCCGTCTCGTGGGCCGGCAACAACGGCGACTCGTCCGTCGTCGGCTCGAGCTGGACCGACGGATCGGGCGCACAGGCGATCCCGCTCGCGAAGGGCCAGGTCATCGACGGCGTGCGGAACGCCGTCCTCGGCCACCGTGTCGGGGACCAGGTCCTGGCGATCGTGCACCAGCAGGACGGCACCACCGCGTACGTCATCGACGTGCTCGGGAAGATGCCCGCCTGACCCTCGACGGTCCGTCCACCGACCGCGCGCGGGTGCACTCCGGTGCACCCGCGCTGCCGTAGGATCGGGCTCGTGCCAGCCACCCGAGCCCCCCGCGTCCCCGCCGAGGAGCGGCTCTTCAGCCTGGTGCTCGCGCTGCTCTCGACCGAGGCCGGGCTGACCAAGGCGGAGATCCTGGCCAACGTGCAGGGCTACCGGCAGCGGTACACGTCCGGTGGGGACAACGCGTCGCTCGAGCGGCAGTTCGAGCGCGACAAGGACGACGTCCGCGACCTCGGCATCCCGCTCGAGACGATCGAGACGCCCGGTGCCGCCGGCAACAACCAGACGCTCCGGTACCGCATCCCGAAGGGCGAGTACGACCTGCCGCTCGACGTCCGCTTCACCCCGGACGAGTCCGCGCTGCTGTCGCTCGCGGCGATGGCCTGGCGCGAGGGCGCACTGTCCACCGACTCACGACGGGCGCTGCTGAAGGTCCGGTCCGCCGGTGCCGACGACGGAGGGACGGCCACGGCGCAGGGCGTCGCCGGCATGGCCGCCTACTCGCCCCGGCTCCGCGCCCGTGACACCGCGTTCGAGCCCCTGCGTTCAGCGCTCGACCGTGGCGCTGCCGTGCGCTTCGACTACATCACGCCGGGCGAGCACGCGCCCCGCCGACGTGACCTCGCACCGCTCGCGCTCGTGCAGCACGGCGGTCGCTGGATGCTCGCAGCGCACGAGTTCTCCACCGGCGGCACGAAGAACTACCTGCTCTCGCGGATCGTCGGGCCGGTCAGCGTGCACCAGGTCGGGCAGCACCCCGCTCCCGCCGGCGCCGCCGAGCGTGCCCTGACCGAGCTGGACCGGGTGTGGGCCGAACGGACGGCGCGGATCGCGGTCGTGCCCGGTTCCGATGCCGAGCGCCGGCTCCAGCGTCGACGCGGCACCGAGGTCGACGACGACGGCGTGCTCGTCGTGCACCACGTCGACCCGCAGATCCTCGCCGAGGAACTGGCGGCCTTCGGTCCCGAGGTCCGGGTGCTCGAGCCCGCCGCGGTCCGCGAGCTCGTGGTCGCCCGCCTGCGCGCCCTCGTCGCCGACCACGCGGAGGCCGGCCGAGCCGACGCAGACCAGACCACCGACGCCGACCAGACCGCCGACGCCGGAGGTACCCGTGCCTGACCAGCAACCGCTCCAGGCACAGGACAAGCTCGCGTTCCTGCTCGTCCTCGTGCCGTACCTCATCGACCACGAGCGCGTGTCCGTGGCCGAGGCCGCACGGCACTTCGGCGTCCCCGAGCAGCGCATCCGCCGTGCGGTCGAGCTCATCGCGGTGTCCGGGGTGCCCGGCGAGACGATGCAGTACCAGCACGGTGACCTGTTCGACATCGCCTGGGACGACTTCGAGCAGAACGACATGATCGTGCTGACGAACCTCGTGGCGATCGACGACTCGCCCCGGCTGTCGGCGCGTGAGGCCTCGGCCCTGATCGCCGGCCTGCAGTACCTGTCCGCGCTGCCCGAGGCCGCCGACCGGGACGCGATCCGGTCCCTCATGGCGAAGCTCTCCCGCGGTGCCGGGGGAGCGGCGTCGAACGTCGCGGTCGGTCAGGACCTGCACGACGCGGCGCTCGCCACCATCCGCCGTGCCGTCGCCGACGGTCGTGGTCTGGCGTTCGAGTACGCCGGGCCGCGCACCCGCGGCGGGACCCGCCGTGTCGACCCGCTCCGCGTCGAGTCGATCGACACCGACTGGTACCTGCGTGCCTGGGACCTCGACCGGCAGGCGCTCCGGACCTTCCGGCTCGACCGGATGACGAGCGTGCGCGTGGACGACCGCCCGGCCGAGAAGACCATCGGCGACGTCGTGATCCCGGACACGCTCTTCCAGCAGTCCGGCGGCGACGTCATCGTCACGGTGGAGCTCGACTGCTCGGCGCTGCCCCTCGTCGCGGACTTCCTGGCGGACACCGCCGACGCCGAGGACGCAGACGGCCGCGTCCGCATCCGGCTCGCGGCATCGAACGGCTTCGACGGGGTCGTCCGGCTGGTGGCCGGCCTGCCGGGCCGCGCGGTCGTCCTCGACCCGCCGGCGGCCCGTGCCGCCGTCCGCGCGTTCGCCGAAGCAGCCCTGGCCGCCGAGTAGCGCGCGCACCGCGCCCGCCGCGCACCCTGACGGACGGGAGGCACGGGGCGGGCCCGACGTGCGCCTCCCGTCCGGTCGTCCGCCTGTGGGTCCGCCGCCGACGGCCCGACTGTCGGCCCCGGTCCCGTAGGATCGGGCCATGGCTTCGACGACCGCGAGCGGGCGAGCGAGGCGACCAGGCCGTCCGGAGAAGGACACCGAGGGTCGCATGTCGCTCGGGCAGCACCTGATCGAGCTGCGGAACCGTCTCTTCAAGGCCGTCGTCGCGGTCGCGCTCTGCGCGGTCGGCGGGTGGTTCCTCACCCCGTTCGTGCTCGATGCCCTGCGGCAGCCGGTCACCCAGCTGGCCGAGGTCGGCGGCCACACGGCCGAGCTGAACTTCCCCCAGATCACCGGCGCGTTCGACCTGCGACTGCAGATCGCGATCACGATCGGTGTCGTCATCTCGAGCCCCGTCTGGCTCTACCAGGTCTGGGCGTTCATCGTCCCGGCGTTGGTGCGGCGCGAGAAGCAGTACGTGTTCGGGTTCCTGGGCACCGCGATCCCGCTGTTCTTCGCGGGCTGCTGGTTCGGCTGGTACGTCCTGCCGCACATCGTCGGGATCCTGGGCAGCTTCGTGTCGGCGCAGGACACGTCGATCGTCGACGCCAAGGCGTACTACGACTTCGTCATCAAGCTCATCGTCGCCGTGGGCATCGCGTTCGTGCTGCCGGTGTTCCTCGTGCTGCTGAACTTCGTCGGGGTGCTGTCGGCCAGCTCGATCATCAGGTCGTGGCGCGTCGCGATCGTGTGCATCCTGGTGTTCTGCGCGATCGTGACCCCGTCGGCCGACGTCATCTCGATGTTCCTGCTGGCGATCCCGATGACGGTGCTCTACGCAGCAGCGTGTCTCGTGACCTGGCTCCACGACCGCAGGCTGGCGAAGCAGCAGGCGAAGCTCGACGAGGAGTACGCACGCTGATGACCGCCGGACCCACTGCCGCCGAGCGCTACCAGGCGGCGAAGGTCCGGAACCGCTCGCGCAACCTCGAGCTGTTCCGTTCCGACCTGCGCTTCGACCTCGACCCGTTCCAGGTCGCCGGCTGCGACGCACTCGACCAGGGCCGGAGCGTCCTCGTCGCCGCACCGACCGGTGCCGGCAAGACGATCGTCGCCGAGTTCGCGATCTGGCTCGCCATGCGGCAGCCGACCGCGAAGGTCTTCTACACGACGCCGATGAAGGCGCTGAGCAACCAGAAGTACAACGAGCTCGTGGCCGACTACGGCGAGTCCGAGGTCGGGCTCCTCACCGGCGACACGAACGTCAACCCGCGGGCCCGTGTCGTCGTGATGACGACCGAGGTGCTCCGCAACATGATCTACGCGGACTCCGACCTGCTCGACGACCTGGCGTGGGTCGTCCTCGACGAGGTCCACTACCTGGCGGACCGGTTCCGGGGAGCGGTGTGGGAAGAGGTGATCCTGCACCTGCCGACCGAGGTCCGGCTCGTCTCCCTCAGCGCGACGGTGTCCAACGCCGAGGAGTTCGGCGACTGGCTGCAGACCGTCCGCGGCGACACCGACGTCATCGTGTCCGAGGACCGGCCGGTCCCGCTCGAGCAGCACGTGCTCGTCGGCTCGAAGATGGTCGACCTGTTCGACTCGAGCGGTGCGGCGGCCACGAACCGGGTGAACCCGGAGCTGCTCCGACTCGTCGGCGGCGCCTCGCGCAGCGAGCGGCACGGCGGCGGCCACCGTGGTCGTCGCGGACGCGGCGGCTACCCCGAGCGCCGGGGCCCTCGTACCGAGAAGATGTACCGCGAGCAGATCGCGAAGGTGCTCGACGAGCGGATGCTCCTGCCGGCGATCTTCTTCGTGTTCAGCCGCAACGGCTGCGACCAGGGCGTCCGTCAGGTCCTCCGGTCCGGCATCTCGCTGACGACCGCCGACGAGCGCAACGAGATCCGCGAGACGGCCGAGTACCACTGCCGGACCCTGCTCGACGAGGACCTCGCGGTGCTCGGCTACTGGGAGTGGCTCGAGGGCCTCGAGCGCGGTGTGGCCGCACACCACGCCGGCCTGCTGCCCGCGTTCAAGGAGGTCGTCGAGGACCTCTTCCAGCGCAAGCTCCTCAAGGTCGTGTTCGCGACCGAGACCCTGGCGCTCGGCGTGAACATGCCGGCCCGCACGGTCGTGCTCGAGAAGCTCGAGAAGTTCAACGGCGAGGCCCGGGTGCCGATCACGCCGGGGGAGTACACGCAGCTCACCGGTCGCGCCGGACGCCGTGGCATCGACGTCGAGGGCCACTCGGTCATCCAGTGGTCGGACGGCCTCGACCCGCAGGCCGTCGCGTCGCTGGCGAGCCGTCGCACCTACCCGCTCAACTCGTCGTTCAAGCCCACGTACAACATGGCCGTGAACCTCATCGAGCAGTTCGGTCGGCAGCGGACGCGCGAGGTCCTCGAGACCTCGTTCGCGCAGTTCCAGGCGGACCGTTCCGTCGTCGACCTCGCACGTAAGGTCCGGTCGCAGCAGGAGTCCCTCGACGGCTACCAGCGCGCGATGCAGTGCCACCTCGGCGACTTCACCGAGTACGCCGCGCTCCGCCGTCGCCTGTCGGACCTCGAGCGCACGAACGTCCCCGGCGGTCGCGAGGCCTCGCACGGCGCCCGGCAGGAGCGCCAGGCGGCGATCACCGAGGTCCGTCGGCAGATGCAGCGCCACCCCTGCCACGCGTGCCCGGACCGCGAGGCGCACGCCCGCTGGGCCGAGCGCTGGTACAAGCTCAAGCGCGCCAACGACAAGCTCGTCCAGCAGATCCGCTCCCGCACGGGCGCCGTCGCGACGACGTTCGACCGGGTCACCGACGTGCTCCTGCAGCTCGGCTACCTGGTCGCCACCGGGGACGACGAAGCGACCGTCGCCGCGGGCGGACGTCGCCTGCAGCGGATCTACGGTGAGCGCGACCTGCTCGTGGCCGAGTGCCTCGAGGCCGGCGTCTGGAAGGAACTGACCCCGGCGCAGCTCGCCGCCATGGCCGCCACCATCGTGTACCAGCCCCGGCGCGAGGACGCCCCGGGGACCGAGCACGCCCTGCCCCGGGGAGCCTTCCGGCCGGCGCTCGACGAGACGCTGACCATCTGGGCGCGGCTCGACGACATCGAGCGCGACGCGCGGCTCGCTGGTTCGCAGCCGCCGACCCCGGCGATGTCGGTCGGCATGTTCCGCTGGGCGTCCGGCTCCGCGCTCGACGACGTGCTCCGGACCCTGGACATGCCCGCGGGCGACTTCGTGCGCTGGTCGAAGCAGGTCATCGACCTGCTGGACCAGGTCAGGAACGCCGGCGACGAGGAGCTCGCCCAGACCGCGCGACGGGCGACGGACGCGGTGCGCCGCGGCATCGTCGCCTACGCGACGGTCTGACGGGAGGCCCGGTGCACGTCCCCGACGCGGCCACGCGCCCGCAGACCGGCGGTTCCACCGCGGGACGCCGCGTCGTCCGCGCCGACTCGCGGGCGTCGACGGTGTCCCGTGTCAGGTCCGGGGTCCTGCAGGACGGGCGGCGCGACGAGTTCGCCGCGCTGCCGCTGCGCCTCGCGTTCCCGCTCGCGGTCGTCGGCGGCCTGCTCTTCGCCCTGTCGTTCCCGTCCCCGGGCTGGTGGTTCCTCGCCTACCCGGCGATGGCCTGCATGCTGCTCGCCGCGATGGGGCAGCGCGCCCGACGTGCAGCCTGGCTCGGGTACGTGGCCGGCGCGGCCTTCTGGCTGCCCGCGATCTCCTGGGCCGGGCGGTACCTCGGGCCGGTCCCGTGGCTGGCGCTCGCGCTGTTCGAGGCCGCGTACTTCGCCCTCGGCAGCGTGGCGATCGCCCTCGCGTACCGCTGGGTCGCGCGCGTCCTGCCGTCGACCGCCTGGCGGGTGTGGGGCCTCCCGGCCGTCGTCGCCGGACTCTGGACCGGACGCGAGTGGTTCTCCGGCAGCTGGCCGTACGAAGGCTTCGCGTGGGGGCGCGTCGGGCTGTCCCAGTCACAGGGACCCTTCACGCACCTCGCGGCGTACGTGGGCGTGCTCGGCGTGACGTTCCTCGTCGTCTACTGCGTCGCGGTCGTGCTGTCGCTCGCGCTCGTCGTGCCTCGCACACCCGGCTCGGGCGTCGCCGCGTCCACGCGCGTCGCCACCGCCGGGCTCCTGGTCGCCGTGGTCCTGGCCGTGCCCGCCTGGCCCACCCGCGTCGACGGCAGCATCCGTGTCGAGGCCGTGCAGGGCAACGGTCCGGCCGGGTACTTCGACCGCGCCCAGCCGGGCGAGGTCCTGGCCGCGCAGGTCGCCGCGACCGACGTCGAGGCGCGCGGTGTCGACCTGGTCGTCTGGCCCGAGGCTGCCGCCGAGGCCGACCCGCGGCGCTTCCCGGCCGTCGCAGGCGCCCTCGACTCCGTGGTCGACACGGTCGGGGCGCCGATGGTCGCCGGGGCGATCACGCAGACACCGTCCGGCGTCCTGCACAACACGTCGTTCGTGTGGACCGCCGACGGCTGGCAGTCGTCCTACGACAAGAAACGTCCGGTCCCCTTCGGCGAGTACGTGCCCGACCGCTGGTTCTTCTCGAAGCTCGCGCCGTCGCTCATCGGGCTGCTGCAGCGCGACTACACGCCGGGCACCAGGCCGAACGTGCTCGACGTCGCCGGCATCAGGGCGGGGATCGCGGTCTGCTTCGACATCGTCGACGACGGACTCACGTCCGACATGGCTCGCGGGGGAGCGCAGGTCATCCTCGCGCAGACGAACAACGCCGACTTCTCCGGGACCGACGAGAACCTGCAGCAGCTCGAGATCGCCCGGCTCCGGGCGGTCGAGACCGGTCGCTCGCTCGTCAACATCTCGACGGTCGGTGCGTCCCAGGTCATCGATCCGTCGGGGCGGACCATCGACCGCGTCCCCGAGTACACGGCGACCTCGATGGTCACGGACGTGCCGCTCGGCACCGGGACGACCCCCGCCACGATCGTCTCCGGGTCGGTCACCCTCCTGGTGTCGCTCGGGGCCCTCCTCGCCCTGCTCGCGTGCGCACCGTGGGGCCGTCGATCGACACGGTCGCTCCGCCGCGATTCCTGAACACCGCCACCTCCCACTGGGAACGCTCTGTGAATGCGCCCAGTCGGGATGCATCCCGCGTGGGACAGTGTTGAGGAGGGCAGACGAGCGAGAGGAGCACACACATGGCTGATCGGAGTCTCCGCGGGATGCGGCTCGGGAGCCAGAGTCTCCAGAGCGAGGAGGGCGTCGAGCTCTCCGACCGGAAGCGCGCGGTCTACCAGACCGAGTCGGGGGAGACGTTCGACGTCGTCTTCTCCGCCGAGGCGGACGTACCGCAGACGTGGTCGGAACCCCGGACGGGGCGCGAAGGACGGCTGCTCGGCGACGACGGGATCCCCGTCGAGGTCGCTGCCGAGGACGTCAAGGCGCCGAGGACCCACTGGGACATGCTGCTCGAGCGTCGCTCGCGCGAGGAACTCGAGGAGCTCCTGGAGGAGCGTCTCGCGTTCCTGCGTGCACGTCGCGGCGCCTGAGCACCACCCCCGACACGACGACGCCCGCCCCGGGAGATCCGGGGCGGGCGTCGTCGTGTGCGGGGAGACCTACGGCTGGCGGTCGTCCCCGAGCGCGGTCTGCGAGGCCTCGTCGGCCGCGGCGAGGCGCGCGTCGACACTGCGGTTCGACTCCTCGAGCCGCTCGTCGAGCGCCGCGTCCGGGACGATGTCGGCCGCGGTGGCGTCCGGTCGGGGGTTCGCCGCCGCCGCGCCGTCCGCGGTCGCGGTGTTCGCCAGGCTCTCGTTCGCGAGCTTCGAGATGCGCGACAGGAAGTCCGTGCCCCCACCGGCCCCCGCGACCGGACCGCTGCCGGTCCGCCCGCCGGTGAAGCCCTTGGCGATGCCGGACAGCGCCTCGGTGAACTCGCTCGGGATCATCCAGAGCTTGTTCGCCGTGCCCTCGGCGATCTTCGGCAGGGTCTGCAGGTACTGGTAGGACAACAGCTTGTCGTCCGGGTCACCGGTGTGGATCGCGTCGAAGACGGTCGCGATGGCCTGCGCCTCACCCTCGGCGCGGAGCACCTGGGCCTTCGCGTCACCCTCGGCGGCGAGGATCGCGGCCTGCCGTTGGCCCTCGGCCTCGAGGATCGCCGACTGCTTGGTGCCCTCGGCCTGCAGGATCGCGGCTCGACGGCTCCGTTCGGCGCGGAGCTGCTGCTCCATGGCGTCCTGGATCGACACGGGCGGCTCGATCGCCTTGAGCTCGACACGACCGACCCGGATGCCCCACTTGCCGGTCGCCTCGTCGAGGACGACCCGGAGCTGGCCGTTGATGTTGTCGCGGCTGGTCAGCGCCTCTTCGAGGTTGAGGCCACCCACGACGTTGCGGAGCGTCGTGGTGGTGAGCTGCTCGACCGCACCCAGGTAGTTCGCGATCTCGTAGGTGGCGGCGCGTGCGTCGGTCACCTGGAAGTAGACGACGGTGTCGATCGAGACCACCAGGTTGTCCTCGGTGATCACCGGCTGCGGCGGGAAGGACACGACCTGCTCGCGCATGTCGATGAGCGGGCGGAGCCGGTCGATGAACGGCACCAGGATGTTGAGTCCGGGGCTGAGCGTCTTGTGGTACTTGCCGAGTCGTTCGACGATCCCGGCCGTCGCCTGGGGCACGATCCGGATCGCGCGGGACAGGACGACGATCACGAAGATCACGACGACGAGGACGAGGACGATCAGGGCGATCGTCCCGGCTGAGATGGTCACGAGGTGGCCCTTTCTCCGAGGCGGACGACCGCGGTCGACCCCTCGATGGACTCGACGACCACGGGGGTGCCGAGCGGTGGTGTGCGGTCGGGGGAGCCTGCGGCGAGCCGGGCGCTCCAGGTCTCGCCGTTCGCGAGACGGACCTGCCCGGGGGACGACGACGTGAAGGCCACCGCGACGGTGCCGCGCAGGCCGATCAGCCCCTCGATGTTGGTGCGGTGCGGGTCGGCGTTCCGGCCGAGCGCCACGAGCAGCCGGGGGCGGACGAGCGAGAGCAGCACGAGTGCGACGACGGCCGCGATGATCGCGGAGAGCCACCACGGCGCGCCGACCAGCGCTGCGATCAGACCCCCGGCCGCGCCCGCGGCGAGCATCAGGAAGATGAAGTCGAGCGTGAAGATCTCGACCACGCCCAGCAGCAGTGTCAGTCCGATCCAGACGACGGTCTGGATCCAGTCGATGTTCACGCGATCTCCCTCCCTTGCATCGCGCGCTCCGGCGTGCAGCGTCGCGACGGCCGGTCCAACTCCGTTCAACATATCAAGTCACGCTCGGGTCCGCGCGGGTGCGGCCGACGCTCGCCCGGCGCGGGCCGCGTGGTTGGTAGGCTCGTCGGCGGCCGACCGGCCACAGCAGCGACCTGGAGAACACGCCCGTGACGAACCCCCTCGCCCCCGGATCCCTCGCCGACAAGCGCGCCCTCGTCACGGGGTCGTCGCGCGGTATCGGCGCCGACACCGTCGGCTACCTGGCCGAGGCCGGCGCGAAGGTCGTCGTGAACTACCGCAACAAGGCCCGGCGCGCCGAGCAGATCGTCGAGAAGGTCGTCGCTGCCGGCGGTTCCGCGATCGCCGTGGCTGCCGACCTGACCGACCACGACTCCGTCCAGGCGATGGTCGACCGCGTCGTGGCCGAGTGGGGCGGGATCGACCTGCTCGTGCTCAACGCCTCCGGCGGCATGGAGGCCGACCTGGGGGAGGACTACGCACTCCGCCTGAACCGCGACGCACAGGTCGACATGCTGCAGACCGCCGTGCCGCACATGCCGGCCGGCTCGCGTGTCGTCTTCGTGACGAGCCACCAGGCCCACTTCGTCGAGACCGCCGAGACGATGGACGAGTACGTCCCCGTCGCCAAGAGCAAGCGCGCCGGCGAACTCGCCCTGCGCGAGCTCATCCCGCAGCTCGAGGCCACCGGCATCGAGTTCGTGACCGTCTCCGGCGACATGATCGAGGGCACCATCACGGCGACGCTGCTCAACCGCCTGAACCCCGGTGCGATCGAGGGTCGGCGCCAGGAGGTCGGGAAGCTCTACAGCGTGTCCGAGTTCGCGGCCGAGATCGCCCTGGCCGCCGTCGAGCCGATCCCGGCCGACCACACGAAGCTCGTCGGTGACACGAGCGGCTTCACGGCCTGACACGGGGCGGGGCACGGCGCGACGGGTAGCCTCGGGCGGATGACAGCGAAGCCCGGCCTCCGTCTGACCTCCCGCATCCTCCTGCTCGACCCGGACGGCCGCGTGTTCCTCATGGACACGCGGTCGCCGTCGTCCGACCACGCGCACCGGTGGATCACCCCCGGTGGCGGCGTGGACCCGGGGGAGTCGCACCGCGACGCCGCCGTCCGCGAGCTCCGTGAGGAGACCGGCGTCGTCGTCGACGATCCGGGCGACCCCGTGTGGAGCTGGGACTTCACGGTCGAGTGGGACCTGGCCGACCACGACCGTGGCCACAGCGAGTTCTACGTCGTCCGGACGCCAGGGTTCGAGCTGTCCGATGCCGAGTGGACCGACGACGAGCGCGTCGACATCCTCGCTTCGCGGTGGTGGACCGCCGAGGAGCTCGACGCCACCGACGAGCCCTTCGAGCCGGTGGAGCTCCCGGACCTGGTCCGGCAGCACCGTGCCGTCTGATCCGGCAGCACCAGGTGCGTACAGCTGATGTGAACGCACTTCGCAGGAAGCGCCTACCGTGTGCGCTGACGGCCGCACGCAACCCGTGCCAGCGGCCCTGACACGAGGAGCTCCCATGTCCACGAACGGTTTCCCGCCGGCACCGAACACGCCCGGCGCGGCACCCGCGACGAACGGCGGCAACGGCCTCGCCATCGGGTCGCTGGTGCTCGGCATCGTCGCCGTCGTCTTCGGCTTCCTGTTCTCGATCATCGGTCTGATCGCCGGCATCGTCGGCCTGATCCTCGGCTTCGTCGCGCGTCGCCGGGGCCTGAACCGCGGCATGGTCCTCGCCGGCATCGTCCTGAGCGTCATCGGCATCGTCATCGCGATCATCTTCATGATCTTCGGCGCCGTGCTGGCGACGCAGATGCTGCAGAACCAGTAGCACCACCGGACGGGAGGCGCGTGGCGGCACCGCCACGCGCCTCCCGTCCGTCTGTCCGGTCACCGTCGACGACCGCACCGCCCGGACCGACACAGGCCGTGCCGAGTAGCGTCCCCGCCATGACGTACAGCCAGCCGGACCCCGCAGAAGAGACCACCCAGGCCGAGCAGCCGGAGCAGCCGGACACCGACCGTTCCGAGGTCGAGGAGGACGGCAGCGAGCAGGCCGCCCTCGAGATCGACGCCGACGACGTGCCCACCGGCGACGAGACGCCCGAGCACTGACGACCCGGCCGTCGCCGCCGACCGCGCAGGTCGGCCGGACCCGCAACGCCACCGCGGATCCGGCCACGATGCGCCGCCGGTCACGACGCCCAGGTCGCACGACATGCCGTTCACGTTGATCGTGAGCGGCATGTCGTGCACCCACGGCGGACAAACGGCGGCGCGTCGTGCGACGAGAACGGTCCGTGGACGCGAGTTCACCGGCTGCATAGCTGTTCAGCGCTGAGCGCCGATAATGCATATTATGTCAACTCAGGTGACTCGAGACGGGCGGACTCCCGTCTGTGCGGCTCCCCTGATCGCCCCGCCCTGCGTCAGGGCGCAGGTCTCGGCGTGACCAGCGGGCAGTCGTCGACCTGCGCCGCGACGAACACGAGCACCAGTTCCTCGTCGGACACGTTCGTCGCCTCGTGGTCGACGAAGGGTGCCTCGACGAGCACCTGACCGGGTTCGTGGTACTGCACGACGTCGGCCGTCCGGTGTCGCAGTCGCCCCCGGGCGACGATCCCCGTCTGCCAGGCGTCGTGCCGGTGCCACCCCGTCGACGCCCCCGGTGGGATCCGCGCCACGAAGGAGCGGACGACTCCGTCCGCCCGGTCGACGCGCGGTGGCACCGTCAGCCGACAGTCGTCGATCACTGCGAGCTCCGCGAGCTCGACGCCCGTTCCGCTTCCCCACGTCATGTCCGCAGTATGTCAGATGACACACCGGCTGTCCGCAGGTCGCGGACGACCGGGACGGCGGCGTCTCAGAACACCGCCACGGTCATCCCCGACCCGGTCGCCGGCCGGTCCATCGCCTCGAGCGCATCGGGCAGGTCGCCGAACCCGATCGTCCGTCCGATCGACTCGGCGGGACGGAGCCGACCGGCGACCACGTCGTCGAGCATCGCGGCGTACTCCCCCACTGCGATCCCGTGACTCCCGAGCAGCTCGAGCTCGTCGGCGATGACCCTGCCCATCGGGATGACCGGCACGGCCTCGTCGTCGAGCAACAGGCCGACCTGCACGTGCCGACCGCGCGGACGGAGCGAGCCCACCGCGGCGAGCGAGGTCGCCCGGCTGCCGTAGGCGTCCACCGACACGTGCGCGCCCCCTCCGGTCACACCGTGCACCGTCGCCGCCACGTCCTCGCCCATCGGCAGCGTGGTCGCGCCGAGTGCCGCCGCCCGCTCGAGCGCTGCCGGCGAGACGTCGACGGCGACCACGCGTGCGCCCGCTGCCACGGCGACCAGCACGGTGGACAGTCCGACACCGCCGCAGCCGAAGACGGCGACCCACTCCCCTGCGGCGACCCGACCCCGTGCGTGCAGCGCGTGGTACGCGGTGCCGAACCGGCAGCCGAGCCCCGCCGCCTCGGCGAAGCCGACCTCGTCGGGCAGCGCCACGAGGTTCACGTCGGCGTGCGGCACCACCACCGCCTCGGCGTACGAGCCCGGCAGCGTGAACCCGGGCTGCTGCTGCCGGGTGCACACCTGCGTGGCCCCGTCGCGGCACTGCTCGCACGTACCGCAGGCGAAGACGAACGGCGCGGTCACCCGGTCGCCGACGGCGAAGCCGGTGACGTCGTCGCCGACGGCCGACACGGTCCCCGAGAACTCGTGGCCCGGCACGTGCGGCAACGACACCGAGTCGTCGTGGCCCTTCCACGCGTGCCAGTCGCTCCGGCACACCCCGGTCGCACGGACGGTGACGACGACGCCGTCGACGGGTGCCTCCGGCGTCGGGAGCTCGACGATGACGGGCATGGAACCGAAGCGGTCGTACCGGACTGCGCGCATGCCGTCATCCTGGCAGACCGACCGACGGCAGGCGCGTGGCGGACCCGCCACGTGCCTCCCGTCCGCCGCCCGGTCAGTACTCGATGCGGCCGGTCCGGTCGTGGAACTCCCCCGTCGGTCCGTCCGGGCCGACCTGCGCGAGCGCCACCGTCGCGTCCGTGCCCTCCGTGACGGTCTGGTGCCCGCCGAAGCCGTTGAACGCGGTCGCGGTGTAGCCGGGGTCGGTCGCGTTCACGCGGAACCCGGGCAGGTTCTTCGCGTACTGCACCGTCGCGGCGATGAGCGCCGCCTTCGACGCCGCGTACGGCACGGCGGGGACCGGGTGCTCGTCGCGACCGGGCGTGATGAGCCAGCGCGCGAAGCCGACGCCGGACGCGACGTTGACGATCACCGGGTTCGACGAGCGACGCAGCAGCGGCAGGGCCGCCTGCGTCACCCGGACGACCCCGACGACGTTCGTGTCGAGCACGTCGGCCATCGCGTCCGCGTCGAGGTCGTCGACGCCGAACGCGGTCCCGAGCACCCCCGCGTTGTTCACGAGCACGTCGAGTTCCGGCAGTGACGCGAGCGCGGCGTCGACGCTCGCCTGCTCGGTGACGTCGAGCGCCACGACGTGCGCGCCGAGGGCGCGCGCCTCGTCCCCGGAGGCGGGGTCACGCATGCCGGCGTACACGGTGTGCCCGGCCTCGACGAGTCGGCGTGCGGTCTCGAGGCCGAGCGAACGGTTGGCCCCGGTGATGAGTGTGGTGGTCATGCCGTCCACGATGCCCGCGTCGCCGTCGGGTTCCCAGGCACCGGTCGACGGTGGGACCGGCAGTACCAGGACCGCCTGCCCGAACCGGGTGATGATGGTCGCATGAGCGAGTTCGCGGAGGTGTTGCGCGCCTGGCGTGACCGGGTGCGTCCGGCCGAGGTCGGACTGCCGGCGGGGCCGGGCCGGCGCACCGCCGGGCTCCACTCGCGACCGCGCTCCGGCTCACCGAGGCCGAACGCGACCACCTGTTCCGGGTCGCGGGCGCCGCGGTGCCCTCGCGGGGCGAGGTCCCCCGCCACGTCCCGCCCGGCGTGCACCGCATGCTCGACCGGCTCGGGGACGTCCCGCTGGCCGTGTTCACGGCGGCGCACGACATCGTGCTGTGGAACGACCTCTGGGCCACGGTCTCCGGCGACCCCGGGCGCTGGACGGGCCTCGAGGCGAACCTCGTGTGGCGGCACTTCACGCAGGGGCACGACGGCGTCGAGTGGGACGACCCCCACCAGGAGGACTTCTCGAGCGACCTGGTCGCCGACCTCCGCTCCGCCCTGGGCCGGTACCCGGCGGATCGGCGTCTCGCGGAGCTGGTGGCACGGCTGCGCCGTGCGTCCCCGGAGTTCGAGCGGCGCTGGCACGGTGGGCGCATCGCCGAGCACCGGACCGGTCGCAAGGTCGTGCACACCCCGGTCGGCCCGGTGGAGATCGACTGCGACGTGCTCAGCGTGCCGGGCAGCGACCTGCGGATCGTGGTCTACACGGCGGTGCCCGGCAGCGAGGACGCCGCGAAGCTGGACCTGCTCCGGGTCACCGGGCTGCAGGAGTTCGTGACACCCGGACGCTGAGCACCTCCGCCGCGCCCGCCCCCTCGGCGCGCGCGGCGGCGCTCGTCACTCGCCGAAGCCGGAGCGGACGAGCGCGACGAGCGTGTCCACGGCCTCCTGCGCGTCGGGTCCGACCGCTTCGATCGTCACGCTCGCACCCTGCGGCAGCGCGAGCGCCATGATCGCGAGGAGGCTCTTCGCGTCGACGCCGTTCACGCGGACACGGGACTCGTGCTTCGCCGCGGTCTTCACGAACTCGGCCGCCGGACGGGCGTGGAGCCCGCTCTCGTTGACCAGCTCGACGGTCTCGGTGACCGCCCCGTCGCTCGGATCCGCGTCGTCGACGGGTGTCGTGCCTCCCGGCCGGTCCCCCGTCGGGTCGGAGGCGCTCTCGTCGTCGTCCGCGGACCGTGCGGCCGATGACGCAGCGGCCAGGACGGCGTCGACGTCGCCGCCGGTCTGCGCGGCGACCGCCGCGGCCACCGTGCCCTCGACCAGCGGGGCCTGCGAGACGTGCACCCGGTCGCGGTCGGCCTCGTCGAGGAAGTCCAGTGCGGTGTCGGTGGTCAGGTAGGCGGAGCCGAGGTCGCAGAGCACGACGACGGCGTCCGCCGGCGCGAGCTCCTGGATGCCGTCGGCGATCGCCTCGAAGGACGTCCCGATGCCGCCGTCGTCCGTGCCGCCGGCGGCCACCATCGGGACGTCCGCGGCCATCTGGCGGGCGAGCTCGACGGTGCCGGTCGCGATCGCCGCGCTGTGCGAGACGACCAGGATCCCGACGGTCACGCGGCGTCCACCGCTGCGCGCAGGATGTACGCCGTCGACTGCGCACCGGGGTCGCGGTGTCCGATCGCCCGCTCCCCGAGGTAGCTGGCGCGGCCCTTGCGGGCGACGAGGGGGTCGGTCGACTCGGCGCCGGTCACGGCGGCGTCGGCGGCGGCCTCGAGCACGCGCTCCGGCCCGTCGCCGGCCGCCGCAGCGGCGGTCGCGGCGTCGACGGCCGCAGACCACGCGTCGACCATCGTCTTGTCGCCGACCTCGGCCTTGCCACGGGAGACGACACCGTCGCGTGCGGCGGTGAGCACGGCCACGAGCGTGTCGGCGTCGAGCTCGGTCGCGTCGCCGGCCGCCTGGGCGGCCTTCAGGTAGGCGGTCCCGAAGAGCGGACCGGCGGCACCGCCCACCGTCGAGATGAGCTTCGTCGCGACGGCCTTGAAGACCGCGCCGGGGGTGTCGAAGGAGCCGCCGTCGACGGTCTCGAGCACGGCGCGGAACCCGCGGTCGAGGTTCTCCCCGTGGTCGCCGTCGCCGATCTCACGGTCGAGCGTGACGAGCTCGGCGCGGTGGTCGTCGATCGTCGCGGCGGTGCGGCGCACCCAGTCGATGGCCCATGCGGTGTCGAGCGCCAATTCGTGTTCCTTCCTGGATGGTGGACGGTGGTCAGCGACCCCAGCGCAGCGCCGGGGTCTCCACCGGGGCGTCCCAGAGTGCCGTGAGCTCCTCGTCGAGCACCGTGACGGTGATCGAGAAGCCCGGCATCTCGAGGGACGTGACGTAGTCGCCGACCACGCTACGCGCGACGTGGTGGCCACGGTCCGTGAGGACCTCGGCGGCGCGCCGGTAGACGATGTAGAGCTCGGACAGCGGGGTCCCGCCCATCCCGTTCACGAGGAGCAGCAGCTGCGAGCCTGCAGGCGCGTCGAGGTCGGCGAGCACCGGTTCGAGCACGCGGTCGACGAGCTGGTCGGCCGGAGCCATCGGGATGCGCTCGCGGCCGGGCTCGCCGTGGATGCCGATCCCGAGCTCGACCTCGTCGTCCGCGAGCGTGAAGGACGGCTCCCCCGCGTGCGGGACGGTGCCGGAGCCCAGGGCCAGGCCCATCGACCGAGTGACCTCGTTGACGCGGCGGGCGACCGCCGCGACGGCGTCGAGGTCGTCGCCGCGCTCGGCTGCGGCGCCGGCGCACTTCTCGACCACGACGGTGCCGGCCACGCCGCGGCGTCCTGCCGTGTAGAGCGAGTCCTGCACGGCGACGTCGTCGTCGACGACGACGGACTCGACGCGGATGTCCTCCAGCTCGGCCAGCTCCGCCGCGGTCTCGAAGTTGAGGACGTCGCCGGTGTAGTTCTTCACGATGTGGAGCACGCCCGCTCCCCCGTCCACCGCCTTCGTCGCGGCGACGATGGGGTCCGGGGTCGGACTGGTGAAGACCGGCCCCGGCACGGCTGCGTCGAGCATGCCGTGGCCGATGAACCCGGCGTGGAGCGGCTCGTGCCCGCTGCCGCCGCCGCTCACGATGCCGACCTTGCCGCGGACGGGGGCGTCGGCGCGGTGCAGGTGGATCGGGTCCTCGACCAGGACGACGTGCCCCTCGTGCGCCCGGGCGAACCCACGGACGGTCTCGGTCACGACGTCGTGCGGATCGTTGATGAGCTTCTTCATGACGGACCTCCACGAGGACGGGGGTCGACCGCGGGCGGATCCACACCGCCGTCGTCGACCGGAGTGCGTTCACCCTACAGCGACCGCCCGTTCGTCTCCGGTGCACGTTCGTGCAGGACCATGCTCGCGGGGCCCCGGTGCGGGATGCCGGACCGCACACCGCTCGTGCACGTTCGTGCAGTTTCGCGAACTCGACTCGTTGCGCGATCGCGTCGCGACGATCCGGCTCACTATGCTCGGCCCCAATCACTCGACGGGGAGTGCCGGACGCAGCAGCCACCGGACCCCCACCACTCGCACTGGAGGTCACCGATGGACGGCATCGGCGTCAATTTCATGTCAGAGCTCGTCGGCACGGCGTTGCTCATCATCCTCGGTGGCGGTGTCGTCGCCGCCGTGTCCCTCACGAAGTCCAAGGGCTTCGGCGCCGGCTTCCTCATGGTCACGATCGGTTGGGGCTTCGCGGTCTTCGCCGGCGTCACTGTGTCGTACAGCTCCGGTGGTCAGCTCAACCCCGCCGTGAGCCTCGGCCTCGCCCTGCTGGGCAAGATCACCGTCGGCGAGATGTTCCTCTACTGGATCGCCCAGCTCATCGGCGCGATCATCGGTGCCGTCATCGTGTGGCTCGCCTACAAGCAGCACTTCGACGAGGAGCCCGACGCCGCCGCCAAGCTCGGCGTGTTCTCCACCGGCCCAGCCATCCGCAGCTACGGCTGGAACGTCGTCACCGAGATCATCGGCACCTTCGTGCTCGTCTTCGTCGTGCTCGCCTTCACCAACGGTCAGACGCCGGCCGCGCTCGGCGCGGTCCCGGTCGCCTTCCTCGTGATCGCGATCGGCGTCTCCCTCGGTGGCCCCACCGGCTACGCGATCAACCCCGCCCGTGACCTCGGCCCGCGCATCGCCCACGCGATCCTGCCGATCAAGGGCAAGGGCTCGAGCGACTGGTCCTACGCCTGGGTCCCGGTCGTCGGCCCGCTCGTCGGTGGTGCCCTCGCCGCCGGTGCCTCGACCTTCCTGCTCCCCGTCGTCTCCTGACGACCACCCGTCCACCACACCGAACGCAACCCAAGGAGAACCCATGGCCGACTACATCGTCGCCATCGACCAGGGCACGACCTCGACGCGCGCCATCGTCTTCGACCACTCCGGCTCGATCAAGTCGGTCGGCCAGAAGGAGCACGAGCAGATCTTCCCGCGTGCCGGTTGGGTCGAGCACGACCCGGCGGAGATCTGGGACAACACCCGTGAGGTCATCGGCCAGGCCCTGTCCCGCGCCGACATCACCCGCCACGACGTCGCGGCGGTCGGCATCACCAACCAGCGCGAGACCGCCGTGGTCTGGGACAAGAACACCGGCAAGGCCGTCTACAACGCCATCGTCTGGCAGGACACCCGCACGCAGTCGATCGTCGACGAGCTCGCCGACGGTGACACCGACCGCTACAAGGCGATCGTCGGCCTGCCCCTCGCCACGTACTTCGCCGGCACCAAGATCGCCTGGATCCTCGACAACGTCGAGGGTGCGCGCGAGAAGGCCGAGGCGGGCGACCTGCTCTTCGGCACCACCGACACCTGGGTCCTCTGGAACCTGACGGGTGGCACCGACGGCGGCGTCCACAAGACCGACGTCACGAACGCGTCCCGCACGCTGTTCATGGACCTCGAGACGCTCCAGTGGCGCGACGACATCCTGGCCGACTTCGGGGTGCCGAAGTCGATGCTCCCGGAGATCGTCAGCTCCTCCGAGGTCTACGGCCACGTCGAGTCCTCGAGCCTGCTGCGCGAGGTCCCGATCGCCGGCATCCTCGGCGACCAGCAGGCCGCGACCTTCGGTCAGGCCGCGTTCGACCAGGGCGAGTCGAAGAACACCTACGGCACCGGAAACTTCCTCATCTTCAACACGGGCACGGAGATCGTCCGGTCGGAGAACGGGCTGCTCACCACGGTCGGCTACAAGCTCGGCGACCAGGAGACGCACTACGCCCTCGAGGGGTCGATCGCCGTCACGGGCTCGCTCATCCAGTGGCTCCGCGACAACCTCGGCATCATCGGCAGCGCCCCGGAGGTCGAGGCCCTCGCCAAGACCGTCGAGGACAACGGCGGCGTGTACTTCGTCCCGGCGTTCTCGGGCCTGTTCGCGCCGTACTGGCGACCGGATGCCCGCGGTGCCCTGGTCGGCCTGACCCGCTACGTCAACAAGGGGCACATCGCCCGTGCCGCCCTCGAGGCGACGGCGCTGCAGACCCGCGAGGTCCTCGACGCCGTCAACGCGGACTCCGGCGTGGACCTGACCGAGCTCAAGGTCGACGGTGGCATGACGGCCAACGACGCGCTCATGCAGTTCCAGGCGGACATCCTCAACGTGCCGGTCGTCCGTCCGGTCGTCGCGGAGACCACCGCCCTCGGAGCCGCGTACGCCGCCGGTCTGGCCGTCGGGTTCTGGGCGAACCTCGACGAGCTCCGCGCCAACTGGCAGGAGGACCGGCGCTGGGAACCGCAGCTCGACGACGCCGAGCGCGACCGCCAGCTCCGCCTGTGGAAGAAGGCCGTCACGAAGACCTTCGACTGGGTCGACGAGGACGTGCGCTGACGCGCTGACGAGGTGACCGCCTGGAGGCGCGGTGCCGGTCCGACGGGCCGGTGCCGCGCCTCCAGGCCGTTGCGGTGGTGCGTCCGGAGCGGGACCCTCGTGTCCGTCTGCTCGCCACGGGACGCCGCCCGCACGACGAGACGCCCCCGGATCCGGGGGCGTCTCGTCGTCTCCGGTGCGGCTCGCGCCGACGCCGGCGTCCCGCGCGGGGCTGCTCAGGCCGCCGGCGCGGCGCCGACCCAGTCGGCGAGCTTCCGCGCGGCGGCGCCGGAGTCGACGGCCTCGGCTGCGACGGCGAGCTGCTCGCGGAAGCGCTGCAGGATCGGTCGGTCCGCCTGCTCGGGGTCCTCGGCGAGGCGGAAGGACACCAGGCCGGCGGCGGCGTTGAGCAGCACGATGTCGCGGACCGGACCGGTCTCCCCCGCGAGCACGCGGTGCACGACGGCGGCGTTGTGCTCCGGGTCGCCGCCGAGCAGGTCCTCGGTGCGCGCGCGGGCGATCCCGAGGTCGCGCGGGTCGAGGTCGTGCTCGGTGACGCGGCCGCCCGTGACCTCCCAGATGTGGGAGTGGCCCGTCGTGGTCAGCTCGTCGAGGCCGTCGTCGCCGCGGAACACGAGCGCCGTCGCGCCACGGGTCTGGAAGACGCCCGTGATGATCGGGACGAGCTCGAGCTGTGCGACGCCCACGGCGTTCGCCTCGCACCGTGCCGGGTTCACCAGCGGGCCGAGGAAGTTGAAGACCGTCGGCACCCCGATCTCGCGCCGCACCGGTGCCGCGTGCGCGAAGCCGGGGTGGAACGCGCTCGCGAACGCGAACGTCAGACCGACACGCCGGAAGGTGTCCGCGACACGCGCGGCGTCCATCGTGAGGTCGAGTCCGAGCGCGGCGAGCACGTCGCTCGAGCCGGACTTCGACGAGCTCGCGCGGTTGCCGTGCTTGACGACCGGCACGCCCGCGGCCGCGATGACGATCGCGGCCATCGTCGAGACGTTGACGGTGCCGACGACGTCGCCGCCGGTGCCCACGATGTCGAGCGCCATCGGGTCGACGTCCAGCGGGACGGCGGCGTCGAGGATGGCGTCGCGGAAGCCCACGACCTCGTCGACGGTCTCCCCCTTGGCGCGGAGCGCGACCGCGAAGGCCGCGATCTGTGCGGCGGTCGCACGTCCCTGGACGATCTCCTCCATGGCCCACGTGGACTGCCTGATCGAGAGGTCCTCGTGCGCCATGAGCGCGCTGATCACTGCAGGCCAGGAGAGTGCGTGGGACATGGCTCGATCGTACTGAGTTCGAACGACCCGCCAGTGTCCTGCGAAAACACTGTCAGTGGTTTCGGCCATAATGGAGGACGTGACTAGCACCCCTCTCTCCAGATCCGCCAGCGGTCCGGTCCTGAACAGGCCGAACGCCGTTGCCGTGGGGACGATCGTGTGGCTGGGCAGCGAGGTCATGTTCTTCGCCGGCCTGTTCGCGATCTACTTCACCCTGCGCAGCACCTCGCCCGAGCTCTGGGCGACCGAGACCGCCAAGCTCGAGGTGCCGTTCGCCTCGGTGAACACGATCATCCTGGTGCTGTCCAGCTTCGCCTGCCAGTTCGCGGTGTTCGCCGCGGAGCGCTTCCAGGTGCACCGCACGAGCTGGAACCCGAAGGACTGGGGCATGACGGAGTGGTTCTTCGTCACGTACTGCATGGGCGCGATCTTCGTCTGCGGCCAGATCTTCGAGTACGCGAACCTCTGGCACGAGGGCGTGACGCTCTCGTCGAGCGCCTACGGCTCCGCGTTCTACATGACCACCGGCTTCCACGGCCTGCACGTCACGGGTGGTCTCATCGCCTTCCTCCTGACCCTCGGCCGCGGCTTCGCCGCCAAGAACTTCGGGCACAAGGAGGCGACCACCGCGATCGTCGTGTCGTACTACTGGCACTTCGTCGACGTGGTCTGGATCGGCCTCTTCGCTGTCATCTACCTTCTCAAGTAGGAACTGGACACCCCCCACCGCATGTTCACCAGAAGCAAGTCCAAGAAGGGCCGCCGTTCCCCGATGGCGACCGTCTCGCTCATCGTCGTCGGTCTCATGACCACCGGCGGTGCGTACGCGCTGTTCAGCTCGACGGCCAACGCCGACGACAGCACCACCTCCGCGGTGTCCAGCCAGTCCAAGGTCAACGAGGGCGAGAAGCTCTTCGCCTCGAACTGCGCCACCTGCCACGGTCTCGACGCGCAGGGCACCGGCGAGGGTCCGTCCCTCATCGGTGTCGGCGCCGCGTCGGTCGACTTCCAGGTCGGGACCGGTCGCATGCCGATGGCCGCGCAGGGCCCCCAGGCCGAGGAGAAGCCCGCCCAGTTCACGGACGAGCAGATCGACGCCATGGGCGCCTACGTCGCGTCGCTCGGCCCCGGCCCGTCGATCCCCTCCTCCGAGCTCACGAACGGTGGCGGCGACGCTGCCGAGGGTGCCGAGCTCTTCCGCATCAACTGCGCGATGTGCCACAACGTGGCCGGTGCCGGTGGTGCGCTGACCGAGGGCAAGTACGCCCCGAACCTGCAGTCGGTCTCCGGCAAGCACATCTACGAGGCCATGGTCACGGGCCCGCAGAACATGCCGGTCTTCAACGACCTCAACCTGACGCCGGAGCAGAAGGCCGACATCATCACGTACCTCAAGTACGTGCAGGACAACAAGTCGCCGGGCGGGTTCGCCCTCGGCTCCCTCGGCCCGGTGGCAGAGGGTCTGTTCATCTGGATCTTCGGACTCGGCGCGGTCGTCGCGATGACCGTCTGGCTGACCGCGAAGTCCAACTGATCGTCCGTGTCGAACGACACTGAAGGGAACACCATGGCAGAGCACGACGACGAGGCAGTGAACTCGTCCTCGGCTGTCGAGAAGCACGGCGCGACCAGCACGTCGGCCGGGATCGCGGTCGTCCCCGCGGACCCGTTCGAGAACCCGGGTGAGCCGCCGCACCGCGCGCGCCGCACCGATGTCGACCCGAAGAAGCAGCGTCTGGCCGAGCGTCAGGTCGCCACGTTCTTCTACCTGTCCATCGTGGGCAGCGTCCTCGCGATCGCCGCGTACATCGCCTTCCCGATCGACCCCGAGGACTTCGGCACGGTCCGTGCCGGCAACCTCTGGCTCGGTCTGGCGATCGCCCTGGCCCTGCTCGCGCTGGGCCTCGGCGCCGTCTACTGGTCGAAGTCGCTCGTCGTGGACCGCGAGATCACGGAACTGCGTCACAGCACCCGTGGCACCGACGCGACCCGTGCCAAGGCGGTCGAGGCGTTCCAGCTCGCCGACAAGGAGTCCGGGTTCAGCCGTCGCAAGCTGATCCGCAACTCGATGATCGGTGCCCTGGTGGCCTTCCCGCTGCCCGGTGTCGTCCTCGTCCGTGACTTCGCCCCGGCGGAGGACCCGAACGAGCTCCTGCGCCACACCTTCTGGAAGTCCGGCATGCGCCTGACGAAGGACCCGACGGGTCTGCCGATCAAGGCGTCGGACGTCACCATCGGTTCGGTCTTCCACGTCATCCCGGACGGCATGCTCGACTCCGAGCACATGCTCGAGGAGAAGGCCAAGGCCTCCGTCCTCCTCATGCGTCTCGACCCGAAGGACCTCAACCCCTCCGCGGGGCACGAGGACTGGGGCTACGACGGCATCGTCGCCTACTCCAAGATCTGCACCCACGTCGGGTGCCCGGTCGCGCTCTACGAGCAGCAGACGCACCACCTGCTGTGCCCGTGCCACCAGTCGACGTTCGACGTCTCGAACAACTGCGAGGTCATCTTCGGCCCGGCTGCACGTCCCCTCCCCCAACTTCCGATCGCGATCGACGACGACGGCTACCTGGTCGCACAGAGCGACTTCCACGAGCCGGTCGGACCGTCCTTCTGGGAGCGTGAACGCTGATGACCAGCACCACCACCACGAGCGCGCCGGCCACGGCCACACGGCCCGAGCCGACGCGCGGGTCCCGACTCATCGGGGCCACCGCCAACTACATCGACGAGCGCACGAGCATCTCGGGCCTGGTGAAGGAGGTCGGGCGCAAGATCTTCCCCGACCACTGGAGCTTCATGCTCGGCGAGGTCGCGCTGTACAGCTTCGTCGTCGTCCTGCTGTCGGGGACCTTCCTGACGTTCTTCTTCCAGGCGTCGATGACCGAGGTCGTCTACAACGGCTCGTACGTCCCGCTCAAGGGCGTCGAGATGTCGACCGCGCTGCAGTCCACCCTGAACATCTCGTTCGACATCCGCGGTGGTCTGTTCGTCCGACAGATCCACCACTGGGCCGCCCTGCTGTTCGTCGCCTCGGTGATGCTGCACATGGCCCGCGTGTTCTTCACCGGTGCCTTCCGCAAGCCGCGTGAGCTCAACTGGGTCTTCGGCTTCGTGCTCTGGGTCCTGGCCATGGCCGAGGGCTTCACCGGCTACTCGCTCCCCGACGACCTGCTCTCCGGCAACGGCCTGCGCATCATCGTCGGCATGATCGAGGGCGTCCCGGTGATCGGCGTGTGGATCGCCTACCTGCTGTTCGGTGGCGAGTTCCCGGGCACCGACATCGTCGGCCGCCTCTACACGCTGCACATCCTGCTGCTCCCGGCGATCCTCGTCGCGGTGCTCGGTGTCCACCTCGTGCTCGTCGTCATCAACAAGCACACGCAGTTCGCGGGCCCCGGCAAGACCAACGAGAACGTCGTCGGCGTCCCGATCCTCCCGGCGTTCGCCGCGAAGGCCGGTGGCTTCTTCTTCATCGTCGCGGGCATCCTCGCCCTCATCGCGTCGCTGTTCACGATCAACCCGATCTGGAACTACGGCCCGTACGACCCCTCCCCCGTGTCCGCCGGTACCCAGCCCGACTGGTACATCGGCTTCGCGGACGGTGCGCTCCGTCTGGTGCCGCCGCACTGGGAGGTCGTGTGGTTCGGCTACACGGTGTCGTTCAACATCCTCGTCCCGATCGCCGTCCTCATGGCGCTCATCATCGCGATGTTCGCCTACCCGTTCCTCGAGGCGTGGGTCACGGGCGACAAGCGTGAGCACCACCTGGCCGACCGTCCGCGCAACGCTCCGACCCGTACCGCCTTCGGTGCCGCGGGCATCACGCTCTACGCGTCGCTCTGGGCCGCTGCCTCGTCGGACATCATCGCGACGCACTTCATGGTGTCGATCGAGCACGTGATCCACGTCATCCAGGCCACGACGGTCCTCGGTCCGTTCGTCGCCTTCTGGATCACGAAGCGGGTCTGCCTGGCGCTGCAGAAGAAGGACCGCGAGATCGTCCTGCACGGCTACGAGTCGGGTCGCATCGTCCGGCTCCCGCACGGCGAGTACATCGAGGTGCACGAGCAGCTCGACGAGTACGAGCGCTGGAAGCTCCTGCAGTTCAACGAGTACAAGCCGCTCATGGTCCGTCCGGACGCCAAGGGTCGGATCACCGGTGTGCAGAAGGTCCGTGCGAACCTGTCCCGCTTCTTCTTCGAGGACCGCATCGCGCCGGTCACGAAGGCCGAGCTCGAGGCAGCGCACGCCGCGCACCACGGCCCGGAGCTGGAGGGCGACCACCAGGCCCAGGCTCCCGCGCTGGGCGCAGGCAACCACTAGGTTCCTCGGCAAGAACGAACGAGCCCCTCGACCACACCGTGGTCGGGGGGCTCGTTCGTTCGCCTGTTCTGGTGCAGACTCGCCACTCCCGGTTCACCGTGCATTCAGAGTGGCGTGCTGGACTCGTCATCGACGGTGTGGCAACGTGTTGCACCACGCATCCGCCAACGGAACGAGAGACCGATGGACAGCCGGACGGCCGAACACCCCAGGCCGAACCACTTCCTCCTCCACCTCAGCGACACCCACCTCGTGGCGGGTGACGGCGCGCTCTACGGCGACGTCGACTCCGCAGCACGGCTCTCGGCGATCGTCGCCGACATCGAGGCCTCCGGCACCCACCCGGAGGCCATCGTCGTCACCGGCGACGTCGCCGACAAGGGCGAAGCCGGTGCCTACGTCCGGATCCGCGACATCGTCGAGCCGGCTGCCCGCCGGATCGGCGCGCAGGTCATCTGGGCCATGGGGAACCACGACGAGCGCGGGGCCTTCCGCCAGGAGCTCTTCGGGCTGCAGCCGACCGATCGTCCGGTCGACTTCGTCTACGACGTGAACGGCCTCCGCGTGATCACCCTCGACACGAGCGTGCCGGGGGCACACCACGGCGAGGTCTCCCCCGCGCAGCTCGACTGGCTCGCCGAGGTGCTGTCCGAGGCGGCGCCGCACGGCACGATCCTCGCCATGCACCACCCGCCCGTGCCGAGCGTGCAGGACCTCGCCGTCCTCGTCGAACTGCGCGACCAGGCGGCCCTCGCGGAGGTGGTCGAGGGGTCGGACGTCATCTCGATCATCGCCGGACACCTGCACTACTCGACGAGCGCCGTGTTCGCGGGCGTGCCCGTGTCCGTCGCGAGTGCCACCTGCTACACGCAGGACCTCACCGAGTACCAGGGCGGCACCCGGGGGCAGGACGGCGCGCAGTCGTTCAACCTCGTCCACGTGTACGGGAACAACGTCGTGCACTCGGTGGTGCCGATCGGCCACTACTCCACGGTCGGCGAACCGGTGTCGTCGGAGCAGACGGAGGCACGCCTCGCGGCGGCCGGCATCACCATCGCACCGGCCGTCGAGCCGGCGCCCGTCACCTCGAGCATCCCGGTGTTCACCCTCGACACGGTGCCCACCTCCCCCGTCCGCCGCTGAGGCCACTCCTGCCCGCCGAGCGGGCACGACATGCCGCGCGCCGGTCGTCCTGCGGGCACGGCTCGTCGCGCCCGCGCGCTGAGCGCGACAGGAATGGCCCGCTCGATCGGAGGCGCCAGGGCTGGCCCGCCCGCCGCACCGACAGTGCCGTCATCGGCCCGTTCGCCGCGACGAGGGAGACCGGGCCGGACGGTCCGCTGGGGGCTACTGCGCGTCCTGCTCCCACGGCGCCGGGAACGGGAAGTACTTCTCCAGGAAGTCCGTCACGCGCCGGGTGCGCTCGTCGTCGGAGACCTCCGGGAAGCTCCCGTCGTTCAGGCAGAAGAAGTCGACGTTCCGCTTCTTGAGCAGGTCCTCCAGCGCCTTCAGCCCGGACTGCATGGTCGTGTCGACGTAGCGCACCGGAGCGTTCTCCTGCACGATCGCCCGACCGGTGAGCAGCGCGTAGTAGTGGTACAGGGAGTTCGTCACGGAGATGTTCTCGGCCGCGCGGAACCGCGATGCCATCGTCGCGCGGAACTCGTCTGCGAACTCGTGCTCCATCTCGGTCATGATCGAGGCGCGCAGCGGTGTGGGCGCGTGCTCGAGGTGCCGTGTGGTCACCGCGCCGAAGCGCTGCTGCAGCAGGCGACGGTTGACGCGGGCGGAGTTCTCGAACCCGCTCCGTGCCGGGTTGTTCGTCCCGAGCCCGATGCGGGTGGTCGCGAGGATGAACTTCGACACCGACCCCGGGCTGAAGAACACCGAGGGCTCGACCATCCGCCCGAAGAACATGTCGTCGTTCGAGTAGATGAAGTGCTCGCTGATGCCCGGGATGTGGTGCAGCTGCGACTCGACGGCCTGCGAGTTGTGCGTCGGGAGCACCGAGGGGTCTGCGAAGAACTCCTCGCTCCGGACGATCCGGACCTTCGGGTGGTCGGCGAGCCACGCGGGCGCCGGCGAGTCCGTGGCGATGTAGATCTGGCGGATCCACGGCGCGAAGGTGTGGACGGAGCGCAGCGCGTACTTCAGCTCGTCGATCTGTCGGAAGCGCGCCGGAGCGTCGTCGCCCTCCCCCAGCACGGCGTTCGCCTGCGCGGCCTGACGTGCCCGCTGGTACTCGATCGCGTTGCCGTCGACCCACGAGAAGACGATGTCGATCGGGAACCGGATGTCCGACACGTGGTCGTCGAACATGTGCTCGACGGTGCGCCAGGTGCGGCCGTAGCGTTCGATGTCGACGAGCTCGAACTCCTCGACGGGGAGACTGCGGCGCATCAGGGCGTTCTCGACGGGGGCGAGCACCTCGGTGTCGGTCACGCGCCAGAACTCGAGCTGCACGCTCGTCTCGGCGCCGTAGCGGAGGCGTCCCATCGGCTCGAGCCGGGGTCGGAAGAGCCGGAGCACCGGCTCGTCCACCGATCCGAGACCATCGTCGAGCACGAGCACGGCGGGCTGTCCCGGCGGCTTCGCGTAGAACGGCTCGTTGACCGCGGCGGCCATGATCGCGCTCTCGGCACGCTGCCGGTCGCGCTCGTCGACCGCGACGACCGGACGTCGGTCGTTGCCGCGGATGAGCAGGTGGTCGACGTCGCCGGCGGTGAGCGCGTCGTCGAGGAACAACAGGTCCTCGATCATCGACTGCTGGGGCGTCAGGTGCCCGTTGACCAGGGTCAGGCGTCCCTTGCGGACGACGACGTCAGGTCGGTCGAGACCGCCGGAGGACGGTCGAGGGTTCAGCAGAGGACTCTCGGTCGCCGGCTCGGTCTCGTGGCTCATCCATGCCCTTCGCATCGCGTCAGCCGGGCCCTGTGCCCGGCTCCTGCGATCCTACCGTCCGGCGGGCGCGCGCGAGCGCCGCGCGGTCACGGTCGGGAGGCGCGCCCCGAGTCCGTCTCGCGCGGCACCTTGACGGCGATGCCGGTCAGGATGAAGGCCGCGGCAGCGACGAGCTGGAGGCCCGCCCAGACCTGGCCGGGGATCGGCACGATCACGACGGGGTTCCAACACACCGCGATCGCGGCCGTGAGCGCGACGGCCCACCAGGAGCGGCCCCGGACGGCGAAGACGAGCACGATCAGCGCGAGCACCGTCACGCCCCACCGGACGAAGACGAAGCCCGAGGAGTCGAGGACCGCGACGAAGGCGATGAGGACGACCGCGGCGAGCAGCGACGGCGCGAGTGCCGGGCGCGTGAAGGGCGGCATCCCGTCGGCCGACGCCGCGGTGGTCGCCGGGCGCTCGTCGGGGCGGTGCGTCGGCACCCCCTGCAGCGACGAGCCTGCGGGGGGCCGACCCTTCCGTGCCATCAGGCGCCGGCCTCCTCGAGGTCGATCGCCTGGATCGGACGGGACATCGGCGGCAGCCCGCGGACGCGCTCGAGCGCCGGGACGAGCTCGTCGACGACCGCGCGGTAGCCGTCGGCGGTGAGGTGCAGGCCGTCCTCGGTGTAGCGGTCGGCGAGGTGGTCGTCCTCCGCGAGGGCCGGCCAGAGGTCGAGGTACTGGGCGTGGCAGGTGGCGACGAACTGACGGAGGTGCCGGTTCGCCTCCTCGATCTTGGCGCACCAGTCGGCCTGGCGGGGCAGGATCGACACGAGCAGCAGACGGACGCCGGGGAGCTCGCGGCGGAGCGTCACCAGGATCGACTCGACGCCGCGGACGACGTGCTCGACGCTCGACCGGTGGTTCCCGAAGTCGTTCGTCCCGATGAGCAGCACGATCACCTCGGGCTGCTCGACGATCACGGCGTCGAGTCGCGCGAGCACCCCGTCGGTGGTGTCGCCGCCGACGCCCTGGTTGCTCGTGCGCTCGCCCGGGAGCCACTGGTCCCAGGAACCCTGCTCGGTGATGCTGTCGCCCAGGAACAGGACGGTGGGGTGTTCGGTGGTCATGCTGCCTCCTCGTGTACCGGTTCCTGCGGCCCATTCTGCTGGGTCCAGTTCCGCCCCGTCGACTCCGTGTGCTGCGACTCGCGCTCGGCCGCCGCCGTGATGCGTTCGACCATGCCGGGGAAGATGATGCCGTGGAAGGGCAGGATGCCGTACCAGTACAGGCGTCCGGGCAGCCCCTGGGGGAAGTAGATCGCCCGCTGGTGGTAGTCGCTGCCGCCGTCGTCGCTCGGGGTGACCCGCATCTCGAGCCAGGCGCGTCCCGGCGACTTGAACTCGGCGCGGAGCCGCAGGTAGCGCCCGCGTTCGAGCCGCTCCACCCGCCACCAGTCGAGTGCATCGCCCTGCTCCAGGCGGTGGGGGTCGCGTCGACCGCGGTTCAGGCCGACCCCGCCGGCGACCTTGTCCATCCAGCCGCGCGCCACCCACGCCAGGGGGAAGGAGTACCAGCCGTTCTCGCCGCCGATCGACTCCACGACGCCCCAGACGTCGTCCGCGCTCGCGCTCGAGTGCCGCTTCCGGTCGTCGACGTAGACGGTGTGCCCGGCCCACTCCGGATCGCTCGGCAGCGGGTCCGCCGGGGTCGAGGAGAGCGTGGCGCTGCGCCAGCTCGTCTGCACCTCGCCCTTCCGCATCTTCGTCAGGGCCAGCCGGACGGCACGGCGGTAGGAGGTGAGTCCGCCCTCCGGACGCGGGACGTACCGGTCGATGTCGTGCTCGCGTTGCACGCACTCGAACTGGAGCGACTCGATGATCGGTGTCGCGAGCTTCCGCGGGATCGGCGTCACGATGTTGAACCAGTGTGCGGAGAGACCCGGGGTCAGCACGGGCAGCACGGTGAAGCGCCGCTGCGGCAGCTTCGCCTCGACCGCGTAGCCGTTCAGCATCTGCCCGTACTTGAGGACGTCGGGACCACCGATGTCGAACGTCCGGTTGACGTCGGCGGGGATGCCGAGCGCCTCGACGAGGTAGTAGAGGACGTCACGGACGGCGATCGGCTGGATGCGGTTGCGGACCCAGCGGGGTGCCGGCATCCAGGGCAGGACGTCCGTCACGTGGCGGATCATCTCGAACGAGGTGCTCCCCGAGCCGATCACGACACCGGCCTGGTAGGCGATCGTCGGCACGCCCGAGGCCAGGAGCACGTCCCCGACCTCCTTCCGGCTCCGGAGGTGCTTCGACAGCTCGCCGTCGGGGTGCAGTCCGCCCAGGTAGACGAAGCGGCGCACACCGGCGTCGTGGGCCTCGCGCGCCATCGTCTCGGCGGCGTCCCGTTCGGCCTGCTCGAAGTCGCCGTCGGCACCCATCGCGTGCGCGAGGTAGTAGACGGCCTCGACGCCCTGGACGGCGGACCGGACTGCCTCGGCGTCCTGCAGGTCGCCCTCGGCGACCTGGACGTCGTCGTGCCAGGGCACGTCCTGGAGCTTCCGCGGCGTGCGGACGAAGACACGGACGTCGTGCCCGGCCTCGAGGAGGCGGGGGACGAGTCGTCCGCCGATGTACCCGGTCGCACCGGTGACGAGGACCTGCATGGAGGGCACGGTACGCGCGTCGCCTCCGGGTAGGCTTTCCGGGTGGACAACGCAGCGATCCCCGCACACCAGGACCGGGCCGACCAGCACGAGCTCGGCGCCGACGCCGTGCGCGCCCTCATCGACCACGCGATCCTGAAGCCCGAGCTCACCCGCGCCGACGTCGATGCGCAGCTCGACGAGGCCGCGGCGCACCGGGTCTTCAGCGTCTGCGTCCGTCCGAGCGACGTCGCGCACGCCGTGGAGCGCCTGCAGGGCACCGGGGTGGGCGTCGGCACCGTGATCGGGTTCCCGCACGGCACCACGACCACCGCCGCGAAGGTCGCCGAGTCGCTGCAGGCCCTGGCCGACGGCGCCTTCGAGCTCGACATGGTGCAGAACGTCGGCGCAGCGCGCTCCGGTGACTGGGACCGGGTCGAGCAGGACGTCCGTGCGGTCGTCGACGCCGCCGGGGACACCGTGGTGAAGGTCATCCTCGAGACCGCGTTCCTGACCGACGACGAGATCGTCGCCGCATCGCGAGCGGCCCAGCGCGCCGGCGCGGCCTTCGTGAAGACGTCGACCGGGTTCGCCGGCGGCGGCGCGACGGCCGAGCACATCCGACTGATGCGGGACACCGTCGGTCCCGACACGGGTGTCAAGGCATCCGGCGGCGTCCGCGGTCTCGACACGCTGCTCGAGATGGTCCGCGCGGGTGCCGACCGCATCGGCACGAGCGCCTCGGCACGCATCCTCGACGAGGTCGCACACCGTGCGTCCACCGGAACCGCGTCGGCACTCGGCGACGACACCTCCTCCTACTGACGTCTCGGCCGCCCGCGCACGCGAGCGGCCCCACCCGGGCCCGGACGGACCGACCCGGTCCCTTCGGACCCACCCGGTCCGTCCGGACCCACCCGGTCCGTCCGGACGTCCGGACCAGCAACGACCGACCCGACCACACCGCCGGGGCCGGCTCGCAGCGACGCGAGGTCACGTCGTCACGGTGAGCCGGGCCTCCAGACCGCCGCATCGGAGCGCGCATGTCCAGCACCGCACCCCTGTCCCCCTCGTCCGCGATCGCGCTGGCCGTCGATCTCGGCGGCACCAAGGTCGAGGCGGCCCTCGTCACCGACCAGGGCGTCGTCCTGCCCGGCACCCGGCACCGGCAGCCCACCGGACCGCTGCGGAGTGCGGACGAGCTGCAGGCGGCGGTCGACCAGGTCGTGACGGCGACCCTCGCGACGCTGCCGGCGGACGCCCGGCTCGTCGGCGTCGGGGTCGGCGCGGCCGGTCCGGTCGACGAGGAGCACGGCCTCGTCTCGCCCCTCAACATGCCGGTGTGGCGCGGGTGGCCGCTCCGCGACCGGGTCGCGGCCCTGGTCCCCGAGGGGGTGCCGGTGACGCTCCGGATGGACGGGCTCGCGATCACCCTGGCCGAGCACTGGGTCGGTGCGGCGCAGGGCTCGGACCACGTCATGGGGATGATCGTGTCGACGGGCGTCGGCGGCGGACTCATCCTGCACGGGCGCACGGTGAGCGGACCCACCGGCAACGCCGGACACATCGGCCACGTCGAGTGCGGCGGCTTCGACGACCCGTGCGCCTGCGGCGGTACCGGCTGCCTCGAGGCGGTCGCCAGCGGGCCGAAGACCGTCGCCTGGGCGCAGCGACAGGGCTTCGCCGGGAGCACCGGCGAGGAGCTCTCCGCCGCGTACGCGGCCGGCGACGAGATCGCGGTGGCGGCGGTCCGGCGGAGCGGGCGGGCGCTCGGACAGGCCGTCGCGGCGGCGACCAGCCTGGTGGACCTCGAGGTCGTGGCGATCGGCGGCGGCTTCTCGCACGTGACGCCGGACCTGTTCGAGTACGCCCGCGAGGCGGTGGCCGAGCGGGTCGAGTTCGGCTTCGTGACGAAGGTCCGGATCGTGCCGACCGCGCTGTCCCAGGACGGGCCGCTCATCGGGGCGGCAGCGCTCGTCCACCGCGCAGACGTGCTGCGCTGACGCGACGCGGGCACCAGGGCACCCGGACACACGTGCCCGTTCACGGGCGCGCGCTCGTACTGGGCGCGGGGCCGCGGTCGCGGTCTCGATCACGGCTACGCACGCAGCGCCGAGGCCGACGTCCTCTCCACAGGGCCGACCGCGGTGGTCGTCCGTCCGGCAGGATGAGCGGGTGCCGACGCCCCGCCTGCTGACCAGCGACGACTGGCCGGAGACGGAGCTCCGCGCTGCGGTGCTCGCCGGCGAGCTCGTCCCCGTCGGGTGGTGCTGGGCCTCCCCCGCGGAACCGCAGACGCCCGCCCTCCGCGCCGCCGCGCACGCGTGGCGCGTGCCCGACGAGCGTGTGGTGGCGAGCGGGCGGTCCGCTGCCTGGATCTGGGGTGCGACGTCGCGCCCACCCTCGCCGGTCGAGGTGAGTGTCCCGCCGACCGTCCGCATCCGTGTCGATCCCGACGTGCGGCTGCGCGAGGTCCGGCTCCCCGCCGAGGACACCGTGCTGGTGGGCCCGATCCGGGTGACCTCGCCGGAGCGCACCGCGGTGGACCTGCTCCGCGCGCCCGGCGCGTTCGACGCGTCCGCGCACGATGCCCTGCGCGGCCTCGTGGCGATCGGGGTGGTGCGGGTCGGCGAGGTCCGGCGCCGCCTGGCAGCGCTCGGGACGATCCCCATGGTGCGGCAGGCGGCCCGGCGTCTCGACCAGGCGATCGCCGCGACACCCGATCAGGCGCCGGCCGGGGTCAGCCCGCGCTGACCCGGTACACGTCGTAGACCGCGTCGATCCGCCGCACGGCGTTCAGCACCCGGTCGAGGTGCGTCGTGTCGCCCATCTCGAACACGAACCGGCTGAGCGCCAGGCGGTCCGAGGACGTCGACACCGTCGCGGACAGGATGTTCACGTGGTGGTCGGTCAGGACGCGCGTGACGTCGCTGAGCAGCCCGGAGCGGTCGAGCGCCTCGATCTGGATCTGCACGAGGAACACCGACTTCGACGACGGGGCCCACTCGACCTCGATCATCCGGTCCGGCTCGTTCATCAGTGACTTCACGTTCGTGCACGACGCCTGGTGCACGGAGACGCCCTGACCGCGGGTGATGAAGCCCACGATCTGGTCGCCGGGCACCGGCGTGCAGCACTTCGCGAGCTTCACCAGGATGTCGGGCGCGCCGCGGACGAGCACACCGCTGTCGCTGTTCCGGAGCTGGCGGCTCGTGACCTGTCGCGGGAAGGCGAGCTCGGGCTCGTCCGTCTCGGCCTCGGTCTGCACGTTGCCGAGCACCTTCTCGATGACGGACTGCGTGGACACGTGGCCCTCGCCCACCGCCGCGTAGAGCGCGGAGACGTCGTCGTACCGCATCGACGAGGCGACCTCGGCGATGGAGTCCTGGCTCATGATGCGCTGCAGCGGGAGGTTCTGCTTGCGCATCGCCCGGGCGATCGCGTCACGGCCCTGCTCGATGGCCTCTTCGCGGCGTTCCTTGGTGAACCACTGCTTGATCTTGTTGCGGGCACGGGGGCTGCGGACGAACGTCAGCCAGTCCTGGCTCGGGCCGGAGTCCGGGTTCTTCGAGGTGAAGATCTCGACGACGTCACCGCTCGACAGCGTGCTCTCGAGCGGGACGAGGCGCCCGTTCACCTTGGCACCCATCGTGCGGTGCCCGATCTCGGTGTGGACCGCGTAGGCGAAGTCGACCGGGGTCGCACCGGCGGGCAGGCCGATGACCTTGCCCTGCGGGGTGAAGACGTACGTCTCCTTGGCGCCGATCTCGTAGCGGAGCGAGTCGAGGAACTCGCCCGGATCGCTCGTCTCGGCCTGCCAGTCGGTGATGTGGGCGAGCCACGCCATGTCCTGGTCGTCGGTGGTCGAGGAGGCGTCGACGTCCCGTCCCTGGGCACGCTGCTTGTACTTCCAGTGCGCCGCGACACCGAACTCGGCACGCTGGTGCATCTCGTGCGTGCGGATCTGGATCTCCACGGCACGGCCCTGCGGTCCGAGCACCGTCGTGTGCAGGGACTGGTACAGGTTGAACTTCGGCGTCGCGATGTAGTCCTTGAAGCGACCGGGCAGCGGGGTCCACCGGGCGTGCACGGAGCCGAGCATCGCGTAGCAGTCGCGGACGGTCGGCACGAGCACGCGGATGCCGACCAGGTCGTAGATCTCGTCGAACTCGCGCCCGCGCACGATCATCTTCTGGTAGATCGAGTAGTACTGCTTCGGCCTGCCCATGACCTCGCCGCGGACCTTCGCGGCCTTCAGGTCCTTCTTGAGCGTGCCGATCACGTTCTGCACGAACTGCTCGCGCTTCGGCTGCCGTTCCTTGACCAGGCTGTCGATCTCGACGTACAGCTTCGGGTGCAGGACCGCGAACGACAGGTCCTCGAGCTCCAGCTTGATCATCTGGATGCCGAGCCGGTGCGCCAGGGGCGCGTAGATCTCGAGCGTCTCCTTGGCCTTGCGCGACGCGGACGCGGACTCCACGAAACCCCAGGTGCGCGCGTTGTGCAGGCGGTCGGCGAGCTTGATGACGAGGACGCGGATGTCCTTCGACATCGCGATGACCATCTTGCGGACGGTCTCGGCCTGCGCGCTGTCGCCGTACTTGACCTTGTCGAGCTTGGTGACACCGTCGACGAGCATCGCGATCTCGTCGCCGAAGTCCGCGCGCAGCTGGTCGAGCTGGTAGTCGGTGTCCTCGACCGTGTCGTGCAGGAGCGCCGCGGCGATCGTGATCGTGCCGATCCCGAGGTCGGCGAGGATCTGCGCGACCGCGACCGGGTGGGTGATGTACGGCTCGCCGGACTTCCGCTTCTGGCCGTCGTGGGCGCGTTCGGCCACCGAGTACGCCCGCTCGATGAGCGTGACGTCGGCCTTCGGGTGGTGCGACCGGACGGTACGGATGAGCGTGTCGACCGCCCCTGCGGGCTGCGCCCGCGAGAAGAGGCGCGGCAGCAGCGACCGCAGGGAACCGAGGTTGCCGGTGGTCGTCGCGTTCAGCGGACTGGAGGGCCGCGGCGCGGACCCGGGACGGCTCGCGCCGGGCGTGGACGCACCCTGCGACGAGGACTCACGGGTGTCCGTCATGATGCGCCTCCTGCGACCGGTGTCCGGGTACGGTCTGGCAAGCCTACGCGCGTCCGGTCAGTGCTCGTGACGCGGTTCGCCCTGGGCGTCGCCGAACGATCCGGCGCGCACGACCGGCTCGCCCGCCTGCTCCCAGGCGACCATGCCGCCGGTCAGGTTCACCGCCGGCACCCCGGACTGCTCGAGGGCGGCGACGACCCGCGCGGAGCGGGCGCCGGAGTGGCAGACGACGATGGCGGGCTGGTCACCCCCGTCGATCTCCTGCCAGCGGGCCACGAGCTCGGACATCGGGACGAGCGTCGCCTCCGGGGCGTGCACCTCGTCCCACTCCCCCTGCTCGCGCACGTCGAACAACCGCGCGCCCCCGTCGAGCCGGCGTCGGGCTTCGGCCACGTCGACGTCGTGCACCTCGACCGCCATCAGGCGACCTCGGCCGCGGCGTCGACCTCGCGCTGGCGCTTCTCGGCCGCCCGCGTCTTCTTCGCGTCGGCCTCCTTGACCTTGGGCTCGTTCTCGCGGAGGTGGGCGTACATCGGCGACGCGATGAAGATCGTCGAGTAGGTGCCGACGATGATGCCGATGAACAGTGCCAGCGAGATGTCCCGCAGGGTGCCGGCGCCGAGCACGTACGACCCGATGAAGAGGATCGCGGCGACCGGCAGCAGCGCCACGACCGAGGTGTTGATCGACCGGACGAGCGTCTGGTTCACGGCGAGGTTCACCGACTGCACGAAGGTGCGGTGCGACTCCTGCGACGTGTTCTCGCGCACCTTGTCGAACACCACGACGGTGTCGTACAGGGAGTACCCGAGGATGGTCAGGAAGCCGATGACGGCAGCGGGGGTGACCTCGAGCCCGACGATGCCGTAGACGCCGGCGGTGATGAGCAGGTCGTGCAGCAGCGCGACCATGGCGGACACGGACATCTTCCACGTGCGGAAGTAGACGGCCATCACCACGGCCGCCAGCGCGAGGAAGATGACGAGACCGCGGATCGCCTGCGCGAGCACGTCGGCTCCCCAGGTCGCGCCGATGTACGTCGAGGCGACCTGGTCGTCCGACACGCCGTAGGCCTCGGCCAGGGCGTCCTGCACCTCGCTGGTCTCGCGGTCCGTCAACTGCTCGGTCTGGACGCGGATGCCGTCCTGGCCGACCTGGGAGACGCGCGGCACGCCCTCGGGGACGATCGACTCGACCGTTCGGGTGGCGACCGACTGGTCGAGGTCCTTCGCGTTCGAGATCGTGAACTCGGACCCGCCGGTGAACTCGATGCCGAGGTGGTAGCCGCCGCGGAGCCACGGCACCGCCAGCGACACGACGATCGCGATGAGGGCGATCAGGTACCAGGTCTTGCGGCGCCCGACGATGTCGTACGAACGCTTGCCCGTGTAGAGGTCGCTGCCGAACTGGCTGAAGCTGGCCATCAGTCGTCCTTCCCGTCCGGCGTGGAGCCGTTGTCGCCGGAGGCCTGCTGGGCCTTCCGCTCTGCGATCGTCTGGCGGCGCTGGGCCTCGCCCGCGCTGCGCTGGCGCTTGCCGTCCACGACCGGGGCGCGGAACTGCGCCCGACCGCGGTAGACGGCGCCGAGGGCGGACGGGTCGAGTCCGCTGAACTTGTGTCCCTCGCCGAAGAACCGGCTGCGCGCGATGAGCTGCATCATCGGGTGGGTGAAGAGGACCACGACGACGACGTCGATCAGGGTCGTGAGGAGCAGCGTGAACGCGAAGCCCTTCACGTCGCTGACGGCCAGGATGTAGAGCACGACCGCAGCGAGGAAGTTGATCGAGTCCGATGCCAGGATCGTGCGGAGCGCGCGCTTCCAGCCCGACTCGACGGCGCTCTCGAGACCACGGCCGTCGCGGAGCTCGTCACGGATGCGCTCGAAGTACACGATGAACGAGTCCGCCGTGATGCCGATGGCCACGATGAGACCGGCCACGCCGGCGAGTGACAGTCGGTAGTCGACACGCCACGACATGATCGCGATCACGAGGTAGGTCAGCACCGCCGCGACGCCGAGCGAGAGCACGGTGACGAACGCGAGCGCCCGGTACTGGATGATCGAGTAGATCACGACCAGGATCAGACCGATCAGGCCGGCGACGAGACCGCCGACGAGCTGTGCGGTACCGAGCGTCGCCGAGATGTTCTCGTTCGACTGCACCTGGAAGTTGATGGGCAGGGCGCCGTACTTCAGCTGGTCGGCCAGGGTCTTGGACGACTCGGCGGTGAAGTTGCCGGTGATCTGCGCCTTGCCGTTCGTGATGGCCGCGTTCGAGGCGGGCGCCGTGATCACGGTGCCGTCGAGCACGATCGCGAACTGGTTCTGCGGCGCGGGGAGCTTGACGAGGCGGCTCGTGACGTCGCGGAAGTCATCCGAGCTCTTGCCCGAGAACGTCAGGTTGACTGCCCACTGCCCGGTGGTCGCGCCCTGGGAGTCGGTGGCGAGACCCGAGGTCGCGTTGCTGATGCCGGAACCGGAGACCTCGACGGGGCCGAGGATGTACTTCGCGGCGCCGTCCTGGTCGCACGTGACGAGCGGCTCGTCGTCGGGCGCCGCCGTGACGTCGTCCGGGGCAGCGCAGTTGTAGTTCGTGTACAGGTCCTGCAGCGCCGGAGTGACCTGGGACAGGTCGCTGCCGTTGGTCGGCTTCGCGCTCGGGGTCGCGTCGAGCGATGCCGGCGGCGAGTACGGCGTCGGCGAGGCGGTCCCGCCGTCACTGCCGCCGACCGCCGTGTTCGTGGCCGCCTCGGTGTAGAGCACCGGTCGGAAGGTCAGCTTCGCCGCTGCCTCGATCCGGTCGATCGTCGCCTTGTCGGGCTTGCCGGGGATCGACACGACGATGTTGTTCGTGCCCTGCGTGTTGATCTGGGACTCGGAGACGCCGGTCGCGTTGATGCGCTGGCGGATGATGTTGACCGCCTGGTTCAACTGCTGCGAGGTGACGGAACCGCCCTCGGTGTTCTGCGCCGCGAGGGTCAGCTGCGTGCCGCCCTGCAGGTCGAGCGCCAACTCGGGGACCCAGCTCGCGCCGGCGAACCACTCGTCGGTGTCGTCCTTGCTGTTGGCGGCGAGCACCGACGCGGCGGTGTTCAGGCCGGCCAGGGCAGCCATGATGATCACCAACCAGGTGAGCGAGCGCAGCGCCTTCTTGACGGGTGTCGATCGTGCCACCGGTCGTCTCGTCTTTCTGTTCAGGACCGACGACCTCACGGCCGGCGGCAGGGGTGTGGCCGCCGGGTCGGTGGACCCGGCGGCCGAGGGCGTCAGTCTTCGGTCTTGCGCTTCGTCGGGTCCGACTCGTCGACACGCTCGCCGTAGACGGGCTCGCCGTTGAGGTCGGCGATCGGCTTCGGCGCCGCAGCGTCGTCCTCGGGCACGACGGTGGTCTCGACGTCGGACGCGTCCTCGTCGACCACGCGCGACAGGGTCTGGCGGTGCACCGTCACGATGGTGCCGGGGGCGACCTCGACGTCCGCCGTGACCTTGTCGTCGTCGACGGACACGAGCGTGCCGTAGAGGCCGAACGAGAGCATGACACGGGAGCCCGGGACCATCTTCGTCTGGAGCTCCGCCTGCTGCTTCTTGCGCTTGCGGCTGCTGTAGAACATGAACGCGGCGAACGCCACGATGATGACGATGAGGAAGAGTGATTGGTCCATGGGGGCGGTGCCTTCTCTGGTTGCTCGGATCCAGCCGGAGCGGTCGCTGCTCGGCTTCGGGCCGTAGCAGTCTAGGGCACGGGCGTGTCCGCGATCGGGCAACCGCCTGAGTCCGTGCGGGCCGACCACGACACTCGGGCGACCGGGATCAGAATATCGTATACCTGATCAGTCGTCGAACAGGCCGGGCTGCGCGCCGACTCCGTCGCCCGGGGACATCCCGAAGTGACGCCAGGCCTGCGGGGTCGCGATCCGCCCGCGGGGCGTCCGGGTCACGAGTCCGACGCGGACCAGGAAGGGCTCGACCACCGACTCGATCGTCTCGGACTCCTCGCCCACGGAGACGGCGAGGGTGTTCAGGCCCACGGGGCCACCGTCGAACCGCGTGAGCATCGTCTCGACGACGGCGCGGTCGAGCCGGTCGAGCCCGAGCTCGTCGACGTCGTACAGGTCGAGCGCCCCCTGCACGGCGGCCATCCCGTCCGAGGTGCCGTGCACGAGGGCGTAGTCGCGCACCCGGCGCAGCAGGCGGTTCGCGATGCGCGGGGTGCCGCGGGAGCGACCGGCGATCTCGCGCAGGGCGGACCGGTCGATGCGCAGGTCGAGCAGGTGCGCCGCGCGGATCAGCACCTGTTCGAGTTCGTCCTTCTCGTAGAACTCGAGGTGCGCGGTGAAGCCGAAGCGGTCGCGGAGCGGGTTCGGCAGCAGCCCGGCGCGCGTGGTCGCACCGACGAGGGTGAACGGCGCGAGGTCGAGCGGGATGCTCGTCGCGCCGGCACCCTTGCCGACCATCACGTCGATCCGGAAGTCCTCCATCGCGAGGTAGAGCATCTCCTCCGCCGAGCGCGCCATCCGGTGGATCTCGTCGATGAAGAGCACTTCGCCGGGGACGAGGGAGGACAGCACCGCGGCGAGGTCGCCGGCGTGCTGGATCGCGGGGCCGCTCGACATCCGCAGCGGCCGACCGGACTCGTGCGCGACGATCATCGCGAGGGTCGTCTTGCCGAGCCCGGGCGGACCGGCCATGAGGATGTGGTCGGGGGTGCGTTCCTGCATGGCCGCCGCCTTGAGCAGGAGGTCGAGCTGGCCGCGGACCTTGCGCTGCCCGACGAACTCGTCGAGCGACTTCGGTCGGAGCGCGCCCTCGAAGGCGAGCTCCTCCTGCGACTCGGCTCCCGCCGAGGTGATCCCGCTCACCGGCCGGCCCCCGCGGGACGCAGGGTGCCGAGCGCGGCGCGGAGCAGGGCCTGCGTGCCCATCGCAGCGGCACCCGGGTCGCTCGCCACGACGGCGTCGACGGCGGACTGTGCCGCGTCCTCGCGCCAGCCGAGTCCGACGAGCGCCGACACGACGTCGAGCGCGGCCGGGTGCGCGCTGCCACCCGCGACCGTCGCGGACGCAGGCGCCTGCTCGAAGGCCACGAGCTTGCCGGAGAGGGCGACCGTGATGAGCTTCGCGGTCTTCGGGCCGATGCCGGACACCTTGCGGAACGCCGCGTCGTCCTCGCTCGCGACGGCGTTGGCGACCTGTGCCGGGTCCATGTGGGCGAGGACGCCGAGCGCCGACTTCGGCCCGACGCCGGAGACGCTGCGGAGCAGGTCGAACACCTGGAGCGCGTCGGTCGACTCGAAGCCGAAGAGCAGGTGCTCGTCCTCGCGCACGATCATCGCCGTGCGCAGGAACACCTCGGAGCCGTGGCGCATCGTCAGTGCGTGCGCCGGGGTGACCGTGACGGCGTACCCCACTCCCCCGACCTCGACCACGACGGCCGATCCGGAGACGTCGATGCAGGTTCCCCGGAGGCTCGCGATCATGCCCACGAGCCTAGGGCCGCCCACCGACGGCGCCGGCCCGCCGCGCGGCGGCACCCGGACGCGATGCCGCGGCAGCGGCACGCGCGAGCGGCGTGTCCGCGACCCCGGCCTGCGCGTCCCGCCAGGCGCGCTGTGCCGGGGTGAGCGTCGACGGGCCGGGACCGACCCGGTCGGGTGATCCGAGCCTCCAGGCATGGCAGACCGCCAGGGCGAGCGCGTCCGCGGCGTCGGCGGGCTTCGGGGCCTCGTCGAGCCCCAGCACCCGCGCGATCATCGTCTGCACCTGGCGCTTGTCGGCGTTCCCGTAGCCGGTGACCGCCGCCTTGACCTCCGACGGCGTGTGCAGCCCGACGGGCAGCCCACGGGCGGCGGCGGCGTGCAGCGCCAGCCCCGCCGCCTGCGCGGTGCCCATGACGGTCCGGACGTTCGCCTGTGCGAAGACACGCTCGACCGCCACCGCGTCGGGGCGGTGGTCGTCGATCTCGGCAGCGATGCCGTCGGCGATGCGCAGGAGCCGCTGCTCCAACGCCATGTCCGCGGGCGTGCGCACGACCGTCACGTGGACGAGTCGTGCGCGCCGGTTCGGTGCGACCTCGACGACGCCGACGCCGCACCGGGTGAGCCCGGGGTCCACCCCGAGCACACGGAGCACCGGACTAGTCCTCGTCCTCGTCGAGCTCGGCCTGGACGTCCGCGGGGATGTCGAAGTTGGCGTAGACGTTCTGCACGTCGTCGCTGTCCTCGAGCGCGTCGATCAGCTTGAAGACCTTGCGGGCGGTGTCGGCGTCGACCGGGACCTTCACCCCGGGGACGAACTCGGCATCGGCCGAGTCGTAGTCGATGCCGGCGTCCTGCAGCGCCGTGCGCGCCGCGACGAGGTCGCTCGCCTCGGTGATGACCTCGAAGCCGCCGCCCTGGTCGACCACGTCCTCGACACCCGCGTCGAGGACGGCCGTCATGACGGTGTCCTCGTCGAGACCGTCGGTCTTCGTGACCGAGATGACGCCCTTGCGCGAGAAGTTGTAGGCGACGCTGCCCGGGTCGGCCATGGTGCCGCCGTTCCGGGACATCGCCGTCCGGACCTCGGCCGCAGCGCGGTTCTTGTTGTCGGTGAGGCACTCGACGAGCATCGCGACACCGTTCGGGCCGTAGCCCTCGTACATGATCGTCGTGTACTCGATCGACTCACCGGTCAGGCCGGCGCCGCGCTTGATCGCGCGGTCGATGTTGTCGTTCGGGACCGAGGTCTTCTTGGCCTTCTGGACGGCGTCGACCAGGGTCGGGTTGCCCGACAGGTCCGCGCCGCCCATCTTCGCGGCGACCTCGATGTTCTTGATGAGCTTGGCGAACGACTTCGCACGGCGCTGGTCGATGACCGCCTTCTTGTGCTTCGTCGTTGCCCACTTGGAATGCCCGGACACGGTGCTCCTTGCGTCTAGCGGAAGATCCGGACCAGTCTACCGGCCGGGAGGCGCGGATCACCGCCGCCCCGCCCCCTTGCGCGAAACGCAACGTCGGTGACACCGCGCAGTGCGATGCCGCTGCGAGGAACCGCCGACGTTGCGTCTTGCGGGTCGGGAGGACCTAGGCGCTGCGGACGATGTCGAGGAAGCGGCGGTGGAAGCGGTCCTCGCCGGCGACCTCGGGGTGGAACGCGCTCGCGAGCACGGCGTCCTGCTGCACGGCGACGACCTGCCCGTCGGCGAGGGCACCGAGTACCTGGACGCTGGCGCCGTGCTCCTCGACCACGGGGGCGCGGATGAACACCGCGTGCACGGGGGCCTCGCCGAGTGCCGGCATCGGGATGTCGGTCTCGAAGGAGTCGTTCTGGCTGCCGAAGGCGTTGCGGCGCACGGTCGTGTCGAGCACGGCGAGCGTCTGCTGCCCCGGGATGCCCGCGGCGATCCGGGAGGACAGCATGATCATCCCGGCACAGGTGCCGTAGGCGGGGAGTCCCCCGCGGATCGCTGCGCTCAGTGGCTCGGCGACGCCGAACGTCCGGGACAGCTTGTCCATGACGCTCGACTCACCGCCGGGGATCACGACGCCGTCGAGCGCCTCGATCTCCTCGGGCCGACGGAGCGGCACCACGTCGGCGCCGAGCTCCGTCAGCGAGGCGATGTGCTCGCGGAAGTCACCCTGCAGCGCGAGGACCCCGATGCGGGGTCGGGCGCTCACCAGCCGCGCTCGGCGAGGCGGTGCGGAGCGGGGACGTCGGCGACGTTGATGCCGACCATGGCCTCGCCCAGACCGCGGGACACCTCGGCGATGACCTTCGGGTCGTCGTGGAAGGTCACGGCCTTGACGATCGCCGCGGCGCGCTTCGCCGGGTCGCCCGACTTGAAGATGCCGGACCCGACGAACACACCGTCCGCACCGAGCTGCATCATCATCGCGGCGTCGGCCGGGGTCGCGACACCACCGGCGGTGAAGAGCACGACGGGGAGCTTGCCGGTCTGCGCGACCTCCTTCACCACGTCGAACGGGGCCTGGAGCTCCTTCGCGGCGACGTAGAGCTCGTCCTCCTTGAGGTGGCGGAGCGCAGCGATCTCCTTCGAGATGGTGCGGATGTGCTTCGTGGCCTCGGACACGTCACCCGTGCCGGCCTCGCCCTTGGAGCGGATCATCGCCGCGCCCTCGGTGATGCGGCGGAGTGCCTCGCCCAGGTTCGTGGCGCCGCAGACGAAGGGCGTCGTGAACTTCCACTTGTCGATGTGGTTGACGTAGTCGGCGGGCGACAGCACCTCGGACTCGTCGATGTAGTCGACGCCGAGCTCCTGCAGCACCTGCGCCTCGACGAAGTGGCCGATGCGGGCCTTCGCCATGACGGGGATCGAGACGGCGGCGATGATCTCCTCGATCATCGACGGGTCGGACATGCGGGCCACGCCGCCCTGCGCGCGGATGTCGGCGGGGACGCGCTCGAGGGCCATGACGGCGGTCGCGCCGGCTTCTTCCGCGATGCGGGCCTGCTCGGCGTCGATGACGTCCATGATCACGCCGCCCTTGAGCATCTCGGCCAGGCCGCGCTTGACGCGGTCGGAGCCGGTGATCGAGGTGCCGTTGGTGCCCGAGGTGCTGGTGCTGTCGCTCATGATGCCGACAGTCTAGTCCGCAGCGGGCCAGCCGTCGGCGACGAGCCGGCGGGTGTCACCGAGCATCTGGGACATGGACTTCGTCCGGGCGATGATCGGGAAGAAGTTCGAGTCCGACGCCCACCGCGGCACGATGTGCTGGTGCAGGTGCGCGGCCACACCGGCGCCCGCGATCTCGCCCTGGTTCATGCCGATGTTGAAGCCGTCGCAGTGCGACACCGCACGCAGTACGCGCATCGCGGTCTGGGTCAGCTCGGCGATCTCCCGGATCTCCTCCACGGTCGCCTCGTCGTACAGCGGGACGTGGCGGTAGGGGCAGACGAGCAGGTGCCCGTTGTTGTACGGGAACAGGTTGAGCAGCACGTAGGCGTGCTCACCGCGGGCGACGATCAGGGCGTCCTCGTCGGACTTCCGCGGCGCCTCGCAGAACGGGCAGTCGTCCTCGTGCCCGCGGCCCCGACCTTCCCGCCCGGCGTCGATGTAGGCCATGCGGTGCGGGTTCCACAGGCGCTGGAAGGCGTCCGGCACCGCCGCACCCGTGGCCGCGTCGCGGATCACCAGCGGGTCGTCCGCGCTGCCGGTGCCCGCGGCACCGCCCGTGTCGACGACCGGCGTACCGGGGTCGGCCGGGATCGCGGAGCCGGCCGGCCTCCCGGAGTCGGCCGGGGCCCCGGAGCCGGCCACGTCGACGACGTGACCGGTCCCGGGGACGGACTCCGTGCCTCCCGTGCGGTCCATCAGACCTGTGCGCGGTCGCGGATCGCAGTGAGGATGCGGTCGACCGCCTCGTCGACCGGCACGCCGTTGTCCTGGCGACCGTCGCGGAAGCGGAACGAGACCGCCCCGGCGTCGCGGTCGTCGCCACCGGCGATCAGCTGGAAGGGCACCTTCGCCTTGGTGTGCGTGCGGATCTTCTTCTGCATCCGGTCGTCCGAGTGGTCGACCTCGGCGCGGACGCCGTGCGCACGGAGCTTCGCGACGACCTCGTCGAGGTAGTCGCCGTACTCCGCGGCGACCGGGATCGCGACGACCTGCACCGGGGACAGCCACGCCGGGAACGCACCCGCGTAGTGCTCGGTGAGGACGCCGAAGAAGCGCTCGATCGAGCCGAACAGGGCGCGGTGGATCATCACGGGACGCTGCCGCGAGCCGTCCGGGGCCGTGTACTCGAGCTCGAAGCGCTCGGGCAGGTTGAAGTCGAGCTGCACGGTCGACATCTGCCACGTGCGACCGATCGCGTCGCGAGCCTGGACGGAGATCTTCGGACCGTAGAACGCCGCACCGGCGGGGTCCGGGACGAGTTCGAGACCGGACTCCTCGGCGACCTCGCGCAGGGTGTTCGTGGCGATCTCCCACACCTCGTCGTCGCCGACGTACTTCTCCGGGTCCTTCGTGGAGAGCTCGAGGTAGAAGTCGTCCAGCCCGTAGTCGCGGAGGAGCGAGAGCACGAACTCGAGCGTCGTGGTCAACTCCTCCTTCATCTTCTCCTGCGTGGTGAAGATGTGGGCGTCGTCCTGGGTCATGCCGCGCACGCGGGTCAGGCCGTGGATGACGCCGGACTTCTCGTTGCGGTAGACCGTGCCGAACTCGAACATCCGGAGCGGCAGGTCGCGGTAGGAGCGGGCCTGCGAGCGGTACGCCAGGATGTGCATCGGGCAGTTCATCGGCTTGAGGTAGTAGTCCGCACCCTGTCGGGTGACGTTGCCGTCCTCGTCGCGGGCCTCGTCCATGTGCATGGCCGGGAACATGCCGTCCTTGTACCACCCGAGGTGGCCGGACTGCTCGAACAGGTCGCCCTTCGTGATGTGCGGCGTGTAGACGAAGGAGTACCCCTCCTGCTCGTGCCGGCGGCGCGAGTAGTCCTCCATCTCGCGGCGGATGATGCCGCCCTTCGGGTGGAAGATCGCCAGGCCCGAGCCGATCTCGTCCGGGAACGAGAACAGGTCCAGCTCCGCGCCGAGCTTGCGGTGGTCGCGCTTCGCGGCCTCCTCGAGTCGGACGAGGTACGCCTTGAGCTGGTCCTTGTCCGGCCAGGCGGTGCCGTAGATGCGCTGCAGCTGCGGGTTCTTCTCCGAGCCGCGCCAGTACGCCGCCGCGACGCGCATGAGCTTCGCCGCGTTGCCGATCCACCGGGTGTGCGGGACGTGCGGGCCACGGCAGAGGTCCTGCCAGACGACCTCGCCCGACTTCGGGTCGACGTTCTCGTAGACCGTGAGCTCGCCGGCCCCGACCTCGACGCTCTCGCCGGAGTCGCCCTCGGCCGCGGCGCCCTTGAGGCCGATGAGCTCCTGCTTGAAGGGCTCCCCCGTCATCAGTTCGCGGGCCTCGTCGTCGGTGACGACCTTGCGCCGGAAGCGCTGGGCCTGCTTGACGATGCGGTCCATGCCCTTCTCGATGGCCTTGAGGTCCTCGGGGGTGAAGGGCTCGGCGACGTCGAAGTCGTAGTAGAAGCCGTCGGTGACGGGCGGGCCGATGCCGAGCTTCGCGTCCGGGTTGATCTGCTGCACTGCTTGCGCGAGCACGTGTGCGGCGCTGTGCCGGAGGATGTCGAGGCCGTCCTGCTCGTCGAGCGTCACCGGTTCGACGGTCTCCCCCGCCTCCACGTCGGCCGCGAGGTCCTTGAGCACCCCGCCGACGCGGATCGCGACGACACCGCGGACGCCGTCGAAGAGCTCGGTGCCCGTCGTGGCCGTCGTCGCGGTGCGGGGCTCGGGTGCCTGGGGCAGGTCTGCGGGCTCTGGTGCGACTGCGTCGGTCACGATCGTGGTGCTCCTCGGTTGGTTCAGGGGTGGGTCAAGACTAGTGCGCGGCCGCAGCGGTCCAGGCGCGGCCGCGGCGGTCCAGGCGCGTCCGCGGCGGTCCAGGCCGGCGGCAGCGGTTCAGGCGGGGACGCGGCCGAGCGTCGTGACGGGCAGGCGCGGCTCGAGGCGCTCCCGACCGGAGAGCCCGTCGAGCTCGAGCAGCGACGCGAAGCCGATCGCCTCGTACCCGGCACGCTCGAGGAGCGTGATCGTCGCCGCAGCGGTGCCCCCGGTCGCGAGGACGTCGTCGACGACGAGCACGCGCGTGCCCTGCGGGAGCTGGCCCGGCCGGAGCTCGAGCTCTGCCTCGCCGTACTCGAGCGCGTACTGCTCGCTCAGGACCTCGCCGGGCAGCTTGCCGGCCTTGCGGACCGTCAGCACGCCGACCTGGTGCTGGGCCGCGATGCCCCCGGCCAGGGCGAAGCCGCGGGCCTCGATGCCGGCGACCGCCTGGAACCCCGCACCGATCGCGAACGGCGCCGCGAGGGCCTCGCAGACCCGTCCGAACGCCACGGGGTCGGAGAACACCGGCGTCACGTCGCGGAACAGGATGCCGGGCTTCGGGAAGTCCGGGACGATGGCGGTCAGGCGTTCGACGAGTGCAGCTGCGGTTTCGGTCACCGCACAACGGTACGCGACCGCAGGCGCCGCACGCGCCCGGCCGTCCGTCGCCTGTCCCTCGTTCTGGAGATCGCCCCGACGCCGCCCCGCGGGTTCTGATGGTCTGCGGCAGGTGGAGCGGGACGGCAGGGACGTCCCGGCAGCGGACGGACACAGGACGGGGACCATGTACTCGAGGATCAGGACGATGGTCGCGCTCGCCGTCGTGGCGACGGCGGTGGTCGGGGGCACCGTGACGTTCCCCGCGGCTGCGACGGCGGCGTCCACCGCGCCGCTGCCGCGCGCTGCCCTCCACTCCGCGACGCCCGGGCAGGTCTTCGCCGGTGGGTTGTACCGGCAGCCGGACAGCCAGCCCGCCCAGGCCGCGGCGGCGCTCAGCGCGGCGGGGAGGACGACCGAGGCCGCAGCGGCCCGCACCATCGCGCAGCAGCCGATCGCGATCTGGCTCGGCGAGTGGTACACGGGCGACGCGCTGGACCGGGTGATCGCGCGGAACCTCGCCGCCGCGGAGAAGACGGGCACGACGCCGGTGTTCGTCACGTACGCCGTCCCGAACCGCGACTGCGGCGGGTACTCGGCGGGCGGCCTCTCCCCGTCCCGGTACGCCGCGTGGAACCGTCGCATCGCGGCCGACCTCCAGGGGCACCGGGCCGTCGTGATCGTCGAGCCGGACTCCCTGGCACACCTGAGCACGTGCACCGCCGAGCGAGCCCGACGGCCGGGCCTCATCGCGGCGGCCGTGCGCGTGTACGCCGCCGCGGGGGTCCCCACCTACCTGGACGGCGGGAACGAGGACTGGAACCCCGCGGAGCTCCAGGCGACGTACCTGCGGGAAGCCGGTGTCGCCCAGGCCCGGGGGTTCTTCACGAACGTCGCGAACTTCTACGGCGTCGACGGTGAGCGGGCCTACGCCGAGCGGCTCAGCGCGATGACGGGTGGAGCACGGTACGTCGTCGACGTGTCGAGGAACGGTCGTGGGTGGCTCGGCACCTGGTGCAACCCGACCGGGGCCGGTCTCGGAGGGAAGCCCCACGTCGCAGCGGGCACGACCCGGCTCGACGCCCTGCTCTGGGTGAAGACGCCGGGGGCGAGCGACGGGACCTGCAACGGTGGGCCGGCGGCGGGGACGTGGTTCCCGTCGTACGCGGTCGCAATGGTGGCCAACCGGAAGCGGTAGGCGCGGGGTCGCGGTCCCGCGCGGGGCGGGTGCCGTATGTGCGGCGGGCGCGGCGAGCCCAGCGGACGCGGCGGGCGCCGCGTTCGTCGCGGAGCACAACGGGAAGCACCTCGCGCCATGCGATCGCATGGCGCGAGGTGCTTCTGGTTGTGCGGAGGCCGTGCGCGCGGCGCTGTCGCGGCTGCGGCTGCGGCTGCGCGCCGCCGCGTCGGCGCAACCGGAGCGCCGCCGCGTCGGCGCAGCCGGGCCGCGCCGGGTCGCGGCGCGTCAGCGCCACATGCGCATCGCGGCGCTCCGCACGAGCAGCTCGAGCTCGCGCTCGCGCCGCTCCCGGTCGAGCCGCTGACGGGTGGCGTGGTCGACCGACGGACGCGCGTGGTGCGTCCGACGACTCCAGATGATCAGCGACATGCCGATCCGGAGGGCGATGCGGTCGGCGAGCGTGACCCGGCGGCGCACCGCGCGGGTGTCAGGGGGACGGACGTCGATGTCGTTCGACACGATGGTGCCTTTCGTGGGTGCCCGAGGGCATGACGGAGATCCCGACCGCCGACCGCGTGGATGCGTCGGGAACGGGTTCGCGAAGAACGCCCGGTGAATGCGGGCGAGAATGATCGGCAGGGCGCGCAGGAATGCGCGAGGCTGCATTGTCGGTGAACGATCGGGTCACCGAGTGGAATCGTCGGAGAGACGTCCGACGCTCGCGGTCCGATCTCGATCCACCACGCCGCGCCCCCGGCTGCCGTCAGCAGGACGGGCGTCCGTCAACGGGACGGGCGTCCGTCAGCTGGACGGGCAGCCGTGGCCTGCACGGCGTGTGTGGTGCGGCACAGCGGGGCTGTGCGACGACGATCGGGACCGCACCACCGCGTGCTCAGGGCAGCGACGAGCGGGACCTCGGTCGATCGAGGAGAACGGCTGGAGCGGGGCGTCCCGCGTCAGTGCGAACGGAGCGGGGTGCCGCCGATCCCACGGATTCCACGGAACGGGTTCGTCATGGCGATCATCATTGTCGGCCCCCTCTCGGTCTCGTACAGCCGGTGATGCTCGTGAACACTATCGGCGTCGGGAATGCGAGCGCAACCCCTTTCTCGAACCTTTCCGGAATCGCATCCGAGAACAGACGAGGACGTCGCAGGACGCGGAACGGCCCCGGTACCGCTGGTGTGCCGGGGCCGTTCCGTGTGAGCGGGTCGGATCAGACCGTCGCCGGGGCTGACGCCCGGGCGACGAGCCGGCCGTCCTCGAGGTCGATCCGGACGGTGTCGCCGGCGTGCGCCTGCTCGTCGACCACCAGGGTCGCGATGCGGTCGTCGACCTCGCGCTGGATGAGTCGACGGAGCGGACGGGCGCCGTACTCGGGCTCGTACCCGTGCTCGGCGAGCCAGTCGGTCGCCGCCTCGGACACCGCCAGGGTCATCCCCTGGGTGAGGAGCCGGAGCGCGGTGTCCTGCAGCAGCAGGTCGACGATCGACCGCAGCTGCTCCTGCGACAGCTTGCGGAAGAGCACGATCTCGTCGATGCGGTTGATGAACTCGGGCCGCATCGACTCGCGCAGCCTGCCCATCACACGGGCGCGCAGGTCCTCCTCGGAGTAGCTGCCGTCCGCCGAGGCCGAGAACCCGAGCGCACCGGAGCGCGATGCGAGGAACTCCGAGCCGATGTTCGACGTCATGATGACGACGGTGTTCCGGAAGTCGACCGTCCGTCCCTGTCCGTCGGTGAGGCGGCCGTCGTCGAGCACCTGCAGCAGCAGGTTGAAGACGTCCGGGTGCGCCTTCTCGACCTCGTCGAGCAGGACCACCGAGTACGGGTTGCGACGGACGCGCTCGGTGAGCTGCCCGGCCTCCTCGTGACCGACGTACCCGGGAGGGGCACCGACCAGGCGGGAGACGGTGTGCCGTTCGCCGAACTCGCTCATGTCGAACCGCAGCATGGCGGACTCGTCGCCGAAGAGCGATCCGGCCAGGGCCTTCGCGAGCTCGGTCTTGCCGACGCCCGTCGGGCCGAGGAACAGGAAGCTGCCCACGGGACGACGCGGGTCGCCCATGCCGGTCCGGCTGCGTCGGACGGCGGTCGCGATGGCGCGCACGGCGTCGTCCTGGCCGACGACGCGCTCGTGGAGTTCGTCCTCGAGCGCGGCGAGGCGCGAGCGGTCACCCTGCGAGATCCGGGTCGCCGGGATGCCGGTGGCACGCGACACGACCTCGGCGACGTCTGCCTCGGTGATCACGCGGTCGGCGGTCGACGGCCGGGAGGCACTGCTCGCGTCCCCCTGCGAGGCGGCGGTGATCTGCGCCTCCAGTCCGTCGATCTCGTCGCGCAGGCGCGACGCCTCCTCGTACAGCTCCTCGGCCACCGCGCGGTCCTTGTCGGCCTGCAGCTCCGCGACCTGGTCACGGAGCGCCTCGACGTCGACGTCGCCCGACAGGGCGAGACGGCGTCGTGCCCCGGCCTGGTCGATGAGGTCGATCGCCTTGTCCGGCAGGTGCCGGTCGGTCACGTACCGGTGCGAGAGCTCCACCGCGGCGCGCAGGGCGTCGTCGGTGTAGGTCACGTCGTGGTGCTCGGCGTAGCGCGGGGCGAGGCCGCCGAGGATCGCGACGGCGTCCTCGATGCTCGGCTCCCCCACCCGGACCGGCTGGAAGCGCCGCTCGAGCGCGGCGTCCTTCTCGATGCGGCGGTACTCGCGCAGCGTCGTCGCGCCGACCAGGTGCAGGTCGCCGCGGGCCAGGCGGGGCTTGAGGATGTTGCCGGCGTCCATCGAGCCGCCCTCGCCACCGCCCCCGGCGCCGACGACGGTGTGCAGTTCGTCGATGAAGACGATCAGCTCGTCCGCGTGCGCCGCGATCTCGTCCATCGCCGTCGTCAGGCGCTCCTCGAAGTCGCCGCGGTACCGGGTGCCGGAGAGCATGCCGGCGAGGTCGAGCGCGACCACCCGCTTGCCCCGGAGCAGCGCGGGCACGTCGCCGTCGGTGATCCGCTGCGCGAGCCCCTCGACGATCGCGGTCTTGCCGACGCCGGGCTCACCGATGAGGACGGGGTTGTTCTTCGTGCGGCGGAGCAGGATCTCGACGGTCTGCTCGATCTCGTCGGCGCGGCCGATCACCGGGTCGATGCGTCCGTCGCGGGCGCGTTCGGTGAGGTCGGTGCCGAACCGGTCGAGCGTCGGGGTGTCGCTCGTCGTGCCGTTCGTGGGGTCGGCGGTGGTCTCGGTGGCTCCGGGCATCGGGCGTCCCTCTCGTGCTGCTGCCGCGGCCTGCTGGGCGTGCTCCTGCAGGTGCTGCGGGGTGACACCGGCGCTCGCGAGCAGCTGCCCGGTGACGGTGTCCTGGTCGGTGACGAGCGCGAAGAAGACGTGCTCGGGGTCGGTGTAGGTGCTGCCGAAGGCCTTGGCGGCCTGGGTCGCCTCGAGCAGGATCCGCTGTGCGGTCCCGGTCAGGGCGGGCTGCCCGGTGCGCTCGGGACGCGGGTCCGTCGGCGCGGGGAGGCGTTGCTCGACCTCGGCGGCGAACTGCTCCGGGTCGACACCGGCGGTGCGCAGGACCGCGGTGAAGGGCTCGGTGCGCACGAGCACGTGCAGGACGTGCAGCGCGTCGATCTCGTGCTGGCCCTGTGCGACGGCGTACTCGGCGGTGTGCTGGAGCACCTCGTGGGTACGTCGGCTGAGGAGCCGCGTGATGTCGACCGGGCGTCCCAGCGGGACGGATCGCTGGGCACCGGACTGCTGGGCCGCGATGAGCCGCGCGATGAACGCGTCGAACGCGTCGTCGCCACCGGTCGGGCCGAACGTTGCTGGCAAAGGGACCTCCTGGGAACTTGAGTGCCTTCGACTCAATGCAACGCTGGAGGACCCGCTCCATTCCCGGCGGGTGAAGAAACTTGCGTCAGACCGACTCAGGTCCTCGCGATGGCCGCCGTGGAGGCGCCGGTGACGCGGACCAGGTCGGCCGGCGCGACCTCGATGTCGAACCCGCGGCGCCCGCCGGAGACGAAGATGCTCGGGTGCTCGAGCGCGGTCTCGTCGACGACCGTCCGCAGGCTGGTCTTCTGTCCGACCGGACTGATCCCGCCCACCACGTACCCGGTCCGCTTCTCGGCGAGGGCAGGTTGGGCGAGCGTCGCCTTCTTGCCGCCGAGGGCAGCTGCGATGGCCTTGAGGTCCAGGCGGTTCGCGACCGGCACGACCGCCACGGCCAGCTGCCCGTCCACCGAGACGACGAGCGTCTTGAACACCTGGTCCTCACGGAGCCCCAGTGCCGCGGCGGCCTCCTCACCGAAGTTGGTCGCGGTCTCGTGGTGCTCGTAGACGTGCGGCGTGAACGGGATCCCCGCCCGCTCCAGGGCGAGGGTCGCTGGGGTGCTCGGCGATCCTGCGGTCATGCCTGCGATCCTGCCCGTCCGGGACTGCCGGTCCTCGACGGCACGCGGGGGTTACGCTGAACGGACCATGACCGTCGTCGAACTCCTGCTGCGCGCCCTCGCGGTGCTGCAGATCGGCGATGCCGGCCTGCTCGGTCCGTCGGGTTCCCCGGCGCCCCTGCTCGCCGTCGCCGCACTCGGCCTCGCCGCCGTCGCCGTCACGGTGCTCGTCGTCCGGCTGCTCGCGACGTCGCTCGGTGTCGATCCGGGTGCCGAGGGCTCCGAGCGGACGGGCGCAGCGGTGGAGCGGGCGACCCGCATCGCGTGGAGCCACCCCGACGCCGACGGCCAGGTGCGGTCGCGAGCACCGGGAGCGCCGACACCGGCCTGACCGCCCGCGGGTGGTCGGGTCACGTCGTCACGGACCCCTCCACTCGAACGGAACGTCATGGACATCACCACCCTGCCCGTCGTCGGCGACCTGCTGCGCGCCGGCGTCGACCTGCTCACCGCGCTCACCGCAGCCCTGTCCCCCGTCGCCGGTGGCGCCGCAGCGGCGCTCGCCGTCGTGGCGCTCACCCTGGGCGTGCGCATCGTGCTCGTCCCGCTCGCCGTCCTGCAGGTGCGGGCCGAGCGCGACCGGCGTCGACTCGCCCCGCAGCTCGCCGCCCTCCGCAGGCGCCACGGTGCGGACACGCGACGCCTCCAGGAGGCCGTGCAGCGCCTGTACACCTCCGAGCGCGTCTCCCCGCTGGCCGGGTGCCTCCCGGTGCTCGCGCAGGCTCCGGTCCTCTCGCTCGTGTACGCGCTCTTCACGCACGCGTCGATCGCCGGCGCCGCGAACGCCCTGCTCGACGCGACACTGGTCGGGATCCCGCTCGGGCACACGCTCCTGGTGGCGCTCGCGTCGCCGCTGTGGAGCCACGCCTGGGTGGTACTCGTGCTGCTCGTCGTGATGGCGGTGGTGGTCGAGGCGTCGCGCCGGGCCACCGTGCACTGGAACCCGACGGCGGAGCCGGCCGCCGGTACGCCCGGGGCCGGTCCGGCCGCTGCCCTGGCGCGCTGGGCGCCCTTCGCGTCGGTCGTCCTCGCCGCGGTCGTCCCGCTCGCCGCGACGCTCTACGTCGTCACGAGCGCCGTCTGGACCCTCGGGGAACGCGCGGTGCTGCGCCGGATCGTCCGCTGAGCCGGGCAGGGGGGCGCGGGGCGGCCGGTCTCAGCCGCCCTGGCCCTCCTGCTGGGGCCCCTGGTCGACGGGGTCGTACTCGGTGCCACGGCCCTGCTCCTCGTCGGGGGTGGGGACGTGCCGCTCGGTCCCGCTGCCGCCGGGGCTCGTCGCCACGTAGTCGGCCTCGCCGGACTGGGTGTCGTGGCTCAGGGGCTCGAGCGTCTCGGGCTCGGCGTCGTGCCGGGTCTGGTCGTGGCCGGAGGCGTCGTGCCCGGTTCCTGCGTCGGTGCTCATGCCACCCGTCTACGCCTCGGGGACTGGACACCTCCCGCTCGGGGGGCGGACGTGCCGTCGTCCGGGTGGGAGCATGTGGGTGTCCGGTGCGTCCGGACCGGGAGTGCGCATGGCCGACGAGGACGTCACGGCGGAACGGGCACGACTCGAGGCCCTCGCGTGGGGAGCCGGGGTCGCGGCCGAGGACGCTGCGCGCGCCCGGCTCGAGCTCCGCGGGCTGCGGGACGGCAGCACCGTCGCGGGCGCGACGCCGCCGGCCGGGACGACGACCGACGACGGACGTCCGGCGGACCGCACGACGAGCGAGGCCGGACGGTCGTCCGTCGCTGCGTCGACCGCTGACCGACCGACACCGGCGGCGGGGCCGATCCGGACCGGGCCCGGCTCGGCCGGTGCGTCGGCGCCCGCCGACCCGGTCGGGCCGGAGGGCGAGCAGGAACGGACCACGGGACCGGGTGCCGCCCGCGCCGGGGGCGGGGCGGACCTCCAGGCCGGGAGTCCCACGTGGCGGACGCGGGTGAGCGGACTGCTCTGGACCGCGCGGCCGCGCGCCTGGATCGCGCTCGGCGCGGCAGCGGTCGTCGGCCTGGCGTTCGCGGCGGGCACGCTGGTGGGCACGACCGACGGGCAGCTGGCCGCCGCGCCCAGCACGACACCGACACCCGGCGCGATCACCCTCGAGGAGCTGCTGGACATCCCGCAGACCTCCGCGGACCAGCTGCCGGGCCCGGTCGAGGCGCCCGTGAGCCTCCGCACGACCCGGCTCGTGTTCACGAACCGGGCCCTGGACGGCAGCGCCTTCGAGACTCCGTGGAACGTGTGGGCCGGGGTCGGGACCGACCGCGAGACCATCTGCCTGGTGGCGACCGCGAACCGGCTCGAGTCGACCACCGCCTGCTACCCGCGTGAGGACGCCCTGCACGGGAACGTCTCGCTCTCCGCCCAGTCGATGAGCGGCACGCTCACCGTCACCCTGCGCGGCGGCGGTGTGCAGGGCACGGTGACGAACGAGAACTGATCGGGAATGCTCGTCCGAGCATCTCGTTGGAGCGCTACAAGATTCTTCGGCGACCCCCTCGCGCGATCCGGATGCTCCGTGCAACACTGGATGTGCGCACTCGCCGTGGAGTCGTCACAACCCGACCGGGTCGTTCGACCCGGACCACACCCACCGCGAGCGCGCACCGCGCACCGCCGTCACGACGGCCGGTCCGACGCGCGCTCCGGCGTTCCCCGGAGGAGGTCAGCAGCGTGTCCACCAACACCACCACCTCGGCCGTGTCGACGAGCACGCGGCCGATCACCGTCACCAACCGGTCGATCGTCGGCATCGCCGTGCTCGGGCTCGCCACCTTCTTCGCGATCACCACGGAGCTCATGCCGGTCGGGCTGCTCGGCACGATGAGCCGCGACCTCGGCGTCAGCGAGTCGACGATGGGCTTCGTCGTCACCGTCTACGCCGCAGCCGTGGCGATCCTCGCCCTCCCGCTGACGTCGCTCACCGCGCGGCTCCCCCGCAAGGCGGTCCTGGTGTCGACCCTGGTCGGCTACGCCGTCTCGAACGTGCTGGTCGCGGTCGCGCCGAGCTTCGCCGTCGTCTGCGCGGGTCGCGTCGTCGGCGGCGTCGCACACGCGCTCTTCTTCTCGGTCGCGTCGGCCTACGCGACGCGGATCGTGCCCCCGCGGCTGGCCGGACGCGCGATCGCCTTCGTCTACTCCGGCAGCTCGCTCGGCTTCGTCCTCGGCGTGCCGCTGGCCACCTGGGTCGCGCAGACGATCGGGTGGCGCCCCGCCGTCGGCTCCGTCGCGCTCGCCGCAGCCGTCCTCGCGCTGGTCGCGGTCGCGTTCCTGCCGGCGGTCAGCGGGACCGCGTCCCCGCACATCGGTTCACCCCGCGCGTGGGCCCGCACCGGACTGCTCTCCGTCGTCGTCGCCGACCTGCTGCTCTTCGCCGGGCACTACGTCGTCTACACCTACATCGGCCCGTACGCGATCGACGCCGGGCTCGACGCCGGCATGGTGAGCGGTGCGCTCCTGGTGCTCGGCGGGACCGGCATCGTGGGCCTCTGGCTCGCCGGCACCTTCGTCGACCGGGCACCGCGGCAGACGTTGATCGCCGCCGTCGCCGTGATGGCCGCCGCCTTCGCCGTGCTGCCGTTCGTGCACGGCTCGCTGTTCGGCACCATGGTGGTCGCCGGGGTCTGGATGGCGGCGAACGGCACGACCGGCACCCTCTTCATGGCCGCGGCGATCCGCACCGGCGGCGTCTCCCCCGACATCGCCGGCGCCCTCGTCAACGGCGCGTCGAACATCGGCATCGCGGGCGGGGCAGCCGTCGGCGGGCAGGCGCTCGGTGCGGTCGGCCTGCAGTACCTGCCGTTCGCCGGCGCCGTCGTGCTGATCGGCTCGCTCGGCGTCGTGCTCGCGGCGCGCCGCGGCTTCCCGGTGCACACGCACGCGCAGGAGCACCTGTCCACGACGTCGGTCGAGGCGATCACGTCCTCACTCGCCGTCGTCACCAGCTCGGTGCCGGTCGTCAGCCGCGCGATCGCCACCATCACCGGGTCGATCGGCGTCGCCACCGGCACGGTGTCGACCGCGACGGGATCCGTGCGGACGCAGCGGCGGCGCTGAGCCCGGGACACGGGAGCGGGGCGGGCCGACCGGTGTCGACCCGCCCCGCTCCCGTCTCCCGGAGCCCGGAGCCCGGAGCCCGGAGCCCGGAGCCCGACGGCCGGGTGCGCGGTCAGTCCTGCGGGACCGACCGTCGACGACGTGCCGCGCGGACCGACAGCAACCCGCCGCCGGTCAGGAGCAGCAGCGCTGCGACGGCGACCGCGGCGGTGACGTCGGCTCCGGTGAAGGCGAGTCCGCCACCGGTCGGGCCGCCACCGTCGCCCGTGCCGGTACCGCCCGCGACGGGTGCCGCGCTCGGGGTCGGGCCGTCGGTCGGCTGCGGCGTCACCGTCGGGGTGGGCTCCGGCGTGACGGCGACCTCGGCGAGGACGAGGCGCACGGGCTCCGGCGTGCCGCCGACCGCGGCGGTCGTGACCACCACCGGGTCCGACTGCTCGGAGCCGGTCCCGGCCGTGATCGTGTACTCGGTCAGCGGGCGGAGCCCCTCGAGCACGAAGGTGCCGTCGTCGCCGGTGGTCGTGCTGACCGGCTCGCCGTCGTCGTCACCGGTCGGCGTCGCCACGACCGGGACGGCCGCGGCGGGGGCGCCGTCCGCGTCGCTGACCGTGCCCGGCTGGTCGACCGTCGGCAGGGGCAGGACGAAGTCGACGGCGTCGGCGGCGGTCCCCGTGGCGGGCGTCGTGACCGTCCGGACGGGGGCCCCCTCGACGCTCACGGCGTACTCCGTCGACGGCGTCAACCCGGCGAGCGAGTACCCGCCGTCCGCGGTCGTCTCGACCGTGACCACGGCACCCGAACCGGCCTCGACCGGCCGTGCGGTGACGGTCGTGTCCACGACGGGCGTGCCGTCCTCGTAGCGGACGGAACCGGCCTGCCCGACCGTGACAGCCACCGGCGTCGTGAACGGGAAGTCCGCTCGGACCGTGCCGTCGGCGGTGACCTCGACCGTCAGCTCGGTCGGCTCAGGAGCACCGGCGACCGCGGCCTCGGTACGGACGGTGTAGGTGCCGGGCCGGAGCGCCAGACCGTACGTGCCGTCGGCGTCCGTCTCGACGGTGGCCACCACGCCACCGCCCTGCAGGACCTCCACGAGCGCGGGTGCGGCGGGGGCGCCGCCGTCGAGCGTCACGCGGCCCGTGATCGTCCCCACGCTGATCGGCAGGACGATCGGGTCGAGCGCAGCCACCGGGGCACCGTCGGCACCGGTCGAGCCCGACACCGGAGGGGCACCGCTCACCGTCGCGACGACCGCGGTGCCGGCCGGCAGGCCGACGGCACGCCAGCGCCCGTCCGCGTCCGTGACGACGGTGGCGAGGGGCAGCCCCGAGGTGTCCGTGACGGTCACCTCGGCGTCGGCGACGGGGCGGCCGTCGGCGTCGACCACCGAGCCGTCGAGGTCGACGGTCCCCGGGACCGTGCTGAGGACGAAGTCGGCGTCCGTGACGTCGGTCCGGAGGTCGACCACCGCGGGAGCGCGGTCGACCGCCGCGTTGTCCGGGGTCGCGATCGACACCCGGTACCCGTCGGCCTGGGTGAGCGCGGGGAAGGCGTACGCACCGTCGGGACCGGTGGTCGTCGTGTACTCGGTGCCGTTCGGAGCGGTCACGGTGACGAGTGTGTCCACCAGTGGTTCGCCGTCGAGTGCCGCAGTGCCGGAGAGGGACGAGGTCCGGTTCGCGAACCAGGTCTGGTAGACGGGGAGGCCACTGCGTTGCTGGTAGGCGATGGTCAGCGTCGCGAGCGACGCCGTCGGTGTGAACCATGCGCTCGCGCCGGCGGTGTCGTTCGCGGCGTCGTTGCCCCGCAGCACCCCCGTGGCCGGGTCCCAGGACGGCAGGTCCTGACCCGCCGCCACGCCTCCGGGATCGCGCGGGCAGCTCCACCCGCCGGGCGAGACGGTCGAGCACGAGTTGTACGAACCCGCGTAGCCGAGCTGGTCCACGGTGGCTGGGGTGCCGTCCGCGAGGGTCGCCGAGATCGTCGCCTGGTCGGCGTCGACGTCGCCCAGGACGAAGGACCAACCGCCGGCCCCTGGCGTCCCACCGTCGAACGTCCAGGTCGTGACGGCAGGGCTCCGCGCGTCGTCCGCCGCCGGCCGCTGGTTGAGGTACGTCGCACCGCGACTGGTGCCGTAGACCGTGCCGGGCGGAGTCGACGCCCCCTGCCACGTCGATGCGCCGGAGACGACCGTGGCCTGCCGGGAGGTGGACGTGAAGGTGGTGTCCGGGAACCCCGGGAGCGCGATCGAGCCGGTGTACGCACGACTCGTGCCGTCCACCGTGACGGTGGCCCAGTTCCCCGTGGTCGCGGCCGTCGCGCTCGTGACGCCGCTCACCGCCAGTCCTGCCCCGAGTGCGACGGCGATGCCGCCGGCGATGACGGTGCGCCATCTGCGCATGTGTGCTCCCCTGTGTCGGCGCCGACGAATACCCGACGCTTGCTCAGGCTATCCGGGCAGCGCGGACGAGGGACAGCCCCGGTGCGGGTCGCGGATCACCGGCCCTCCAGGGCCGCGAGCAGCCGGTCGAGCGCGACGACCTGGCCGGACACGAGCACCCCGCGCGCCTCCTCGATGCCGAACCAGCGGGCGTCGTCGACCTCGGGGACCGCGACGAACCGACCGGAACCGCGCGGGAGCTCGACCTGCACCGTGTTGCTCCGCACCTCGTCGACCTCGAAGTCGTCGGCCCGTGCCGCGAAGACCCGGACGCGCTTCCCGGAGGCCTGGCGGACCTCGCCGAGGTCGAGCACGGGTCCCGTCGGTGCGGGGACCCCGATCTCCTCGGCGAACTCGCGGCGCGCGGTGTCGAGTGCGTCCTCACCGTCCTCGACGAGCCCCTTCGGGATCGACCACGCGCGCGGGCGTCGACGCCAGAACGGTCCGCCCATGTGCGCGACGAAGACCTCCGGGGTGCCGTCCACGGGCGACCGACGGTGCAGCAGGAGTCCGGCGCTGGTGACCACCGATCGACCCTACGACGAGCGGCCGTGCACGGCTCAGTCCGCGAGCCGGCGGAGCTCCGAGGCCACCTGCCCGGTCAACCACGCCACCCCGCGCCCGTTCGGGTGCAGGGCCCCGGGCACCATGTCGATGCGGCTCAGGTCGCCCGCCCCGGAGAGCGAGACGCCCGCGACGTACGGGTCGTCGGTCGCGCAGGCCGAGTGCGCCTGCGACCGGGCGAACACGTCGACGAACGGGACGCCGGCCGCCTCGGCAGCGGACGCCGAGACCTCGTCGAGCGACTCCTGGACCCCGTGCAGGTACCGGACGTCGCCGTCGGTGAACGGGTAGGTGTCCCGCGGGAAGGACCCCACGAGCGAGCCGAGGTCGAGCGCCGAGCGGAAGCACCCCCGCGCCGGCGTGTGGGCCGCGTCCGGGAAGATCGCCGGGTAGCCGAGGAAGACCACGACCGCGTTCGGCGCGGCCCGGCGGACCGCGGCGAGCGTGTCCGCGATCCCGAGCGCGACCCGGGACCGGATGCGCACGTCGAGGTCGTCCACCCCGTCGTGCACGAGGGTGCTGCGGCACGACGGGGCGTCCCGACCGGAGAACACCGGGCCGCGGGAGGACAGCGCCAGGCAGGATGCGGCGGTGCCGAACAGGTCGGCGTCGTTGCCGCCGATCGTCAGCGTGACCAGCCGGGTGTCCTCGGACAGTGCCCGGACCTGGGGCGGCACCCCGCGGAACTGGTACCCCGACACGACGTCACGACTGGTCGCCCCCGCGCACGTCACGTCGGTCAGGTCGAGTCCGAAGCGCGCCGCGAGCCGGTGGGGGTAGTCGCGCGCCGACTGCGCGCAGGCGCTCGTCGGCAGCCGGGTCGGGTCGCCCAGGCCGTAGCCGGCCGAGTAGGAGTCGCCGAGTGCGACGTACTCGCTGCCCGGCGGCAGGTCGGCGAGCGTCTCGGCCGGGTCGTCCGTCACCGGGTACGGCTCCGGGACCGGCCACATCGGCGCCGCGACGGCGCCGTCGGTCGGTGCGACCGCGACCGGGCCCGACGGCGCGACGACGACCGCGGCGAGGACCGCGAGCACGAGGGCGACGGCGGTCGACCGCTTCGAGCGGGTGGTGCGCTGCAGGGGGTCCTCCGGGTGGACGCGACGACGGGACGGGCAAGGCTACCTGCCCGTCCCGGGTGCCGGTGTCAGCGACGACCCAGGCGCCGTTCCCCGTTGCTGCCGGTCTGGTACTGCAGGCCGTAGTGCTCGTACAGCACGGGTTCGGTCGAGGCCTCGAGCTCGCCGTCGGTCGGGATGGTCGGGGCGTCCTTGACGAGCTTCTTCGGGAACGTCACGAGCAGGTGCTTCGGCGCCACCGCCGCACCGACGAGCGGGACGAAGAGCAGCTTCTGGAACCCGGGCAGCCCGGTGGTGACGGCGCCGAAGGCGGGATCGGACGTCGCGGTGTCGTAGTAGATGCTCTCGAGCGTGCCGATCTTGTCCTCGGTCTCGTCGACGACGGGCAGGCCGATCCAGTCACGGATGTTGGCGGCTTCGAACACGGGGCGCTCCCTTCGAGCAGGACAGGTACGCCTCGACGCTACCGACGACCCCTCGGCGGGTTCACGGCGAAGTGACGGGGGCGAGTCGACGGCGGCGAGCACGTCGTCCACGCCGACGGCCAGGAGCGCCGGGTCCGGGTCCTCCGCGAACACGTCCCCGCGGCGCACGGACGCGTCGGTGAGCACGACGTGCGGACCGGAGGCGGGCGGTCCCCAGGCCTCGGGCGGCGCCGGCCCGAACACCACGACGGACGGGATCCCGTAGGCGGAGGCGAGGTGGGCCGCCCCCGTGTCGACGGTCACGACGAGCGATGCCGATGCGATGACGCCGGCGAAGGCCTGCAGCTCCAGCGCGCCCGCGAGGACCGCCTCCGGCGGCAACCCGGCCGACTGCGCGACGGCGGTGGCGCGCTCGACGTCGTCCGCGCCTCCCGTCAGGACCACGTCGAGGCCGCGCTCGCGGAGCCCCCGCACCACGGCTGCGAAGCGGTCGGTCGGCCAGTGCCGCGCACCGTGGAAGGCACCGATGTGCACGACCGCGGCACCCGGCGCGGCGGACGGGGCGGCCGGGCGGGCGATGGCGACCTCGTCGGGGTCGGCGGGGATGCCGTGCCAGGTGAGCAGGTCCGCCCAGCGCTCCCGCTCGTGGACGTCGTCCGGCCACTCCGGGCCCTCGTACCCGTGGGTCGGGTCGGCGTGGCCGATCACCCGCCGGGCACCGAGTGCGGCGACGAGGTCGGACGACTCCGGCCCGGCACCGTGCAGGTTGACCGCGACGTCGACCGCTCCGGCGGAGGCGGCGATCGGGTGGTCGAGCCCGTGCTGCGCGAGGTGCACGTCGACGGGCAGCAGCTCGACGACCGGGGCGAGCCACGCGGTCGTCGCCAGGGTGATCCGGTGGCCGGGGAACGCCCGGCGGAGCGCGTGCAGTGCGGGGACGGCGACGAGCGCGTCCCCGAGCTTGATGGCGCGCAGGACGAGCAGGTCGGGGCGTCCGTCGGACGGGGGCAGGGCGGGGACGGCGGTCACGGTCCGACGGTATCCGGCCGCGCCTGGGCCGGTTCCCGGCCGGCGGACGGTACCAAGGAGCATGGCTCTCGCGAAGGACCGCGCCGTCCGCGGTCTGCTCTTCGACCGTGACGACACCCTCGTCATCGACGTCCCGTACAACGCCGACCCCCACAAGGTCGTCCCCGTGCCCGGCGCCCACCGCGCGGTCGAGCGTGCCCGGACCGCCGGTCTGCGCGTCGGGGTCGTGACGAACCAGTCGGCGATCGCGAAGGGCCTGGCGACCCGCGAGCAGGTCGACGCGACGAACGCCCGCGTGGACGAGCTGGTCGGCCCGTTCGACGTCTGGTGCGTCTGCCCGCACGACGCCGGCGACGGGTGTGCGTGCCGCAAGCCGCGTCCGGGGATGGTGCTCGACGCCGCGCGACGGCTCGGGCTCGACCCGTCCGAGATCGTGGTGGTCGGGGACATCGGCGCCGACGTCGGTGCCGCGGCGGCGGCGGGTGCGCAGGGCGTGCTGGTGCCGACGCCGCGGACGCGCGCCGAAGAGGTCGAGGCGGCGGAGACCGTCGCCGGCTCCCTCGACGACGCCGTCTCCCTCGTGCTGGCCCGGGTCCCGGCGGCCCGGGCGTGAGCCGCGCCGAGCAGCGCGGTCCCGAGGGTGCGGAGTCGACCACGGCCGACGAGCGGACCGGTCCGCGCGTCCTGGTCGTCCGGCTCGACTCGTTCGGCGACGTCCTGGTGGCCGGCCCCGCCGTGCGCGCCGTCGCCGCGGGGGCCGCGCACGTCACGATGCTCTGCGGCCCCCAAGGCTCCCCGGCCGCGGACCTGCTGCCCGGGGTCGACCGGGTGCGGGTCTGGGCAGCGCCCTGGGTGACCGAGACCGCGCGGCCGATCGACGACGCGCTGCTCGGCGAGTTCCGTGCGCTCGTCACCGAGGAACAGCCCGACGAGGCCGTCGTGCTCACCTCGTTCCACCAGTCGCCCCTGCCGGTCGCCCTGCTGCTCCGCCTGGCCGGGGTGCCCCGGGTCTCCGGTGCGTCGGTCGACCACCCCGGGTCGCTGCTCGACGTGCGGCTCCGCCCGGGCGAGGACCTGCCGGAGGACCTCCCGGAGCCGGAGCGCGCCCTCCGCATCGCCGAGGCCGCCGGGTTCGCCCTGCCGGCGGATGACGACGGGAGGCTCGTGGTGCGGATCGACGCCGTCGCACCACCCGAGGTGGCCGCCCTGGACCGCTACGTGGTCGTCCACCCCGGCGCGAGCGTCCCGGCGCGCTCCTGGCCGGAGGAGCACCACCGTGCCCTCGTCGCGGCCTACGCCGAGCGCGGGGTCCCCGTGGTCGTCACGGGCAGCCCCGGCGAGCGGGCGCTCACGACCGCCGTCGCGGGCGACACCGCGGTCGACCTCGGCGGTCGGACGTCGCCCGCCGAGCTCGCCGCGGTCCTCGCCGGCGCCGAGGTCGTCGTCGTCGGCAACACCGGCCCGGCACACCTCGCCGCCGCGGTGGGGGCGCGCATCGTCAGCCTGTTCTCGCCGGTGGTGCCGGCGGTGAAGTGGGCCCCGTACGCACCCGAGGTGGAACTGCTCGGCGACCGGACCGCCGCCTGCCGCCTGAGCCGTGCGCGGGAGTGCCCGGTCCCGGGCCACCCGTGCCTGTCCGGAGTGCGCGTGCAGGACGTCCTCGACGCACACGGACGCCTGCTGGCGCGCGGCACCGGGTCCGGCGCCGTCGCGGACGGCAGTGCGCTCAGCGGATGAAGCAGGAGAAGCTGCGAGGAGGACCAGCAGTGCTCCCGTAGCGTGCGCCACTGCTCCTCCTGCTCCTCTTCCCGGCACCCGCGCAGCGCGCGCGAGCGCCGGCGGGGCAGCTGTCCGGAGGGGCACCGAACCGTCGAAAGGCCCTGCATGCGGATCCTCGTGTGGCACGTGCACGGCGGCTGGATGGACGCCTTCGTCCGCGGCCCCCACGAGTACCTCATCCCCACCACACCGGCCCGCGACGGCTGGGGGCTCGGGCGGGGCGGCCGCGACTGGCCGGCGAACGCGATCGAGATCGACCCGGCCGACGTCGCCGACGCCGAGGTCGACGTGGTCGTCCTGCAGCGCACCGAGGAGCTCGAGGAGGCCCGTCGCCTGCTCCGCGGCCGCGAGGTCCCCGTGGTCTTCGTCGAGCACAACGCCCCGCGCGTCGACGTCCCGAGCAGCCTGCACCCGATGCGCGACCGCGACGACCTGGTGATCGCGCACGTCACGCACTGGAACGCCCTCATGTGGGACTGCGGCACGACCCGCACGACGGTGGTCGAGCACGGCGTCGTCGACCCGGGCCCGCTCTACACCGGCGCACTCGAGCGCTTCGGTGTCGTCATCAACGAACCGGTCCGCCGCGGCCGTGTGGTCGGCACGGACCTGCTCCCCCGCTTCGCCGAGGTCGCACCCGTCGACCTCTGGGGCATGGGCACCGACCGGCTCCCTGAACTCGGGTTCGGCGACCGCGTGGTCGCCCTCGGTGACGTCCCTGCAGATCCCATGCACGCAGCCCTCGCGCAACGACGCGCGTACGTGCACCCGAACCGCTGGACGTCGCTCGGCCTGTCGCTGATCGAGTCGATGCACATGGCGATGCCGGTCCTCGTGCTCGCGACGACCGACGCACCACGGACCGTGCCCGCCGAGGCCGGCGCGATCGCGACCGACGTCGACGAGCTGGTCCGTGCCTCCAGGACGCTCCTGGAGGACCCCGAGGAGGCCCGTCGCCGCGGTGCCGTCGCCCGAGAGGCCGCGCTCGAGCGGCACGCGCTCGGCCGGTACCTGGCGGACTGGGACGACCTCCTCGACGACGCCGTCGCGCGTGGTGCGCGGCGCGGACGCGCGGCGGACGCCGCGCTGGAAGGGAGCCTCCGATGAAGATCGCGATGGTGTCCGAGCACGCGAGCCCGCTCGCGGTGCTCGGCGGAGTCGACGCCGGTGGACAGAACGTGCACGTCGCCGAGCTGTCCGCGGCCCTCGCGGACCGCGGCCACCAGGTGACCGTGTACACGCGGCGCGACGACGCCGACCAGCCCGTCCGCGTGCTGCTGCGCCCGGGCGTCGAGGTCGTGCAGGTCGACGCCGGGCCCGCCCGCCACGTCCCGAAGGACGACCTGTTCCCGTTCATGGACACGTTCGCCTCGGTGCTCGCGGCGGAGTGGTTCGTCGACCGCCCCGACGTGGTGCACGGGCACTTCTGGATGTCCGGGTACGCCGCGCTCGAGGCCGTCAAGCAGGTCCACGCCCGCACCGGTGGCGTCCGGATCCCGGTCGTGCAGACCTTCCACGCGCTGGGCGTCGTGAAGCGTCGCCACCAGGGCACCGCCGACACGAGTCCCGCGGAGCGCGAGTGGATCGAGCCCGCCGTGGGCCGGAGCGTCGACCAGGTCGTCGCGACGTGCTCCGACGAGGCCTTCGAGCTCAAGACCCTCGGCGTGCCGCTGCACGCCATCTCCGTGGTGCCGTGCGGTGTGGACACCGAGCTCTTCCGGCCGGACGGCCCCGTCGAGGAGCGTGGGCGCCCCTTCCGGGTGCTCACCGCGTCGCGCCTGGTGCGCCGGAAGGGTGTCGGCACGACCATCGCCGCGCTCGCGAAGCTGCTCGACGAGGGCCGCGAGGCCGAGCTCGTGGTGGTCGGCGGAGCCGGCACGGCCGGAGCCGACCTCGCCGACGACCCGGAGTACCAGCGCCTCGACGCCCTGGCCCGGTCGCTCGGGGTGCGCGAGCACGTGAGCTTCCGCGGCCAGCTCGGGCAGCACGACATGCCCGCCGTCTACCGCAGCGCCGACGTCGTCGTGTGCGCCCCCTGGTACGAGCCCTTCGGCATCGTGCCGCTCGAGGCCATGGCGTGCGGTCGTCCCGTCGTCGCGTCGAGCGTCGGCGGACTCATCGACACCGTCGTGGAGGACGCCACCGGCCTGCACGTCCCGCCCCGCGACGAGGAGGCCGTGGCCGCCGCCGTGGGCGCGCTGCTCGACGACCGCGAGCGGCGCGACGCGTACGGACGCGCGGGTCGCGAGCGCGCCGAGTCCCGGTACACCTGGCACAAGGTCGCCGCCGAGAGCGAGCGCGTGTACGAGCGCCTCGTCGCCGGCGCCGCGAACGGCCTCGCCACGCCCGCCGTCGCGGCCACCGGGACCGACACGGCACCCGTGTCGAACGACCCCGTCGGGATCACCCCCGCCACGACCATCCCGGGCGCCCGTCCCGGACGCGCCGGACGGACCGCCCGCCCGACGCCCGCGGTGCTGCCGCACCCGACGGAGAGGACCGCACGATGACCATCGAGCAGCAGACCGGCACGCGTGAGCCGGAGACCGAGAGCGCCAGCGTCCGGACCGTCGTCGACCACATCGCCGCCTCGGTGCCCGTGATCGCCTCGCTCGTCGACCACAAGGACCACATCGCGGCGTGGGCGGACGACATCGCCGCACGGCTCGTCGCCGGCCGTCGGCTGCTCGCCGCGGGCAACGGCGGCTCGGCGGCGGAGGCCCAGCACCTCACCTCCGAGCTGACCGGCCGCTTCGACGGGGACCGTCCGGCGTACTCGGCGATCTCCCTGCACGCCGAGAGCTCCGCCGTCACCGCGATCGGGAACGACTACGGCTACGACCAGGTCTTCGCCCGCCAGGTGACGGCGCACGCGCGCGCCGGTGACGTCGTCGTGCTGCTGAGCACGAGCGGCAAGAGCCCGAACCTGCTCCGCGCGGCCGAGGCCGCTCGGGCCGTCGGTGCACGCTCGATCGCGATGACCGGCCCCGGGCCGAACCCGCTCGCCGACGCGGTCGACGACGCGATCCGCATCGAGGGCCCCTCGGCCAACGTGCAGGAGGCGCAGCTCGTCCTCGTGCACGCCCTCTGCCGTGCGATGGAGCCGGCCCTCCGCCGCGGCGGCCGCCGGTGAGCGGCACGGAGCGCACCGCCAGCGCGACGCCGGGCTCCGGCGACGGCACCCGGCGTCGCATCGTCGTCGTCGGCGACACCCTGCTCGACGTCGACGTCTCGGGCACGAGCGAACGGCTCAGCCCGGACGCCCCCGTCCCGGTCGTCGACGTCCGGACCGACGACCGTCGTGCCGGTGGCGCCGGCCTGGTCGCCTCGATGCTCGTACGCGACGGCCACGACGTGACGCTCGTCACCGTGCTGAGCGACGACGATCGTGCCGACGAGATCCGCGCCCTGCTGCCCGACGTGCACGTCGTCGCCGGTCCGTCCGGTGCGCCGACCCCGGTGAAGACCCGCGTCCGCGTGGTCGACCACGCGCTCGTCCGCATCGACGAGGGGTGCGCCACCCCGCCCGTCCCCGGCACGACCGCCGAGATGACCGCGGCGCTCGAGGGCGCCGACGCGATCGTCGTCGCCGACTACGGCCGTGGCGTCGCGGCCGCCGACGGGCTCCGTACCGCCCTCGCCGCCGCGGCCCGCACGACGCCCGTGGTCTGGGACCCGCACCCGAAGGGTGCCTCCCCCGTCGCGGGCACCGCGGTCGTGACCCCGAACACCAGCGAGGCCCGGCGGTTCACCGACCTGTCCGGCGAGGGCGTGCCCTTCGCCACGGACGCCGCGGCCGAGCTCGTCCGGACCTGGGACGTCGACGCCGTCGCCGTCACGATGGGCGACCGCGGCGCCCTCGTCGCGTCGCGCCGCAGCGGGGACGGCACCCGGCCGGCCGCGCTGGACAGCCGGTTCGTCCCGGCCCCGTCGGTCACCGCCGGCGACCCGTGCGGCGCCGGTGACCGCCTCGCCGCGGGCGTCGCCATCGCCCTCGCCGAGGGTGCTGACGTCGCGGAGGCCGTCGCCGCGGGCGTGCTCGCTGCCTCGGAGTACCTCGCGGCCGGCGGCGTGACCGCGCTGTTCGCCGACGACGGCCCGGCCCCGGTGCCCGTCCCCGGCGTGGACCGCGACGCGCTGCGCGTCGTGCACGACGTCCGCAGCGCCGGCGGGACCGTCGTCGCCACCGGCGGCTGCTTTGACCTGCTCCACGCCGGGCACGCCCGCACGCTCTCCGCAGCGCGGGCGCTCGGCGACTGCCTGGTGGTCTGCCTCAACTCGGACGACTCGGTGCGCGCCCTCAAGGGGCCGGAGCGCCCGATCATGACGCAGGACGACCGGGTCGAGCTGCTGCTCGCGCTCGACTGCGTCGACGCCGTGGTCGTCTTCGACGAGCACACCCCGGACGAGGCCCTCCGCCGCTTCCGCCCGGACGTCTGGGCGAAGGGCGGCGACTACGCCGCGAGCGAGCTCCCCGAGGCGGCGACGCTCGCCGAGTGGGGCGGTCGGGTCGTCACCGTCCCGTTCCACCCCGGTCGGTCCACCACGCGGCTCGCCGCGGCACTCGCCGCGGTCGGCTGAGGACCCACCCCGACCACACGTCGGACGGGAGGCACGGCGCACCGCCGCCACGGGCCTCCCGTCCGTCACCGGTCACCACACACGTCCCGTCGGCACCGCCGACGGACCGGCACCACGCCACTCCCGGAAGGAAGTCCATGCCCGTCCCCACCACCCCCATCGGTCGCGTCCTCGTCACCGGCGGCGCCTCCGGTCTCGGCGCGGCCGTCGTCGCCGCGGTCGTCGAGGCCGGCGGCACCCCCATCGTCCTCGACCTGCGCGTCGACGGCGTCCCGGAGGGCACCGACGCCGTCGCCGTGGACGTCACGGACACCGAGGCGACCGAGCGCGCCGTCCGCGAGGCCGCGGAGCGCCACGGCGGACTCGACGCCGTCGTCACCGCCGCGGGCATCGACAAGCCGGCGCCGATCGGCGGCATCTCGTCGGGCGACTGGGAGCGCATCGTCGGGGTCAACCTGCTCGGCACCGCCGCCGTGGTGCGCGCCGCGCTGCCCGCCCTCGAGGCGACGCACGGCCGCGTCGTGACGATCTCGTCGTCGCTCGCGCTCAAGGGCGTCGGCGACGGCACGGCCTACTCGGCGTCGAAGTTCGGCGTGCGCGGCTTCTCGCAGGCGCTGGCCGCCGAGACCGCCGGGCGCATCGGTGTGACGAACATCATCCCCGCCGGCATGCGCACCGCGTTCTTCGAGGGCCGGACCGAGCAGTACAAGCCGGGCCCGGACGCGCAGCTCATCGAGCCGGAGTACGTGGCGAACTCGATCCTGTTCGCGCTGTCGCAGCCGGCCGGCTGCGAGATCCGCGAGCTGTCGATCATGCCCGCGACGGAGCCCAGCTGGCCGTAGGCCCCGCTGACGACGCAACGGGAGGCGCGGTGCCGGTCGGTACCGCGCCTCCCGTCGCGTCCGTGGCCGGCCCGGCCCGCTCCATCGGTCGCCTCCGTCCGCCGAGCGGGCCAGATCTGTCACGCTCGGCAGCGCGAGCCGACCGATTCCGCCCGCACGACGGCACGCTTGCGGCGTGTCCTGCCCGGTCGGGGTCGTCCCCGTCGGCCCGGACTCGATCCCGTCCGCTCGCTCCCGCCCTGTCGAGCGGGCCCGATCCGTCACGCTCGGCACCGCCCGGCGACGGATCGCGCCCGCTCGGCGCAGTGCGCGTGGCACGTCCCGCCCGATCGCTCGGTTCCCGACGGGGTCGGAGCCGGCGTCCGGGTGCACACCTGCGCCGGCTCAGACGACCGGTGCGGCCGTTCGCTCCCGGGGTCGCACGGTCGCGAGGAGGTCCTCGACGTCGGTGAGCACGGCCTCGGGCTGCACCTCGTCGACGTACGACGGGTCGTGCTCGCAGCGCTCCGCGGTCCACCCGACCTGGGTCACGTCGATGCCGCACACCGGGCAGCGCGTGACGAAGGACATGTGCACCCGGTGCCGTCCGCGGTCGATCGGGCCCGCGTTCACCACGTTGCCGAACCAGAACACGCCGACCGTGGGGGTGCCGACCGCGACGGCGAGGTGCCGCGGGCCGGAGTCGTCGCCGACCATGACGTCAGCGGCCGCGAGCACCGCGGGGAGCTCCGCGAGCGGCAGGGCGTCGGTCAGGTCGTGGAGACGGTCGTGCAGGGCCACCGGCACGGCACCGCGGATGGCCTGCGCCGCCGGCACGTCCGTCGCGTCGCCGACGAGCACGACGTCGTCGCCGGCGTCGAGCCGCGCGGACACCACGGCTGCGAACCGCTCGGGGCTCCACCGGCGCCGCGGGTCCGTCGCGCCGGGGTGCACGGCCACCAGGTGGCCGGCGACGCCGAGGCGGTCGCGCACGGCACGGCGCTCCTCGGCGCTCACGTGCACGCGCGGGTCCAGGGTGACCGGGGCGGCACCGGCGAGCGAGACGACCTCGAGCCCGCGGAGCACCTCGTGCTGGTAGTAGACGTAGCGGACCCACCGCTCCAGGACCTCGGCGTCCTCGGTCGCGGTGCCGACGGTGTGCAGTGCGGCGAGGCGCAGCAGGAACGGGTTCGAGTTCCGACCGCCGCCGTGCAGCTGGACGGCGAGGTCGAACCGGCCGCGGAGCCGCGACTCGAAGTCGTGCAGCGCCGGCGCACCCTCCCCGGCGTCGCGCACCCCGGGCGACACCGGGAGTTCCTCGAACGCGTGCACCGCGTCGGTCCGTCCGCGCAGGACCGCCGGGGCCAGCGGGCTCCCGAGCAGCGTGATGCGGGCGTCGGGGTACGCGGCGTGCAGCGCCTCGATCGCGGGGACCGCGAAGAGCAGGTCCCCCAGGCCACCGCCGCGGAGCACCGCGATCTCCCGGACGTCGTCGAAGCGTTCTCCACCGTTGCCGATCAGTTGCACCACACCCGTCTACCGGAACCGAGCCGAGAGCGCTGCCGGGCCGACGCCGTCCCCGACCCGACCGGTGCGCTCTCCGGACCGAGCACCCGAAACCGGCACCCCGCACAGGTCCCCGGGAGCAGCGTGGAACCGTACGCCCGTCTCCGGAAGGACACCATGACCCTCGCCACCCCGTCAGCGACCGCGACCGACACCGACCACATGGTCGTCACCGACCCCGTCGACGGGTCGATCGCCACGACGACCCCGCGCTCCACGAGCGAGGACGTCGCGAACGCTGTCGCGCGCGCACGGGCGGCCGCACCCGCGTGGGCGCGCACCGCACCGGCGGAGCGCGGAGCCCTGCTGCACGCAGCAGCAGCGCACCTCCGTGACCACTCCCAGGAGCTCGCCGACCTGAACACCCGCGAGACCGGGAAGGTGCCCGGCGACGCGATGGGCGGCGTGCAGGCCGGCATCGGGACGCTCGTGCAGTACGCCGAGCTCGGCCCGGTCCACCGCGGCGAGGCGCTCCGCGGGCAGTTCGGTGCGGCCGACTGGTCGGTCCCCCACCCCCGCGGCGTGGTGCTCGCCCTGACGCCGTGGAACGACCCGGTGGCCGTGGCGCTCGGGATCCTCGGTGCCGCGCTCGTCACCGGGAACACCGTGGTGCACAAGGGCAGCGAGCGGTGCCCCGGCACGATCGCCCGGCTGAACACGCTGCTGGCCGAGGTCCTGCCGGAGGGCGTCCTGGTGGGCGTCGACGGTGACGCCTCGACCGGCGAGGCGCTGCTCGAGCAGGACGGCATCGACGTGTACGCCCACGTCGGCTCCACCGCCACCGGCGACCGCCTCTCCGAGGTCGCCGCGAGCACGCGCGCGCACGTCATCCGCGAGAACGGCGGCAACGACGCGGTCGTCGTGGACGCCGACGTGGACCCCGCGTGGGCCGCCGCACAGGTCGCGCTCGGCGCCTTCGCGAACACGGGTCAGATCTGCACGAGCGTCGAGCGCGTCTACGTGCACCGCGACGTCGCCGAGGAGTTCACCGCGGCGCTCGTCGCCGAGGCGGAGCGACGGACGGCGTCGCCCGCCGCCGAGTTCGGTCCGCTCGTCGACGACCGGCTCCGCGGCACGGTGCAGGCGCACGTCGACGACGCCGTGCAGCGCGGCGCCACCGTGCGCACGGGCGGGACGACGCCCGGCGGTGTCGGCACGTTCTACCCGGCCACCGTCCTGACCGACTGCACCGACGACATGGTCGTGATGACCGAGGAGACCTTCGGTCCCCTCGCACCGGTCCGCGTCGTCGAGTCGTTCGACGAGGGCCTGCGCCTCGCCGCGGCCGACCGGTACGGCCTCGCCGCGACGGTGCTCACCGGCGACACCGGTCACGCCCTCCGCGCCGCAGCCGAGCTCCCCGTCGGCACCGTCAAGGTGAACGCGGTGTTCGGCGGCGCACCGGGCGGCAGCGCCCAGCCGCGCGGGGCCTCGGGCGCCGGCTTCGGCTACGGCCCGCACCTGCTCGACGAGATGACGACCACCACCGTCGTGCACCTCGAGTCCGCCCCCGCACGCACCACCGGAGGAACCCGATGACCGCCGACGTCCGTCTCGTCCGCGACCTGGTCGCCTCGGTCGACGACCGCGAACCGCTCGTCGTCGTCATCGGCGACTGCATCCTCGACCGCTGGACCGTCGGGGAGGCCGAGCGCGTCTCCCGCGAGGCCCCGGCGCCCGTGGTCCGTGTGACCGAGACGGTCGCCGTCCCGGGCGGCGCCGCGAACACGGCGGTGAACGCCCGCGCCCTCGGCGCCCGTGTCCGCATGGTCGGACTCATCGGTGACGACGAGTCCGGACGCGTCCTCCGCGACCGGCTCGAGACCGCCGGCGTCGACACGACCCACCTGGTCGAGGTCGCCGGTGCCCGCACCACCACGAAGTCGCGGGTGGTCGGCGGCGACCGCGTGGTCGTCCGCGTCGACGAGATCGCGGCGACGCCGGACGCGCACGCCGGTGCCCGCCTCGGCGCGGCCGTCGCCCGCGCCGTCCGGGGCGCCGACGCCGCCGTGGTGTGCGACTACGGCCTCGGTGTGCAACCCGAGGACGTCGTGCCCGTCCTCGACCGCGACCGCCCCGGTGCCGTCGTCGTCGATGCCCACGACCTGACGCGGTGGGCCGACCTGCACCCCGACCTGGTCACCCCGAACGCCGGCGAGACCGCCGGCCTGCTCGGTCGCGACCTCGGAGCCGGCTCGGCCCGGGTGCCGGTCGTCGTGGACGCCCGGCAGGAGGTCCTCGCCCGCAGCGGCGCCCGTGCGGCGGTCGTCACCCTCGACCGCGACGGCACCGTCCTGCTCGAGCCCGGCGCGGACCAGGCCTTCCGAACCCGCGCGACGCCGGCGTCCGAGCAGCAGGCATCCGGCGCGGGCGACACGTTCTGTGCCGCCGCCACGGTCGCCCTGGCCGTGCGTGCTCCGCTCCGTGACGCGATCGCGGTGGCGCAGGCCGCCGCCGACGTCGTGGTCCGCGAGGCGGGCACCTCGGTCTGCACCGCCGCGGCCCTGATCGACTCCGTGACGGCCCCCGCCGCGACCGTGGTCGACCACGACGACCTCGCCCTGGCCGTCGACGCCGCCCGTGCCGCCGGCCGTCGCGTGGTCTTCACGAACGGCTGCTTCGACGTCGTGCACCGCGGGCACACCACCTACCTCCGGCAGGCCCGCGAGCTCGGCGACCTGCTCGTGGTCGCCCTCAACGACGACGACTCGGTCCGCCGGCTGAAGGGTCCGGAGCGTCCGATCAACACCGCCGAGGACCGGGCGGGCGTGCTCGCAGCCCTCGCCTGCGTCGACCTCGTGACCGTCTTCGCGACGGACACCCCGATCCCGCTCATCGAGCGCCTGCGCCCCGAGGTCTACGTCAAGGGCGGCGACTACTCCCCCGAGATGCTCGAGGAGACGGGGGTCGTCCGGGCGTACGGCGGTGAGGTCGTGATGGTCGACTACGTGCCGGAGCACTCGACGACCGCGGTCGTGCGGCGCATCCGCGAGGCCACCGCCGCCGCGGCCGCAGCCGCCGGCACGGCTCCGGCGACCGACACCGCGGACTCCACGGCACCCGCCGTCGAGCCCGACCCGGCACCGTGACCGCCGCCCGCTGGTCCGGTGCCTGGGCACGCCCCCGGACGGACGACCGCGGTCCGGCCGAGGTCGACGTCCTGGTGCCGACCGTCGGGCGGCCGGCCGAGCTCGCGACGACGCTCGCCGGGCTCGCGGCACAGACCGACGTCGACCTGCGCCTGGTCCTCAGCGACCAGTCAGCGGGCCAGGACGCCGCCTCCGAACCGGCGGTGGCCGCGATGCTCCGCGTCCTGGAGGCACAGGGCCGTCCCGTCACGCTCCTCGCCCACCCGGAACGGCGTGGTCTGGCGGAACACCGCCAGCACCTCCTCGACCACGCGACCGCTCCCGCGGTGCTCTACCTCGACGACGACGTCTGGCTCGAACCGGGCACCGTCCGCCGGATGCTCGACGCGCTCCGCGACCTGGGGTGCGGCTTCGTCGGCAGCGCCGTCCAGGGCCTGTCGTACCTGGAGGACCGTCGACCGCACGAGACCGCCGTGTTCGAACCGTGGGACGGCCCGGTCGTGCCCGAGGTCGTTCGCCGCGGGACGCCCGGCTTCGACCGGCTGTCGCTGCACAACGCCGCGAACCTGGCACACGTCGCAGCGGAGCTCGACGTCGAGACCGGAGGGTGGGTGCCCTACCGGGTCGCCTGGGTCGGCGCGTGCGTCGTCTACGACCGTGACGCCCTCGAACAGGTGGGGGGCTTCCGGTTCTGGGACGCCCTGCCCCCGCAGCACTCCGGCGAGGACGTCGTCGCGCAGTGGCGGGTGATGGAGCGCTTCGGCGGCGCGGGCATCCTGCCGTCCGGCGCCGTGCACCTCGAGAGCCCGACCACCGTGACCGACCGCCGGGTCGACGCTCCCGACGTCCTGTTCGACGACCACGAGACGAGCGCGCACCGGCGCTGACGTGCTCCGGCGCTGCCCCGCTCCGGCGGAGCAGGACCGGGGCACGTCAGCCCTCGTCGGGGGTCCCCTGCCCCGCGCCCGCGATCGTCGCCGCGTCGATCCCCAGCTCCTGGGACAGGAACCGCCACATCCACGCGAGTGCGACCGCGTTGGTGAGGGTCGGGACGCCCTGCGCGATCTGCGTCGCGACACCGTCGCTGTAGGCCGCGAGTCGCAGCGCCACGACCTCCGGGCCGTCCTCGGTGTGGAACACGCCGTCGGCGAGCCCGCGCTCGACCACACGGACGAGGCACGCCTCCCACACGCGGATCCGTTCGGCGTACTCCGCTGCGACCTCCGGCCGTCGGGCGACGGCGGTCCAGTAGTCCGACCAGATGCGCCAGTGCTGCCGGACCTGCTCGGTGTCGCCGAACAGTGGTCCGACGAGCATCCGGAGTCCGACCACGGGGTCCGGCTCGGCGTCCACCGCGGCGACGATCGCACCGTAGAAGCGCTCCGTCTCGAGCACGACGACCTCGTTGAGGATCTCCGCGACGCTGCCGAAGTGGTAGGTCACCGTGCCGACCGACACGTCCGCCGCCGCCGCGATGTCGCGGAGGCCCGTCGCGCCGACGCCGCGCTGCACGATGACCGCGCGCGCCGCGTCGACGATCATCGCCCGGCGCACCTCCGGACGCTGCCGGACGCGGGAGGCCCCGGTCACGCCGACGTCCTCGGGACCTCGTCGGTGAAGGTGTGCTCGGCGACGAGCACCTCGGGCGCTCCGGTCGCGCCGTCGCGGGCCCAGGCGCGCACGGTGTTCACCAGCTGGAAGGCGTCGGCCGTCGCGGTCACGTCCGACGTCGTCTCGACCCGTGCCGCCCACTCCGGCTGGTCGAGCCCGATAGCCCAGCGCGAGGTGGCACGAGCGCTCGTCGGGTCGTCCTGTCGGATCCGGTACGTCTCGCGCGCGTCCTCGGTGAAGACGAGCCCGTCCGGGTAGACGCGGCCGCCGCCGTACCCCGGGTCGACGTCGAGGGTCCACTCCCCCGTCTCCACGTCGTGCGTGACGGTCCGCTGCGGCAGCGGGTCGACGGGCGAGGTCCGCTCGATCGCGAGTGGGGTCGACCGGATCGGCTCCTCGAACCGCACACCGTCGTCCGTCGCCCTCGTCCACGTGGGCAGGGTGACGGACGACGCCGCCGGGTCGAGCGTCACGGTCGCCGCGGCACCGTGCGGCCAGACCCAGGGCCAGTACGACGAGGACACCGCGAGCCGCACCCGGTGGCCCGCGGCGAAGCGGTGTCCGGTCGAGACGAGCCGGACGTCCAGCTCGGTCGGCACGCCGGGCTCGAGCGGGTCGGCACGGTCGGCTCCGGCCCGCTTCGCGGCGTTGCACACGCCGCGGGTCACGAGTGTGGAGGACCCGTCCGGCGCGACGTCGCACAGCCGGACCGTGAGCGTCGCCCGCGGGAGGTCGCTCGTCACGGTGAGGCGCACCGTGACGTTGCCGAGGACGTCGAACGCCTCGTCGACGGGCAGGTCGAAGCACACCGAGCGGCCGTCCTCGGCGCGCTGGTCCGGCGGCAGGTCGGTGGCGTTGCCGAACGGGAAGAACCGACCGGCGTCGACCCCGGTGTGCTGCGGCGACCGCACGACCACCGGGCCGTCCCCACCACCGCGCAGCAGGTCGAGGGGGACCGTGCGGTCGGCGGAGGCGGTCGACGGCCAGGCCTCGGCGGCGACCCACCGGCCCCGGCGCTCGGCGTAGTGGGTGGCGGGGGCCTCGCCCTCGTTGATCCAGGCGCGGAGGGCCGGGTCGTCCTCGACCCCGGTGTCGACGTCCTGCAACCACCGGTCCCACCACCGGAGCGTCTCCTGCAGGAACCCGATGGACGGCCCCGGCGCGAGACCGCGGTCCGGGTACTGGTGCGACCACGGACCGACGATGCCCTTCACCGGTGCGTCGACGTGCTCCACCAGGCGGAGCACGGCGTCCCGGTAGGGGTCCGCCCACCCGCCGACCGCGAGCACCGCTGCCCGGATCGCCGAGTGGTCCTCACCCGCGCTGCCGTGCCGCCAGTAGTCGTCGCGCTCCTGGTGCGACAGCCACACGGGGGTCATCGGCCGGTTCCGGTCCAGCCGTGCCCGCCACCGGTCGACCCAGTCCGGCCCGACGACCTCGGGACGCGGCGGTCGCGAGTTGAAGGCGAACATGGTGGCGCCCCAGGCCGTCATGTCGATGCCGAGGACCGCACCGCCGACGTAGTGCACGTCGTTGTCGTACCGGTCGTCGGTCGAGCACACCGTGACGATCGCCCGCAGGGCCGCCGGGGCCCGTGCGGCGAGCTGCAGCGCGTTGAAGCCACCCCACGAGATGCCGAACATCCCGACCGCACCCGAGGACCACGGCTGCGCGGCGAGCCACGCGATGACCGCCTCGCCGTCACGGAGCTCCTGCTCGCTGTACTCGTCGTCGAAGAAGCCGTCCGACGACCCCGTGCCGCGGATGTCGACCCGGACCGACGCGTACCCGTGCTGCGCGTACCAGGGGTGCCGTTCGGAGTCGCGGGGGGCGGTCCAGTCGTCGAGCCGGTACGGCAGGTACTCCAGGAGCACCGGCAGCGGTCCGTCGGGGTCGGCGGGAGCCCAGGTGCGCGCGTGCAGCCGGACGCCGTCGGGCATCGGGATCCACTCGTCCCGGACCGTGACGCCCTCGGGCAGCCGCGGGTCGGGACCGATCGCGGTCAGGTGCGGGGTGCTCATGCGTCCTCCCAGTTCCTCGTGCGGTGTCCGTCGCCGTGGTCCGTCCAGCCCGGGGCGTCCCGCCAGCGCTGCACGCCGTCGCCGACGTCGGGGAGCTCGGTCTGCCCCGGTTCGAGCGTCGCCCGCAGCAGGGTGCGCGTGTACGGGTGGTTCGTCCCGGTGAAGACGCGCTCGGTCGGACCGACCTCGACGATGCGCCCGCCGGTCATCACCGCCACCCGGTCGGCGACGCCCCGCACGACGGCGAGGTCGTGGCTGATGAACAGGCAGCTCAGCCCGCGCTCGCGGCGGAGGTCGTCGAGCAGCGCGAGGATGCCGGCCTGGACCTGCACGTCCAGCGCCGTGGTGATCTCGTCGGCGATCACGAGCCGGGGCTCGGCTGCCAGAGCGCGGGCGATGCCCACGCGCTGCCGTTGTCCGCCGGACAGCTGCGCCGGCAGCCGGTCGGCGTACTCCGGGCCGAGTCCGACCTGCGTGAGGAGTTCGCCGACGCGCGCCCGCGAGGAGCTCCCGGTGAACAGCCGGAGCGGCCGACCGACGGCGGCACCGACGGTGCGACGGGGGTTGAGCGAGGTGTCGGCGTTCTGGAACACGAGCTGCACGGCACGTCGGAGCTCCTGCGACCGCGCCGCGACCTGTTCGCGGAGGTCACCGCGCACCGTGCCGTCGTCGTAGGTGAACGAGCCCGACTCGGCGGGCACGAGGCCGGCGAGGGTCGTCGCGAGCGTGGACTTCCCGCTGCCCGACTCCCCCACGACCGCGAGGGTCTCGCGCGGCGCGATGGCGAACGAGACACCGTCGACGGCGGCCGGCAGGCCGCGTCGGTACCGGACCACCAGGTCCTGGGCGTCGACGACGGGGCGCTCGACCGCCGGCTCGACCGGCGACCCGGGAGGCGCGCTGCCGGTCGCGGTGTCGGCGACCGTCCCGGGGACGCGCGCGTCGCGCCGGGGGCGGTCCGCGCCTCCCGTCCGGCGCTGCTCCGGCCGTCGCTGCTCCGGCCGTCGGCCGTCCGGTACCGCGGCGAGCAACGCGCGGGTGTACTCGTGCTGCGGCGCGGCGAAGAGCGCCGCCGTCGCGGCGTGCTCGACGACCTCACCGGCGCGCATGACGGCGATCTCGTCCGCCATCGCGGACACCACCCCGAGGTCGTGGCTCACGAGCAGCACGGCCATGCCGAGCTCGCGGCCCAGATCGGCGACGAGGTCGAGGACGGCCGCCTGCGTGACCACGTCCAGCGCGGTCGTCGGTTCGTCGAGCACCAGGACGCGCGGGCGCGCGGCGACCGCCATGGCGATGGCGACGCGCTGCTGCTGCCCACCGGAGAGCTGGTGCGGGAAGCGCCGGACGATGGTGTCGGGGTCGGGGAGCCGGACGAGCCGCAGGAGCTCCACGACGCGGTCGGGCCCGTCGGGCTCGCCGTGTGCGCGCAGGGCCTCGCGGACCTGTTCCCCGACGCGCATCGACGGGGTGAGCGCCTGCCCGGCGTTCTGCGCCACCACCGAGGCCGTCCCGCCCCGCAGCGCCCGACGCCCCGCGGCCGAGAGGGCGAAGACGTCCTGACCGTCGACGAGGACGCGGCCGTCGGTGATGCGCGACCCGGCGCGCAGGTGTGCGAGCAGGGTGCGGGCCACGGTGGACTTGCCGCTGCCCGACTCACCGACGAGGCCGAGCGTGCGACCAGCGGCGACGCTGAAGGACACGCCGCGTACGACGGGCACCGTGCGACGCCCGGCGGCGTAGGACACGGCGAGGTCCTCGACGCGCACGAGCGGCCGCTGCTCGGGCTCCCCCGCCTGCGGGCGGTGGACGGTCTGCTGGTCGGTCATGCGCCCGCTCCCTGCTGTGCGCGGTCGACGCCGAGCGACTTGGCCAGCCCGTCGGCGGCGAGGTTGAGGCCGACGACGAGCGTCGCCAGCGCCACGATCGGCGCGAGGGTGCCGAGCGGCACCACGGTCAGCGCCGTCCGGTTCTCCTGCACCATGAGCCCCCAGTCGGGCGTCGGTGGGTTCGCCCCGAAGCCGAGGAAGGACAGCGACGCGACGAGCAGGACGATCCAGGACGCCCGCATGGCGAACTCGACGAGGACGACGTCGAGCACGTTCGGCAGGATCTCACGGAACACGATCGACACGGCGCGCTCGCCGCGGGCGCGGGCCGCGGTGACGTAGTCCTGCGTGATCACCGTCCGCGCGGCACCACGGACGACGCGGGTGACGGCGGGTGCGTAGACGACGGTCACCGCGAGCACGATGACCCAGAGTCCGGCGTCGAAGACGGTCACGACGACGAGGAGCGCGAGGATCGAGGGCACGCTGAGCAGCGCGTCGACCACGCGCATGACGACCTCGTCGAACCAGTTGTCCGCGTACGCCGTGACGCAGCCGAGGACGCTACCGACGGCGACGGCGATGGTGGTGGCGAGGAAGGTCACGAGCAGCGCGTACCGGCCGCCGTTGAGCGTGCGCGACAGCAGGTCGCGTCCGTACTGGTCCGTGCCGAGCCAGTGGGCCCAGCTCGGGCCGGCGAGCACGTCCGCGGCGTCCGTCGCGACGGGGTCGTGTCCGGCGATGACGGGCGCGAGCACCGCCAGCACGAGGTGCACGGCGATGAACGCGAGGCCGACGCCGAGTGCCGTCGAGCTGCGGAACGGCGCGACGGCCGCGCCGAGGACGCTGCGGGAGCGTGGGGCGACGGCGGTCATGCGTGGGCCTTCCGTGTGCTGCGGACCGGGCGGGTCCGGGTGCGGCGCTGCCGCGTGCGGAGCTTCGGGTCGAGTGCGAGGGCGACGAGGTCGGCCGCGAGGTTGCAGACGACGTAGACGAGGGCGCTCAGCAGCGCGATCGCCTCGATGGTCGGCAGGTCGCGGTTCGAGACCGACTCGAGCATGAGCTTGCCCATGCCCGGGTAGTTGAAGACGTTCTCCACGACCACCACCCCGCCGAGCAGCCAGGCGACGTTGAGCGCGATGACGTTGAGCGTCGGCAGCAGCGCGCTCGGCAGTGCGTGCTTCCACACCACCCTGCGCATCGTCAGGCCCTTGAGCTCGGCGGTGGTCACGAACTCGGACGCCATCACGTCGATGGTCGACGAGCGCGCGGTGCGGAGGATGTACGCCGCCATCGCGAGCGTCAGCACGACGATCGGCAGCCAGACGGTCGGCAGGAGTTCCGCGACGGTGGCGTCGCTCCCGCGGAGCACGACGGCCGGGAACACCGGCAGGCCGATCGCGAACAGCAGCACCAGGACGGTCGCGACCATGAACTCGGGGACGCTCATCACGAGGAGGCTGACGGTCGAGACGATCCGGTCGGTCGCACGACCGCGGCGGACACCCGCGAGCACGCCGAGCGCGAGCGACAGCGTCACGCCGACCAGCATCGCCGGGAGGGCGATGAGCATGCTGTTCCGGAACGCCGTGAGGAGCGTCGGCGCCACCGGCTCGCCGCTGACGAGCGACGTGCCGAAGTCGCCGTGTGCGGCGCCGGCGAGCCACTGCAGGTACCGGAGCCAGACGTTCTCGTCGAGTCCGAGGGTCGCCCGGAGCTGCTGGACCGCCTCGGGCGTCGCGTTCTGCCCGAGCAGCTGCTGCGCGACGTCGCCGGGCAGCGCCTGCACCGCGAGGAACACGAACAGTGATGCGAGGACCACCGTGAGCACGGCGATGCCGAGTCGACGGAGGGCGGGGACGAGGACGTTCATCGGCGCAGTCCGATCCGGAGCCAGTCGAACTCGAAGCCGTACTCCGAGTAGTTGACGACGTCGCGGGACAGCCCGACCAGGCGGTCCCCGAACATCGGGGTCATGTCGGCGCCGTCCTCGACGACGAGCCGCTGGGCGTCCTGGTAGAGCGTCCGGCGCTTCGCGTCGTCCATCTCGGCGCGGGCGTCGTCGAGGAGCGTGTCGAAGGTCGGGTTCGACCAGGCGCTCTCGTTGTAGGAGGATCCGGTGCGGAAGATCTGGTTGAGCAGCTGGTCGATCGGTCGCCCGGTGAACCAGTAGCTCACCATGAGCGGCTTCTGCATCCAGATCTGGGTGTAGTAGGAGTCGGCGCTCGCGTTCCGGATCGTCAGCCGGATGCCCGCGTCGGCGACCGCGTCGCGGTAGGCCACCGCCATCGGGGTGAAGACCGACTCGTAGGACGACGTGTAGATGGACGTGCGGAGCCCCTCGGCACCGGCGGCCCGGAGCAGTGCGCGCGCCTTGTCCGGGTCGTGTTCGCGGTGCTCGTCGACGAAGGCGGCGAGCTGCGGCGGCACCGGGTTGTCCCAGCCGGGCGCCCCCGTGCCCTGCAGGGCCGTGTCGACGATCGTCCGCGGGTCGTACGCGAGCTTCATCGCCTGTCGGACCCTCGGGTCGGCGAACTCGTCGCTCGTCGCGAGCATCGGGATCGTGTACCACTGCGCGTTCGTGGAGCGGGCGATCGTCGCTCGGTCCGAGGCCGCGACGACCCGGGCGGTGGCGAAGTCGAGGTTCGTCTGCGAGATGAGGTCGACCTGGCCCGCGAGCAGGGCGTTGACGCGCGCGGTGGTGTCCTGGACGGAGAAGAAGTCGATGCCGTCGAGCGTCGGGCGGCCCGCGAAGTGGTCCTCGAACGCCTCGACGCTCCCGGCACCGGCGGGCGTGAAGGAGGAGAGGCGGAAGGGACCGGTGCCGATGCCCGTCCGGCCGATGTCCGCGACGGCGCCCGCCGGCACGATGTAGCACTGGTAAGCGGTGAGCAGCGACGGGAACTCGGCGTTCGGCTTCGTGAGCGCGAAGCGGAGCGTGTGCGGGTCGACCGCGGTCATCGACGAGGCGTCCATGACCTCACCGAGGACCCCGGCCTGCGGCGACGCGGTCGCCTCGTCGAGGATGTGCCGGATGCTCGCGATCGCGTCGTCCGCGGTGAACCGTGCGCCGTCGTGGAAGCGCACGCCACGCCGGAGACGGAACGTCCACTCGGTGCCGTCGGCGTTCGCGGACCACTCCTCGGCGAGGTCGGGTACGGTCGTCCCCTGCTCGTCGAGCCTGACCAGCCGGTTGTACAGGGCACCGAGGTACTCGTAGGCGGACAGCGAGCTGGCCGAGTCGAGTGTCTCCGCGGCGGAGGCAGCGGGGCGTGCCACCCGGAGCCGTCCCCCCGCTCGGGTCGCGCCGGTCGCGGCGGCCTCGGGCAGCGCCGCGGTGCCGGCTGCCGCGCCGGAGCTGCACCCGGTGAGCGTGAGCAGGCCGAGCCCGGCCAGCCCGGCGGCACCGGTCAGCAGTGTGCGCCGGCTGGGACCGCGGACGTCGCGGTCGTCGTGGACGATGGGTTGCATTCGGGGTGACCCCTCCTGGTAATCGTTCCGGTGAACGATAGAGGGAGCCAGCTCGGAGCGCGAGCCCCGCTCCTCGGCCCGACGGCCGCTCGGCGCCCCCTCGATGCCCGTGGGCGCACCGATCCGAGGGCATCGGTACGCTGGTGACGACGCGCTCCAGTGTTTACCGATCCGTTACACGGCGGGTCCGCGGGAGCGCCGGACCGAGCGGGACGGCGGGGAGCCGCCGCACCGAGACGAGGAGCTTCCATGGCGACGTTCACCCGGGGCTTCGGCGGCCGCCGCGACGACCGCGACGACCCGCGCATCCCGCCCGGACAGACCCTCGTGCGCGACTGGCCGGTGCTCTCCGCCGGGGCCACCCCCGACATCGAGCCGGCCGACTGGAGCTTCTCCATCCGCACCGAGACGGGGCTCCGCACCTGGACCTGGGACGAGGTGCACGCCCTCGGCGTCGAGGACGTCACCGTCGACATCCACTGCGTCACCCACTGGACGAAGCTCGACATGCCCTGGCGTGGCGTCTCCCTCGACCGCCTGTTCGCGGACGTCGAGACCTCGCTCGACTTCTGCACGGTGCACAGCTTCGGGGGCTACACGACGAACGTGCCACGCGCCGAGCTGCTCGGTGGACGGTCGTGGATCGCCTTCGAGGCCGACGGCGCGCCCCTCACCCCCGAGCACGGTGGCCCGGCCCGCCTGCTCGTGCCCCACCTGTACTTCTGGAAGAGCGCGAAGTGGGTGCGCGGCATCGTCATGCAGGCCGAGGACGAGCCGGGCTTCTGGGAGAACGCCGGCTACAACATGCACGGCGACCCCTGGAAGGAGGAGCGGTACTGGTGAGCGGTCCCTCCCCCGTCGACGGCCTGGAGGCGCGGACCGCCCCGAGCGCGTCGGCCCCCGCCCGCAGACGGCCGGCCTGGCACGCCGCCACCGTCGCCTCCGTCGCACCGGAGACCCCGGTCGCGCGCCGCATCGTCCTCGACGTCCCGACCTGGCCGGGCAACGACCCGGGGCAGCACCTCGACCTGCGCCTCACCGCCGAGGACGGCTACCAGGCGTCGCGGTCCTACTCGATCGCCTCGTCCGGTGCGGGCACCCGGGTGACGCTCGCGGTCGACCGGGTCGAGGGCGGCGAGGTCTCCCCGTTCCTGGTCGACGCGATCGAGGTCGGCGACGCCCTCGACGTGCACGGGCCCCTCGGCGGGTGGTTCGTGTGGCGGCCCGGTGCGTCGACGAGGCCCGTGCAGCTGATCGCCGGCGGGTCGGGCATCGTCCCGCTGCTCCCGATGGTCACCGCGCACGCCGAGGCCGCCGACCGGACGCCGTTCCGGCTGCTGTACGCCACCCGCACGCCGGAGGACGTGTTCTTCCGCGAGGAGCTCGCGGACGCCCTGCGCGCGGCCGCGCCGCTCGAGGTCACGCACGTGTACAGCCGACGCGCTCCGGAGGGGTCCGACGAACCCGTGGGGCGTCTCACACAGGAGCGACTCGATCGGGCCGTCCTGCCGCCCGGGTCCGGAGCGCTCGTCTACGTCTGCGGGTCGACCCCGTTCGTCGAGCAGGTGCTGCGGTGGCTCGGCGAGCTCGGCCACGACCTGTCCGACGTCCGAGCAGAGCGCTTCGGCGGCGCGTGACAGTCCTGGTCGTCCCGGTTCTCCGAGGAGACCGGGCCTGAGACGACGAAGGCCCTGGTCGGTGACCAGGGCCTTCGTGTTCCGAGCGGATGACGAGATTCGAACTCGCGACCCTCACCTTGGCAAGGTGATGCGCTACCACTGCGCCACATCCGCGTACACGCACACTCTACCCCGAACCGTTCCCGCGACCGTGATCCACGGCGCAGCCGGGCGCGTCGCACGCACCGTCGATCGCCGTCGGGTGCGGGATTGCGGGAAACCGCAAGCCTCGGACGCCGACCCATCCGAGCCGCCGTCGGCTCCGGATGCTTCCTCGGTGCCCCGAGTCCGTCCGGGCGGGGCGCCGGGGCCACCCACCCCTCGTCCGGCCGATCGCGGCGACCCGAACCCTGCGAGCGGCCGGACGGTCCCGGACTCCCAGGCCGACCGGGTTCACTCGGGGCATGAGCTACGTGCACGACAACCCCGGTGGCACCGAGGCACACGGTGTGGACCTGATCGACGGCGACTCGCCGGCCGTCCGCATCCTCGTGCACGGCAACCTGCCGACGACCATCGAGCACGAGGGTCGCACCTGGCTCGCCACGGGCGACGCGCACGACGACGGCGACCCGTCCGCTCCCCCGATCGCGATCTACCGGCCGGTCTGACGAGCACCGTCCGCGCCCGTCGTCGGGCTGGCGTGTCCTGTCAGGCGGGCGTCTTCCGTCAGCCCGGCGCTGTCGCAGCTGCCTGGCTCAGCAGGGCGACCACCGTCAGGTACAGCCCGGAGGAGAGGACCGCCCCGGGCAGCAGGGCGACGACGGCGACCGGGATCGCCCACAGCTGGTGCGCCCCGGGGTTCCCGTCAGGTGGCGTGCTCGCCATGGCGGCGAACGAGGACGCGGAGACGAGCACCGCGAACGCCGCCGTCATGCAGACGATCGGCCACGACCGGTAGCCGCCGGAGAACATCGGGACGAGGAGCGGCAGGAAGAACATCGCCGGAGCAGCGGTGAAGCCGATGCGGGAGACGATCCGGTAGGTCCGCCGGTCATCGGTCACGATCTCCCCGCTCCCCGGAGTTCCGCGACGCTCCCGTCGAAGCAGGTCGACTCCGCGGTCACGCTGTAGCGCTGGGGGAAGGCGTCGAACCCGATCGACGTCACGGGCCCTCCGGCACCGCGGACGCCGAGCAGGGGGTCCGCCGATCCGCTCGCGAAGCGCTCGGTGGTGATCTCGAGTTCGTTCCACTCCTGCTCGACCCGTTCGACGTCAGCGGCCGGGTCCACTCCGTCCGGAGCCGTCCGCTCGACGACGTAGCTCCAGCGAGCTCCGGGCGCAGCGCCGGCACGTTCGCAGTGCTCCGCCGCCGGGCCGCTGTACACGCTCCAGTCCCCGCCGATCGACTCCGTGGTGTGCTCGACCACGTCGACGATCGACCGCTTCGCGTGGGACGCATCCGTCCCGGATCCGCCGGGGTCGGCGCTGCACGCCGTGAGGACCGCTGCGGTCACGACGAGCACGGCGATCCAGCTCGTCCCGCGACTCACCGTTCGTCCCCGAACTCGTCGTCCCGCAGCTCCGAGGCGTTCCCGGGCGCGCACACGCTGACCCCGGACATGCTGTACCGATCCGGCCCCGCATCGAGACCGATGGAGGTCACCGAACCGCTGGTCCCGCGGATGCCGACCCGCGTGCCTGCACCACCCGTGTCCGTGTCGACCACGTCCGTGCCCGCGTCCTCCCAGACCGCACGCACGGCTTCGACGTCACGCTGCCGCCCGGTGGTGGAGCCGGCTCGTTCCACGATGTAGACGTACCGGACGCGATCCCCGACGTCCTGTCCGCACGGTTCGACCGCCGGGCCACGGTAGACCGTCCAGTCGCCACCGACCGCGGACGTCGACCGCTCGACGAGATCGACGATCGACCGCTTCGCGGTCGCCGCATCCACCTCGGAGCCGCGCGGTGCCGTGCTCGCGCAGCCGGTGAGCACGAGCAGGACGAGTGCCGTGGTCGGACCGAGCAGCGCTGTGCAGTGTGTCCTCGACCCGGATCTCGTCGTCGTGCCGGCCGCCGCCTCGTCGCGCCGGATCTCCCCCATGTGCTCCCCCTCGTGCGCCCACTGTACGCAGGTCGGCCCGGAGCGCCCGGGCAGGACCGTCGTCACCGTCGGCGGTGCGGCGCTGCGCAACTGGGCGCTCGACCTCGGTGCCGTACGGTCATCCGGCCGGGTGCGTGTCCGCGTCGACGGACCGTGCCCGGCCGACGCCGATCCGCTCGTGCAGCGCCCGGTTCGCGGCGACGGCGGCGTGGTTCTCCGCAGCCCACTGCGCCAGCTGCATCACCGCGACCTGCAACGACCGACCCAGGTCGGTCACGCCGTAGTCCACCCGGGGCGGCATCTCCGCGTGGGCCTGCCGGACCACGAGTCCGTCGCGCTCGAGTGCCTTGAGTGTCACGGTCAGCATCCGCTGCGAGATGCCGGGGATGCTCGCCAGCAGGTCCGAGTAGCGCAGGGTCCGGTCGCCGAGCGTGGTCATCACGAGCACGGTCCACTTGTCACCGGTGCGGTCCAGGACCTCTCGGATGAAGCTGCTGTCCTCCGGCCACGCCACGCACGGACCGGCGAGCACCCGTTCCACGGTCACGGCATCCTCCTCGTCACCGACACCGTACAAGGTGGTCCGGGCACCTTCGTGCGAGCGGAGGACGACGACGACGAGGCCGCCGTCCTCGGGGTCGCAGGAGGTGCCGACGACGCTGCGCTCGGTTCGACGGCGGTGCGGAAGCGCTTCGAACAGGACCTCGCCGCGCTCCGGGCAGCCGACGAATTCGTGCTCGTGCTCCCTGCGGGCGCTGCCGCGCACGTCGAAGCAGGCATCGCCTCCGGACTCGGCAAGCGGTGCTGGGCCGTCGGCCCCGTCGATCGGTCCGAGACCCTCCGCCCGATCTCCGCGGCGATGCCGTCGGACGCCGCGGGGCTCGTCGATCGGCTCAGGGCACTGCACATCGTCCAGTAGTCGTTCCCGACCGGCCGACGACGGCCACCACCTCGGCGACGGCCACGGGCGATGGAGGGGTGTCGTCGCGGATCCCGTGTTCCGACCGCAGGAACGAGAAAACCCCCGCCGGAGCGGGGGTTCTCAGATGGTGGGCGATACTGGGATCGAACCAGTGACCTCTTCCGTGTCAGGGAAGCGCGCTACCGCTGCGCCAATCGCCCAGAGATCTGCTGACCAGGGTCGTGCAGGATCTTGGAGGGTGTTGCTGGAGGTGGGGACGGGATTCGAACCCGCGTGGACGGCTTTGCAGGCCGCTGCCTAGCCTCTCGGCCACCCCACCATCGAGGTTCACGTCTCCGTGAGTACCCGAACGGTGGGATACCCTCTGGTGAGTCGTGGTCGTCCGGGGACTCCCACACTCGAGCGGATGACGAGATTCGAACTCGCGACCCTCACCTTGGCAAGGTGATGCGCTACCACTGCGCCACATCCGCATTTCGGCGACCCGAGGGCCGCTCCTGTCTCTCCGCTGTCGCGGCGACGAGAAGAACTCTATACGAACCGGACGCCTTCCGCCAAAATCCTCCTCGTTCACCGGGCGTGTCCCCCGCGTTCATGCGGATCGCGGGGCTTTCGAGTGCCCGTTCTTTCCCATGACGGCCGCGGTGCTCTGTGGAAACGGGCGTACCTGGTCGTCGCGGAGCACCAGGTACGCCTGTTCTCACCGGGTACGCCCGTTCTCACCCGGCGCCAGCACGCATCAGCACGAGCACCACACACTCGCACCACGCACCACGCACCACGCACCACGCACCACGCACCACGCACCACGCACCACGCACGAGCGAGACGCACCAGGCACCAGGCACCGAGGGCACCCGCGCCACACCCGGGTGACGCGCCGTGTTCGGTGCAGGCCCGAACGTCCGCTACTATCGACTGGCACGCAAGTGCAGGGGGCGATTGGCGCAGTTGGTAGCGCGCTTCGTTCACACCGAAGAGGTCATCAGTTCGAGTCTGGTATCGCCCACGTGCCCATTCAGGGCCTGAAGAACACCCGAGCAGAGCCCGGCGCACACGCGTCGGGCTCTTCTCGTTCCTCGGCCCGGACCGTCACGACACACCAGCGAGCAAGGACCCATGACCGACGTCGACCTCGAGTTCTCCCGCGTGCGCGCGGTGCTCGACCGCCCGACCCTCCGGCTGATGTCCCGCCCGACGAGCGCCGCCGTCATCGCGGTGTTCCGCACGGTGTTCGACCGCGACGTGCAGTACGTCCCGGCCGACCGCATGCACCTGCAGGTCGAGGAACACGTCGCCCGTCTGCAGTCCACCGGTGCCCGCGTCCCCGCGAGCGAACACGGGGAGAACGAGACCGACGCCCGCCCGAACGGCCGCGCGCTCTGTCGCGACTGGGTGGCGGCGCAGTGGCTGGTCCGCTCGAACTCCCCCGACGGCGACGAGCAGTACTCGCTGACGAGCCACGCCCTCGAGGCGCTGAACCTCGTCGACGCCCTGAGCGCCGACCGGGCGCTCATCAGCGAGAGCCGCCTGGCGATGATCGTCGAGGCCGTGCACCGCTGGGCGGCCAGCGCGGAGCCGGACCCGGACGTGCAGGTCCGTCGCATCGACGCCCAGATCGCGGAGCTGCAGGCCGAACGCGAGCGGATCGCCCGCGGCGAGGTCACCGAGGTCGACGACGCCCGGATGCACGACGGCTACACGAACGTGGCCGACCTCATCCGGCAGCTGCCCAGCGACTTCAAGCGCGTCGAGGAGGCGGTCGCGACGATGCACCGCTCGATCGTCGAGGACTTCCGGCAGGAGGTCCGTCCGATCGGCGAGATCCTCGACGACTACCTGGCCCGGACGGACGACCTCATGCAGGCGACTCCCGAGGGTCGGGCGTTCGAGGGCGCGTTCGAGCTGCTGCGCGACGACGCCCTGCTGCTCCGGCTCCGGGACGACATCGCGACGATCCTCGCGCACCCCTTCGCCGAGTCCCTCGGAGCGGGCGAGCGCCGGGCGTTCCGCAACACGGTCAGCATCCTGCGCCAGGGCATCGAGGACGTGCTCGCCCAGCGACGCCAGCTCACCGCGACGCTCCGCGACCAGATCGTCGCCCACGACGTCGTCCGCGACCGTGAGCTCGACGCGGTGCTCCGCTCGGTGAACCGCGGGCTCGCCGCGTGGATCGACTCGGGGTCCGCCCGCGACCGCGTCCCGCTCGGACTGCTCCCCGCGACCGCCGAGGTCGGCACCCTGCGCGAGCGCTTCTACGACCCCGACAACGAGGCGGTGCCACCGCCGATCGAGGAGCCCGACGACGACGTCTTCGAGGAACTCGACGTGGAGTCGCTGCGCCGCCACGGCGGACCGCTGCTCGCCGAGCTCCGCGCAGCGCTCCGCAGCGCCCCGGACAGCGTCTCGGCCTTCCACGCGCTGCCGCCCGAGCAGCGCCGCCCGGTCGAGCTCTTCGGCCTCGCGCACCTGCTCACCGGCAACGACGACTTCGAGACCGCCACCCACCTGGTCCCGCACCGCACGGTGCGACCGGACGGCGAGACGGTCACCTTCCACATGCCCTCGGCGTCCCTGACCGGCGCAGGGGCGGACGACCAGCACGACGACGACAACGGCCTGGAGGCACGGTGAGCGACACCACGACGGCTCCCGTCGACGAGACGGACCCCGAGGGCTCCGACCCCGTCCTCGACGAGCGTCACGACGAGGACGAGGAACGCGACGAGTCGAGCTTCGCCCTCTTCGAGGGCGACGAGGGCCGGCTCGACGAGCCGCAGCGCCGCGCCCTGGTCGCGCTGCTCCGCCACACCTACGTGAGCGCGCGGACGCACGCCGACGAGTGGCGCGCGATCACCGACGGTGAGCACCAGCTCCGGTCGCGGCTGAACGACCTCTTCCTCGAACTGCACGTCGACCGCGACCGCGAGGTCGCCTGGAAGCGCCAGGCACGGTCCGAGAGCCAGCGCCGGGCCTTCCCGACGCTGCTGCGTGACGTGCCGTGGACGCGTGAGGAGACGATCGTCCTCGTCTACCTGCGCATGCGCCTCCGCGCGGACGCCCGGCCGGGCCTCGACCAGGTCGTGGTCGACCGGTCCGAGATCATCGGGCACGTGTCCGGCTTCCTGCCTGCGACCACCGACCGCACCCGCGACGAGTCCCGCGTCGCGAAGGCCGTCGAGCGACTCGTGACCGCACGCATCCTCATCCGCACGACCGACCCCGACCGCTTCCGCGTGGCCAGTGTCGTCGAGGTCCTGCTCCCCCTGGAGCAGCTCCGCGAACTGGACCGGTGGCTCCGCGACGCGACCACCGACGGCGGTGCGCCGACGGACGGAGCCGTGACGGGCCTCCCGGCCGAGCCGACCGACCCCGACGACGAAGGCGAGACGGACGCATGACCGACACCGCGATCGACACCGGCGCCCTGCCGGCGCTCTTCGACACCGTCGCGCAGTGGCGGGCGGAGTCGATGCAGGTCGTCAACTGGGGCGGCTTCCACGGCCACCGTCAGGTCGAGCTGTCCGGGACCGCGACGCTGATCTCGGGCGCCTCCGGCACCGGCAAGTCGACCCTGATGGACGCCTACCTGGCCGTCATGATGCCGTCCGACGTGCCGTTCAACGGCGCCTCGAACGACGCGACCACCGGGCGTGCGCGGAGCGCCGACCAGCGGAACCTGCTCACGTACCTGCGCGGCAAGGTGGACACCCGCCGCGACCCGGAGACGGGCGCCCTGCGCGACGTGAACCTGCGCGGCGACGACCAGACCACCTGGGGCGCCGTCGCCGTGACCTTCCGGAACGACGACGAGCGGCGCTTCACGGTGCTGCGCGCGTACCTCGTGCCGAAGCGGGCGCGGGGCGTCGGCGACATCCAGATGACCATGGCGACGGTCGACGACACGTTCGACCTCCGCCGGCTCGAGGACTTCGTGCCGTCGCGCTTCCACCACCTCGAGCTGACCGGACGTGTGCCGGGGCTCGTCGTGCGGGACACCTACCAGGAGCTCGCGTACACGCTCCAGACCCGGCTCGGGATCGGCGACTCCGGTGGTGGCAACCGGGCCATGCGCCTGCTCGCGCGGATCCAGGCCGGGCAGCACCTGCCGACGGTCGACGCGCTCTACAAGTCGCTCGTGCTCGAGACCCCGGGGACGTACGAGGCGGCCGACCGCGCCCTCGCGCACTTCTCCGCGCTCGACGAGGCGTACGAGGCGATGGACACCGAGGAGCGCAAGGTCCGCATCCTCTCCCCCATCGTCGAGCTGCACGACGAGATCGCCCGGTCGAGAGCCGCGGCGGACGCCCTGGACGGCATCGCCACCGGCGCCGAGGTCTCGCCGTTCGCGCACTGGACGGCATCGCGGAAGCGTGCCCTGCTCGACGCCGAGGTCGAACGCAACGCACGCGAGCGCACCGCAGCCCGGGCCGACGTCGCTGCGACCGAGGCCCGGCACGCCGCCGTCGAGGTCGAGCTCCGCGAGGCGGAGGGACGCCTCCGTGACCAGGGCGGCAACGCCCTCGCGCAGCTCGAGGACCGCATCGACCGCCGGACCCGGGAGCGCGACGCGGTCGCCCGGGCGCGCGCGACCTTCGACGAGCGCACCACCGCGCTCGGGCTGACGCTCACCTCCGAGCGCACGTTCACCGAGGCGCAGGCGGCGTCGCACGCGTTCCTCGGGTCGTACGCGACGGCACGCGCCGAGCTCGACGACCGTCGGGACGCCCTGACGCGCGAGGAGTACCCGCTCCTCGACCGCGAGCGGACCCTGCGCCAGGAGCGCCGCTCCCTCGAGCACCGGCAGGGCGCGATGCCGCTGCCGATGCACGAGGCGCGGTTGGCGATGGCCCGGGCCGCCGGCATCTCCCCCGACGCGCTGCCGTTCGTCGCCGAGCTGCTCGACGTGCTCCCGGCCGAGGAGCACTGGCGGACGGCCATCGAGTCCGTGCTGGCACCCGTCGCGCGCACGCTGCTCGTCGACGAGGACCAGCTGTCGTCCTTCAGCGAGGCGATCGACGCGCTCCAGCTCCCGGTCCGCGTGCAGTTCGAGGGCGTGCCCACCGGCCCGCACCTCGACCTCGACGGCGACCCGGCGATGGTCTCCGGCAAGCTGACCATCAAGGACTCCCCGTTCAGCACCTGGGTCCGCGAACGCATCGAGTCCGACCGCATCGACGCACGGTGCGTCGACTCCGCCGCCGAGCTCGGTGGTGGCGGCCGCCGCGTGACCCCGTCCGGTCAGCTCCGGGACGGCCGTCGCGGCGCGCACGGCGACCGACGCCAGTCGAACGTCATCGGCTTCACGAACGAGGCCCGGATGGCCTCCGTCGAGCGGGAGCTCGCCGCGATCGCGCAGGACCTCGCGACGCTCGAGGCCCGACGCACCGACGTCGCGCAGGACATCGCGACCCTCGACGCCCTGCGCGCCGCACACCAGCAGGTCGTCGACACCACCTGGGACGGCATCGACGTCGCCGGGCTCGACGAGTCCCTGGCGCGGCTCGACGCCGAGCGGCAGGCGCTGCTCGCCGCCGACGACGGACTCCGGACCCTGCGCGAGTCGGTGGCCCGGCTCCGTCGCGCCCTGGACGAAGCCGCCGACCGTCGAGCCGGTGCACGGCTCTCCGTCACGCGGCTCGAGGAACGCCACGCGGTGCTCGTCGACGGCCAGGACGCCGCGGCCGAGATCCTCGCCCGCTTCGAGGACACCCCGGAGTCGCTGCCGGACGACGAGCAGTCCCGGCTGCTCGCCGAGACGTTCGAGGAGGTCGGCGCCCCGGACGGCATCGACGGGTTCGACGACGCCGCGCGCCGACTGCGACGCCGGCTCGAGGAACGGCTCGCCCAGGCGCTCGACGGCGCCGCCGCCGCCTCGACCGCGCTCACGCTGACGTTCCAGCGGTACCAGGACGCCTGGCCCGACCCGAACCTCGGCACCGGTGTCGCGTCGTACCCCGACTACCACGCGATCCTCGACCAGATCCTCGCGACCGGGTTGCACGCGCGCCGCAGCGAGTGGCGTCGGCGGCTGTCGCAGTGGAGCGGCGAGGACCTCGTCCCGCTCGCCGGTGCCTTCGACCGCGCGGTCGTCGAGATCGAGGAACGGCTCGAACCGGTCAACGAGATCCTGCGCGAGCTGCCGTTCGGTGCGAACAGGGACCGCCTGAAGATCCAGATCCGCCGGGTCACCCGCGAGGACGTCACCGCCTTCCGACGGGAGCTCCGCGCGCTGTCGGCGTCGGTCGACACCGAGCTGACCGACGACGTGCTCGAGACCCGCTTCCGCCGCCTGCGTCGGTTCATGGCGGTCATCCGCCCCGACCCGGCCGCAGCACGTGGACGGACGACCCAGCGCGACGCCGTGCTCGACGTCCGCCGGCACATGGAGATCACGGCCGTGCGGTACGACCCCGAGGGCAACGACCTCGGCGTGTACTCCTCGCTCGGGGACAAGTCGGGTGGCGAGACGCAGGAGCTGGTGGCGTTCATCGTGGGTGCGGCGCTGCGCTACCAGCTCGGCGACGAGACCCGGCCGCGGCCCCGGTTCGCGCCGGTGTTCCTCGACGAGGCGTTCATCAAGGCGGACTCGGAGTTCGCCGGGCGTGCCGTGACGGCGTGGCTCCGGCTCGGGTTCCAGCTCGTGGTGAGCGCGCCGCTCGACAAGGTCACCGCACTCGAGCCGTCGATGGAGCGCCTGCTGTCGATGCGGAAGCACCCCGACACGGGCCACTCGTCCGTCACGGAGATCGCCCGGGCGTAGGCGCCGCGGCGCTGCGGCGCTGCGGCCGGTCGGCGGCCGGTCGGCCGGCGCGGCAGGCGGGTACTCGGAGGCAGGTCCTGGTCGCACGACCTGCCGCTCACCTCCCGACGCGACGGCAGGTCCTGCCACCGGAGCGGGAGCGGACGGCACGTCGTGCGACCGCGGTGGGCGCCGACGACGGGTGCGGGTCGGGGCGGTGACCAGGGCTCCATCCGCGAGCGGGCGAGATCTGTCACAGTCGAATCCGGCGGGCGACGGATCAAGCCCGCTCGGCGGCCTGCGCGCGGCGTGTCCTGCCCACTCGTCGGACGGGAGGCGCGGCGCGGCGCCGCCGTGCGCCTCCCGTCCGACGCCGCCGGCGCGGACCCCGCCGCACCGCCGCCGCCCCGCCGTCTGCCCGCCACCGGCCCGCCGCCGGCCTGTGCGAGCGGGCGCGAGCGGGCGCGAGCGGGCGGGATCTGCCTCGGTCGGGGCCGACGGCCGACAGGTACCGCCCGCTCGGCGGCCTGCGGGCGGCGTGTCCTGCCCGATCGGGCGGAGGGCGGAGGGCGGAGGGCAGAAGGCGGGGGGCGGAGTGCGGGACCGGCGTCCGCCGATCGCCGTGCGGGGCGCGGTACGGTGGCCGGGTGTTCGGACGTCGCGCTCGCAGCCCCCGCCCCGACGACGGAGCGCGCCCGGGCGACCCCGGCGGCCTCGGCATCGGCATCGGAGCCCTCGTGCAGGTGGTCGACCTCGAGCGCGGGGGCGAGGAGTGGGAGGGCGAGCCGATCGGGGTGATCGTCGCTCCGGGAGGGGTGCAGCTCGGTGGGACGCAGCGCACCTGGACCATCGCGTTCGACGAACCCGCGTACACGAAGGACGGCCGCGGCCCGTTCGAGCGCGCGACCGTCCTGGGTCGTCAGTTGGTGCCGGTCATGCCGGACACCGCGGACGGGGTCTAGTACTCCTCGTTGCCGCTCTTCAGCATGGCGGCGACGGCCATGCACATGCCCACGCCACCGAGCACGCCGATGCCGATGATGACGCCTGCGATGAGTTCGAGCATTGGTGACTCCTTGGGTTGCGGGGCCGGTGTGGCGGTGGCCGTCGTGGCCGTGTCCAGGCTACCGGATGCGGCTCGGGGCTAGCGGATGCCGCGCATGAGGCGCAGGACGGGCTTCGCGCAGACGAGCAGCACGACCCCGACCGCCACGGCGACCAGGCCGAGGACGGTGAAGTACGGGACCTCGTTCGTCGGCGAGTAGTACTGCGAGAGCACCCCGGTGGCCGCCGTGCCGAGGGACACCGAGAGGAAGAAGAGCGCGACCATCTGGGTCTGGAACTTCGGCGGCGCGAGCTTCGTCGCGACGGACTGCCCGACCGGGGAGAGCAGGAGCTCGGCGATCGTGAAGACGAGCAGGATGCCCACGAGCGCGATCAGCGGTGTGCCGTTCTCGCCCGTGCCCGAGAACGGCAGGAAGAGCAGGAACGCGATGCCCATGATCCCGGTGCCGAGCGCGAACTTCGTCGGGGTGGAGGGCTGGCGGTCACCGAGCTTCGTCCAGATCGCGGCGGCGACACCGGACAGCACGATGATGAACACGGGGTTGATCGACTGGACCCACGACACGGGCATCACCCAGTCGCCGAGCGATCGGTCCAGGCGCTGGTCCGAGTACTGGGTCACGACCGTGAACTGCTGCTGGTAGAGCGACCAGAAGACGGCGCTCGCGATGAAGAGCGGGATGAAGGCGAACACCCGGGAACGCTCCTCGGCGGTGATCCCGCTGGTCAGGATCACCACGAAGTACGCGATGGTGGCCACGATGACGATCACGACGACGACCGTCGGCAGGTTCGTCACCGTGAGCAGTCCGGTGAGCACCGAGGCCACGACGACCGCGAGCGCGACGACGACGAGCACGGCGACGAGCGGCAGGCGGCGACGCTCGACCGGGTTGGTGACGTGCCGGACCGAGTCGGGGAGCTTCCGACGGCGGATGCCGTACTGCACGAGCCCGGCGGCCATGCCGACCGCGGCGAGTCCGAAGCCGTAGTGGAACCCGAGCGAGGACTGCAGCAGCCCGGTCAGCAGCGGACCGAAGAACGCCCCGAGGTTCACCCCGAGGTAGTAGAGCGAGAACCCGGCGTCACGTCGAGGGTCGTCGCGGCCGTACAGCCCGCCGACGATCGTCGTGGCGGTGGCCTTGAGCCCGCCGGAGCCGAGGGCGATGAGCACGAGGCCGACCCCGACGCCGGCGACCCCCGGGATCAGCGCGAGCCCGATGTGGCCGAGCATGACGACGACCGCGCTGGTGAAGAGGGTGCGGTCGGCGCCGATGAGCCGGTCCGCCACCCAGGCGCCGATGATCGTGAACAGGTAGACGGCGCCGCCGTACGCGCCCATGATCCCGTTGGCGATGCCCTCGTCGATGCCGAGGCCGCCGCGCGTGACGGTGTAGTACATGTAGATCAGGACGATGCCCTGCATGCCGTAGAACGAGAACCGCTCCCAGAGCTCCACCGCGAAGGGCGTGGACAGCTCGAAGGGCTGCCCGAAGAAGGTGCGTTGCTGCGCCGGAGCGCTGGGTGGGGTGGTGCGAGACATCCGTCCACTGTGCCCCCGGGCACCCCGCTCGTCCGAATCGGAGCGGGGCGCGTACAAACTTCCGCGGGCGGGCCTTGGAGGATTCCCACCACCCGTGTCCGGCCCCGCGGTCTGCCGTTGTGCGCCCGCACGGCGTTCGAGCAACACTCGGCCGAGGTGCCTAACGTGTGGAGTGCAACACGGACAGAGCAGTTCAGGAAGGCTCCCCCATGGTCGACACCGCCCCCGCACGCCCCACCTCGACGACCGAGGCCCCGAACGCCGACGCCACGGGCGACCCGGCGGCCGGCACGCCGACGGGCGGGACGGACACCGACGTCCGCATCGACACCACGTTGCTCGGGGAGCTCCTGCTCGGCCGCTGGGCCGAGGACCGGCGCATCTCACGGCGCCTGTCCCGCGACCCCGGGCTGCACAAGATCGAGGGGCAGCCGATCGCACAGCACCGGGCCCGCGTCCTCGAGCAGCTCCGGGTACTCGTCGACGCCGGTGCGATCCAGCGTCCGTACCCGACCGAGTTCGGCGGCCAGGAGAACCACGGCGGGAACCTCGCGGCGTTCGAGGAGCTCACGACGGCGGACCCGTCCCTGCAGATCAAGGCCGGCGTGCAGTGGGGCCTGTTCGGGTCCGCGGTGCACCACCTCGGCACCGAGCGCAACCACCGCGAGTTCCTGCCGGGGATCATCCGCTTCGACGTGCCCGGCTGCTTCGCGATGACCGAGACCGGGCACGGCTCGGACGTGCAGAGCATCGCGACGACGGCGACCTACGACCCGGACACGCAGGAGTTCGTCGTGCACACGCCGTTCCGGGGCGCCTGGAAGGACTACATCGGGAACGCGGCGCTGCACGGGCGGGCGGCCGTGGTGTTCGCGAAGCTCGTGACGCAGGGCGTCGACCACGGTGTGCACGCGTTCTACGTACCGCTGCGCGACGGCGACGGTGCGTTCCTGCCCGGCGTTGGTGGCGAGGACGACGGCGTCAAGGGCGGCCTGAACGGCATCGACAACGGGCGGCTCTGGTTCGACCACGTCCGGGTGCCCCGCACGAACCTGCTCAACCGGTACGGCGACGTGGCCGAGGACGGCACGTACACCTCCCCAATCGCGTCGCCGGGTCGACGGTTCTTCACCATGCTCGGCACCCTCGTGCAGGGTCGGGTCTCGCTCGACGGCGCCGCCGTGGTCGCACAGAAGGTCGGCCTGCAGATCGCGCTGACCTACGCCGCCGAACGCCGGCAGTTCCCGACGGGCGGCGGCGACGAGGGCGTGCTGCTCGACTACGGCCGTCACCAGCGCCGACTGATCCCCCGGCTCGCGACGGTCTTCGCCCAGTCGTTCGCGCACGAGAAGCTGCTGCAGACCTTCGACGACGTCTTCAGCGGGCGCGAGGACACCCCGCAGCGCCGCGAGGACCTCGAGACGCAGGCGGCGGCCTTCAAGGCGATGTCCACCTGGTCGGCGCTCGACACGCTGCAGGAGTGCCGCGAGGCCTGCGGCGGCGCCGGGTTCCTCGCCGAGAACCGGCTGACGAGCCTCCGCGCGGACCTCGACGTCTACGTCACCTTCGAGGGTGACAACACGATCCTGCTGCAGCTCGTGGGCAAGCGCCTGCTCACCGACTTCCGCGCGAAGGCGCCGCGCGACGCCGCCTCGACCGCCCGGTTCGTCGCTGCGCAGGCAGCGTCGAAGCTGGCCGACGCGTCCGGCATCCGTCGACTCGGGCAGACGGTCGTCGACCGGGGATCGCTCGCGGCGAGCGTCACGGACCTGCAGGACCCGCGCACCCAGCGCGCGCTGCTGGCCGGTCGTGTCGACACGATGGTGTCCGAGATCGGGGTGCGCCTCGCCTCGGCCGGCAAGGACCGGGCACGGGCCGCGAAGCTCCTCAACCGCTCGCAGCACGAGCTCATCGAGGCCGCGAAGGCGCACGCCGAGCTCATGCAGTGGGATGCGTTCACCGATGCCATCGAGGCCGTGGCGCCCGGTGACACCCGCCGCGTGCTCGTCTGGCTCCGCGACCTCTTCGCCCTCGGGCTCGTCGAGCAGCACCTCGACTGGCACCTGGTGCACGGACGCCTGTCGGCGCAGCGTGCCCGGGCGGTGTCGGCGTACGTCGACCGGCTCGTGGCCCGGCTCCGCCCGGTCGTCCCGCAGCTCGTCGAGTCGTTCGGCTACGACCCCGAGCTCGTCCGCGCGCCGATCGCCCTGGGCGAGGAGCGCGCGCGGCAGGAGGAGGCGGCAGCGTGGTTCGCCGCCGAGGCCGCTGCGGGACGGCTGCCGGAGCAGGAGAAGAAGCCGCGTCCGTGATCAACCCTGCAGGGTTGATATCGGAAGAATCAACCTTGTAGGGTTGACGGCGGAGGTGCGATGTACGCGGTGACGGTGGACCAGGTGGGCAGTCGTTCGGACGACGACCGGGTCGAGCAGGCCATCGACGTCGTCCGGACCGCGTCCGAGGGGCACGTGGTGCTCCCGCCGGAGCGGACCGCCGGCGACGAGTTCCAGTTCCTGCTCGACGACGCGGAGACCCTGCTCGACGTGGTGTTCGCCCTCGCCCGGACGGACGGCTGGAGCATCGGCATCGGCATCGGTGACGTCGAGGAACCGGTGCCGAGCTCGACCCGGGCCGCGCGCGGCGACGCCTTCGTGCAGGCACGCGCCGCGGTCGACCGCGCGAAGGACGTCCCCGAGCACCTCGCCCTCGAGGTCGCCCCGGGTCGCCGGCTCGGTACCGCGGACGTCGAACCCCTCGTCGCCCAGACCGTCCGGGCCCGTCGCCGCCGGTCGCGGGAGGGCTGGGAGCTCGCGGACCTCCTCCGCGCCGGCCACTCGCGCACCGAGGCCGCCGAGGTGCTCGGCGTGACCCCGCAGGCGGTGGCGAAGCGCTGGCTGGCGGCCGACCTGCGCTCCGACGACGCCGTGCACGCGGCACTCGCGCGGCTCCTCACCGAAGCGGACACCCCGGCATGACGGTCTGGCTGGTCGGTGCGGTCGTGCTGCTCGCGGTGGCCGCGCTCAGCGCCGTGCACCGCGTCCCGCCGCTCGCCCGCGCGGTGCCGGCGGTCGTGGTCGTCGCGGTCGTCCTCGCCGCCGAGCTCCTCGACCTGGCACCCGCCGCACCGACGACCGCGCTCCGCGTGCTCGGCACCACCGCGGTCGTCGCCGTCGGCGTCCTCGCCGGGAGTGCCGTCACGGGGACCGTGCTCGGCTTCGCCATGCGCGAGGGCGTCGAGCGGGGTCGGCACGGCGGCATCCTGGTCTCGCGCGCCGACGAACCCGCCGTCGAGCGTCGACGCCCGGAGGTGCTCCGGGGCGGGGCGGCGATCGGGTTCCTCGAACGGTTCGCGGTGATCGGCGCGGTGCTGGTGGGCCGGCTCGAGATCGTCGCGGCGGTCGTCGCGGTGAAGGGCCTGGGTCGCTTCTCGGAGCTCGACTCCGCCGAGGCGCGAGAGCGGTTCATCGTCGGGACGCTCACGAGTACGTGCTGGGCCGGACTCGCCGCCTGGACCGCGATCGGCCTGCCGGGCTGACCGCACAGCCACACGGCCGCACAGACGCACAGCCACACGGCCGCACAGACGCACCGCCGCACAGCCACAGAGCCGCACGAGCGTGCGCACGAGCCGGCGGACACCGCCCGCCCGGACGCCACCGCGGCACTCAGCCCTGGTCCGACGCCCGTCCCCGGTCGCCGAGCGCAGCGCGCAGTCGCGCCTCGGCGTCGTCGGCGCCCTCGGCACCGGACGCAGCGGCCGCCGCAGCCGCCTCCGCGTTCGCCTCGATCACGGCGCGCACGACCTCCTCGCGCTGGATCTTGACCCCGCGCGGTGCGTCGATGCCGATCCGGACGCCGTCGCCGCGGCTGTCGAGGACCGTGATGACGACGTCGTCACCGACGAGGATCCGCTCGCCGACCTTCCGCGTGAGTACCAGCACCCCGTCAGCCTAGCGACACCACCGGCAGGCCCAGCTGGTGGACGGACTCCGGCGTGGCGGTCTCCCCCGCACCGATGGCCACCACACCCGCGACGGGTACCCGCCCGGCGACCGCGGCCACGACGGCCCGAGCATCCTCGGTCTTCCGACCGACGTCGACCACGACCCACACCTGGTCGGCGGCGAGTCCCTCGATCGTCGCCGCGTCGTCCCACGCGGAGACGCCCAGCAGCGCGTGGCCGTTCCGCACGCCCTCGGCGCGCGCGAGGATCCCCGCCCGACGGTCGGCCGCGTCGGTCGGGCGCAGTGCGTACCGTCCGGCGAACACCCCCGCCGCCGCGTCGACGTCGGTGGCACGTCCGACGAGCAGCACGAGGTCGCCGTCGGCCGACCGCACGGCCGGCACCGGCAGCACCGGACCGACGGACGCCGGGGCGGACACCGCGGTGACCGGCGGGACGACGGGAGCCGGTCCCGCGACCGGCAGCGGGCCTCCCGGGCGACCGTGGTCCTCGTCCGTGCCCGGCACGGCCGGCGACGGGCCGTCCTGGAGGCGCGGCGCGGCCGGGTCGACCCGACCCACGTCCGTCCCGGGGCGGCCGGGACGCGGGGCGGCCGCGGCGATCCCGTCGGCCGCGAAGCCGTCGAGCACCGAGGCGAACGCGTCCGCCCGTGTCGACGCGGTGCCGTCGCCTGCGGCGATGCGGGCCTCGGCAGCCTCGGCGTCGGCGAGGAGCGCGGCGATCCCGATGCGGGTGGCCGGGCCGTCGGCGATCGCCACCCGGGCGGTCGGCGGGTCGAGCGGGTCCGGCACCTCGACGACGGCCTCGACGTGGGTGCGGCGGAAGAGCCCACCGATGCCGGGCGTGGACACGCGTTCGGCCGAGACGATCCGGGCTCCCGCACCGAACTCGGTGCGGAGGGCGTCGCGGACCGCCTCGAGCGTCGGGCCGCTACGCAGCGATCGGGTCGGCGGCACGGACCACTCCCACGGTCTCGATGGTGGAGCCCGCGGCGGTGGCCTCCTGGTAGGACAGCACGGGCAGGCCGTTCGCCTGCGCGGACACCATGCGGTGCACGGCCGGTCGGAGCTGCGGGGCGCAGACGAGCACGGCGGACAGGCCCTGCTCCTCGACGCTGCGCACGGCGTCGCGCAGGGACCCGAGGACCTGCTCGATGCGGTGGGCGTCGAGCACGATCTGGGTGCCCTGCTCGGACGGGCGGAGCCCCTCGAGCATCGACTGCTCGAGCAGCGGGTCGATCATGATGACGCGGAGCGTGCCGGCCTCGGCGTGGCGGGCGGGCAGGGCTGGGCCGAGGGCTGCGCGGGCGGCCTCGACCAGGCCCTCGGGGTCGGTCGACACCTTCGCGCGGAGCGTCAGCGCCTCGCAGATGCGGCCGAGGTCGTTGATCGGCACGCGCTCGGCGAGCAGGCCCTGGAGCACGCGCTGCACCTCGGCCAGGGACAGCATGCCGGGCACGAGCTCCTCGACCGCCGCGGGGTTCACCTGCTTGACACCCTCGGTGAGCACCTTGACGTCCTCGCGGGTGAGCAGCCGGGCCGCGTTGTCGCCGATCACGGCCTGCAGGTGCGTGACGAGCACGGAGACCCGGTCGATGACGGTCGCGCCGGTCATCTCGGCCGCGTGCCGGAGCTCGGCGGGGACCCACTTGCCGGCCAGACCGAACACCGGCTCGACCGTCGTGGTGCCCGGGAGCCCGTCGAGCTGGTCGCCGAGTGCGAGCACGCTGCGGGACGGGGCGGTCCCGCGACCGGCCTCGACCCCGGCGATGCGGATCGCGTAGGTCGACGGGGGCAGCTCGATGCTGTCCCGGGTGCGGACGGGCGGCACGACGATGCCCATGTCGACGGCGATCTTCCGACGGAGCGCGCGCACGCGACCGAGCAGGTCGTCGGACGACCCGGACACCATGTCGACCAGGTCCGGTGCGAGCAGGATCTCGAGGGCGTGGACACGCATCTGCTCGAGCAGGTCCTCGGGGCTGTCCGCCGAGGGGGCCGCGGCCTCGAGTGCCTGCTGCTGCTCGGCCGCTGCCGCCTGCTGCGCCGCCTGCCGCGAGAGCCGCCAGCCGGCGAACAGCAGCCCGGCGCCGATGAGCAGGAACGGCACGATGGGCATGCCGGGGATGAACCCCATCGCGATCGCAGCGACCCCGGCGATCACCAGCGCGTTCCGCGACTGCGTCAGCTGCGTCGTCGCCGACGCGCCGATCTCGGTCTCCGCACCCGACCGGGTCACGATCATGCCGGTCGACACGGCCATGAGCAGTGCGGGGATCTGCGAGACCAGGCCGTCGCCGATGGTCAGGATGCCGTACTTCGACAGCGCGTCGGTGACGGAGAGCCCGTTCTGCAGCATGCCGATCGCGACGCCACCGAGCATGTTGATGACGAGGATCAGGATGCCGGCGATCGCGTCGCCCTTGACGAACTTCGACGCGCCGTCCATCGCCCCGTAGAAGTCGGCCTCGGCGGAGACCGCCGCACGGCGTTCCTTCGCCTCGGCATCGGTGATGAGTCCGGCGTTCAGGTCGGCGTCGATCGCCATCTGCTTGCCGGGCATCGCGTCGAGGGTGAAGCGGGCGCCGACCTCGGCGACGCGCTCGGCACCCTTCGTCACGACGACGAACTGGATGACGACGAGGATGAGGAAGACGACGGCGCCGATGATGATCGAGCCGGACACCGCGACGTGCCCGAAGGCCTGGATGACGTCGCCCGCGAAGCCCTCGCCGAGCACCAGTCGCGTCGAGGCGACGTTGAGGCCGAGGCGGAACAGCGTCGCGACGAGGAGCAGCGACGGGAACACCGAGAAGTCGAGCGGCTTCTTCACGAACAGCGTCGTGAGCAGGATCACCAGCGCCAGCAGGATGTTCAGGATGATGAGCACGTCGAGCAGGAACGACGGCACCGGCAGGATCAGCAGCAGGACGATGCCGACGATGAAGACCGGGACGGCGAGCTTGGGCAGGTCCTTGCGGTTCATGCGGGTGCCCCTTCGGTGGTGGACGGACGAGTGCGGAGGCGCCGTGGTCGGGCGTCGCCGGTGAGCGTGGTGGGGTCGAGGACGGTCGCGACCTCGTCGGCCGTGGTCGGCGTCGGCGCGGCGTGCGTCCCGGCGGCGGCGCCGCGGGCCTTGAGCGCCATGACGAACGAGAGCACCCGGGCGACCGGCGTGTAGAGGTCGACCGGGACCTCCTGCCCGAGCTCGCACGCCGCGTGCAGCGCCCGGGTGAGCGGGACGTCGCGGACGATCGGCACGCGCGACTCCTCGGCGGTCGACCGGATGACGTCGGCGACCGGCCCGGCACCCTTCGCGACGACACGGGGTGCGGACTTCCCGGGCTCGTAGCGGAGCGCGACCGCGTAGTGCGTGGGGTTGGTCATGACGACGTCGGCGTCCCCGACCGCGGCGATCATCCGGTTCCGGCTCATCGCGAGCTGTCGGGACCGGCGCTGGCCCTTCACGAGCGGGTCGCCGTCGGTGCGCTTCGACTCGTCCTTGACCTCCTGCTTGGTCATCATCGTGCGCTTGCGGTTGCGGCGCACGACGACCAGCACGTCGACCGCGGCGAGCACCAGACCCGCGGCGACGGCGGCGCGGAGCAGGGTCCCGGTGCCCTCCTCCGCCGCGTCGAGCACGGACGACAGCGGCAGCGAACCGCTCGTCATGAGGACGGGGACGAGCGACTGCACGGCGAACCACAGGACGAGCCCGACGACGGCGGTCTTCAGCAGTGCCTTCACGCCGTTCCAGAGCGCCTGGACGCCGAAGACCCGCTTGAACCCGGCGACCGGGTCGAAGTGGTCCGGCTGCGGGGCCATCCGCCGGAAGTGCACGCCGCCCTGCGCGACGGAGACCGCCGCGACGGCGACCGCGACGACGGCGAGCATCGGGCCGACGGTGCCGGCCACGGAGCCGAGCGCCTCGGACAGTGCCTGCCGGACCGCGGGGACGGTCGGGTCCGCGATGACGCGCTGCACGGCGTGGAGCTGCTGCTCCCCCGCACCCGCGGCGTTGCCGATCGCGGCGGGCATGACCAGCGCGGCCGTCGCGATGCCGACCCAGGCGCCGAGGTCCTGCGAGCGGCCGAGCTGCCCCTTGCGGTGCACCTCCTGCATCCGCTTCTGGGTGGCCTTCTCGGAGCGTTCGCCGCTCCCTCCGTCGGACACGTCGCCTCACCCCCGCCCGGTGATCGCGGCGACGGCGTCGCCGGTCAGGGACGACACGACGGCCGGCAGCGCCATGAAGAGCGCACCGGCGAACACGACGGTCAGCCCGATCTTGATCGGGAAGCCCATCTGGAACGCGTTGAGCGCCGGGGCGACGCGCGTGAGCAGCCCGAGGCCGACGTCGGCCAGGAACAGGACGACGACGAGCGGCCCCGCGATCTGCAGTGCGGCGAGGAACATCTGCCCGGCCGCCGCGACGAGCACCGAGGCGAAGCCGCCGACGGCGAAGGTGCCCGGCGAACCGTCGGCGGTGACGAGCGGCACCGCGTCGAACGACCGCACGAGCCCCGCGACGATGAGCTGGTACCCGCCGCTGGCGAAGAGCAGCGCGAGCGACGCCATCTGGAACAGCCGGGTGAACTGCGCGCCGTTGACCTGGGACTGCGGGTCGTACGCCTGGGCGAGGGTGAAGCCGCCGAACAGGTCGATGAGACTGCCGGCGGACTGCACCGCGGCGAACACGAGGTACACGAGGAAGCCGAGGCCCAGCCCGACGACCAGCTGGGTGAGCAGGGCGAGCAGGAACCCACCGGTGTCGAGCGCGGTGTACCCGAGGCCGACCCGCGGTGCGACACCGATCGCCAGACCGAGCCCGAGGATCACCTTCACCGTGCCGGGGAACGCCTTGTAGGCGAACGGCGGCGCGATCACGAGGAAGGCGACGAGCCGGACCCCGGCGAGCATGGTGGCTTCGAGCCGGTCGGCGTCGATGGCGAGGTCCACGGCTACGTCCCGAGGAGCTTCGGGATCATGTCGAACGCGACGTGGGTGAACGCGACCATCTCGGCGATCATCCAGTTGCCGCAGACGACGAGCGCGATCGCGACGGCGACCGCCTTCGGCACGAACGAGAGCGTGACCTCCTGGATCTGCGTCACCGACTGGAAGAGCGAGATCGCGAAGCCGACCACGAGCGAGGTCACGAGCACGGGGGCCGCGAGCTTGCCGGCCACCAGGAGTGCCTGGAGGGTCAGGTCGATGACCGCCTGCTGGTTCATCAGCGCACCACCTGGTAGCTCTCGATGAGGGACGTGATGATGAGCCCCCAGCCGTCGACGAGGACGAACAGCAGGATCTTGAAGGGCAGCGAGATCATCACCGGCGGCAGCATCATCATGCCCATCGACATGAGCGCGGCGGAGACGACGAGGTCGATGACCAGGAACGGGATGAAGATGACGAAGCCGATGATGAAGGCGCTCCGGAGCTCCGAGATGACGAACGCCGGGATCACGGTCGTCATGGGCACGGCGTCGAGGTCCGTCGGGTTCGCCTGACCGGCGGCGCGCGTGATGAGCGCGACGTCCTCCTCGCGCGTCTGGTGCAGCATGAACGTCCGCAGTGGCTTCGTGCCCACCTCGACCGCCTTCGCGAAGTCGATGTGGCCGGCGAGGTAGGGCTGCAGGGCGTCGTCGTTGATGTGCCCGAGCACCGGGGCCATCACGAACAGGGACAGGAAGAGCGCGAGCCCGGCGATGACCTGGTTCGGCGGGATCCCCTGCAGCCCGAGGGCGTTCCGGGTCATGGCGAGCACCACGAAGATCTTCGTGAACGACGTCATCATGAGCAGCAGGGCCGGCGCGACGCTGAGCAGCGTGATGCCGAGGAGCGTGACGATCGCCGAGGACGGCGCACCGTCGGGCCCGTTCACGCTGACGCTGAAGTCACCGCTCGCGGGTGCCGTCGGGGCCGCCGGCGCGGTCGGCTCGGTGACGCCGACGGCGTGCGCGCCGGTCGTGGTCAGGAGGACGAGACCGGCGACCGTCGCCAGTCCCAGGACGACGAGGGTGGCGGTGCGGCCGGTCCGGAGCGCGGCCGTCACCCGGCCCGCCGGCTTCGGAGCGCGGCGGCGGCCTGCCGCCACGTGTCCGCGGAGAGCACGGAGCCCTGGAGCTGCTGCGCGGTCGGCACGACGGTCCGGGACGGACGACGCGCGGGACCGCGTGGACGCATCGGGAGCACGGGCGCGGCGTCGGCCGGGAGGCCCGTGGCGGCGTGGTCCTGTCGCTCGAGTTCCGCACGGAACGCGTCGGCGGACGGGGCCGCCACCGTGGTCGGCCCGGCGGAGGTCGGCTCGGCGGGCTCGGGTGCCGACGCGACGGCGCGCGGGGCCGTCGGCAGTGCGACCGGCCCGGCGACGACGGTGAGCTCCGGCGCGGGGGTCGGACCACTCCGGAGCAGCGAGACGCTCTGCTCGGACACGCCGAGCACGAGACGCTCCCCCTCGACGTCGACGACGACGACGCTCGCCTTGCCGCCGATGCCCTGGCGACCGACGACCTCGACCGCGGCGGACCGGCGTCCCCGGGCCTTCACCGCGGCTCCGAGACCGCCCTTCGTCGCACGGCGGTGCAGCACCCACATCAGCGCGAGCACGACGCCGAGCGACACGGCGACCCGGAGTGCCATCCAGAGGGTGTCCACGGATCAGACCGCTTCGGCGACGTCGAGGATCCTGGTGATGCGGACGGCGTAGTCCTGGTCGACGACGACGACCTCGCCGTGGGCGATCAACCGGCCGTTGAGCAGCACGTCAGCGGGGGCACCGGCGCTGCGGTCGAGCTCGACCACGGCGCCGGGTTCCATGCCGAGCACGTCGCGCACCGACATCCGGGTCCGACCGATCTCGACGGTCAGCGTCATCTCGACGTTGTTGATGCGACCGAGGTTCCCGGCGGGGACGGCGCCGGCGGCGAGCGGTGCCGAGACCGTGCCGTTCTCACGGACGCGCAGCGCGAACCAGCCGCCGGGGACCCCGCCCGCGGTGAGCTCGAAGACGACCGTCTCCGGGTCGGCGAACAGCGAGGCCGCCGACTCGCGACGGGCGTCCCCGAGCACACCGACGCCGAGCACGGAGGCAGCGGCCTCGAGCGACGGGCGGAGCACGTCGGTGACGTCGACCAGGCCGGCGTCGGCGCCGCCCGCGGCGACGACCGCGCCGAGGTCGGTGAGGACCAGCGCGAGGTCCGCGGAGAGTCCGCCGACGAAGGACGCGACCACACCGTCGACGGCGGCCTCGAGGACGACCGGGGTCGCGCCTCCCGGCAGGGGCACGGCGGTCAGGGGTGCCGCCGTCGGGAGCTGCGCCGCGAGCGACTCGGCCGCGGTGGCGTGGAGGGTGGTGGTGGCGCTCATGCGTGCTGCTCCGGATCGGTGGTGGTGACGACGATGCCGGCCAGGCGCGAGCCGTTGGCGCCGACGGCGGCGGTACCGACGGGTTCGCCGTCGACCGCGATGGTCAGGGGGCGGTGCTGCGGGTGCGGCAGCGGCAGGACGTCGCCGACGGCCAGCCGGAGCACCTGCGTGGGCAGCACGGCGGCGGGCGCGAAGTGCAGGCTGACGCCGACCGGGACGTTCGCGAGCTGCGCGTCGAGCAGGGCGCGGGCGTCGGCGGCCGAGACGCTCGTGGTGTCCTCGCCGAGCTGCGGCAGCACGGCCTCCGCCGGCAGGGCGAGCGTGCCGGGTGCGACGCGGTCGCCGACCCGGATCGAGAACGCGGCGACGATCATCAGGTCGCCCTTCTGCGCGGCCTGGGCGAACTGGCTGTTGAACTGGAAGCCGCCGGTGGTGACCTCGTGCGCGAGGAGCCCGCCGAACGAGTAGCGGAGGTCGTCGAGGGCGTCCTCGACGATCTTCCGCACCAGGGCCTGCTCGATCGGCGTGAAGGTGCGCTCCGGTGTCGGCAGCGGCTTCGATGCGCCGAGGGCGTGCGACACCCACGTCAGGGCCGCGTCGAGCGGGACCTGCAGCACGCCCTTCGGCGCGGTGTCGGCGATCGGCAGCAGCACCATGCCGGTGAGGGCGGGCAGGGACGCGGCGTACTCGTCGTACGTCGTCATCGAGACCTGCTCGCAGGTCACCTGGCTGACGGCACGCACCTTCGCGGTGAGCTGCGTGCCCCACTGCCGCGCGAACGTCTCGAAGGCGAGCTCGAGCACCCGTGCGTGCTCGCGGGCGAGCGTCGACGGGCGCGCGAAGTCGTACACCTCGGGCGCTGGCAGGGTGTCGGTCACGGGTGCGTCTGTCGACCGGCGACGGGCAGGCGTCAGCGCTGTGCCCCGTTCTGGGGCGGCGGCGGACCCGGCGTCGGGGCGACCCGTGGCCGCTCGTCGGCGCTCGTCCTGCGGTCCGGTCCGCGCTGGGGTGCGGGCCCTGCCCGCCGGGGTCTACCCCTGTCGCGCTCCGTCCTGCGCCGTGGCGAGGGCGGGCATCAGCTCGCTGACGTCCTGGTCCTGGTTCGACAGCACGACGATGTCGACCCGGCGGTTGAGGGTGTTGTCCGCGTCGCTCGCGCCCTTCGCGAGCGGGCGGCTCGACCCGAAGCCGACGCTCTGCACGTGGTCCGCCGGCATCCCGCCCCGTTCGACCAGGTCGCGGAGCACCCCGGTCGCGCGTGCGGCGCTGAGCTCCCAGTTCGTCGCGTACGGGGCGGTCGAGTTCCGCTGGTCGGCGTGGCCCTCGACGCTGACGTCGTGTCCGCTGGTCTTCAGGACCGGCGCGATCGCGTCCATGATGCGGCGGGCCTGGTCGGACAGGTCGGCGCTGTTCGTCGCGAAGTAGGTCTCGCTCCCGACGAGCCGGACCGTCAGGCCGCGGTCGTCGACGGCGAACTGCACCTTCGACGACTCCCCCGCCTGCTCGAGGTTGCCCTGGATGGCCGCCTCGATCGCCTTGAGGTCGTCGAGCTCCCGCTGGGCCGCCGCCAGGTCGGCCTTCGACGCGACCGGCGGCACCGCGGTCGACGCCGGGTCGACGTTCGTGTCGTCGGCGCCGGACGCGGCGGTCGAGTGGTCGGCGTCGGACTTGTCCGTCGCGTACCCCTTGCCGTCCTTCGTCACCTGGGACTTCGACACGATCGTGCCCGAGGCGGTGTCGACCTTGCCGGACTTCACCTCGCCGAACCCCGTCGCGAGCGAGTTCTTCAGCGCGATGTACTTCTCCTGGTCGACCGACGACATGGCGAAGAGCACGAGGAACATGCACATGAGCACCGTGATCATGTCCATGTACGACGCCATCCAGCGCTCGTCCGGGTGCTCGGCCTCGTCGTGGCCGCCCTTCTTCCGGCCGCGCCCGCGCCCGCGAGGGTTCGCGCTCACGGTCAGGCCGCCAGCTGCTGGTCGTCGGCGGTGGCCTTCGCGGTCTTCCCGTCCTTGCCGCCGGCACCGCGCGCAGCGGGCGGGACCATCGCGGTGAGGCGCTCACCGAGCAGTCGGGGTTGGCTGCCGGCCTGGACGGCGAGCAGACCCTCCATCAGCAGGGTCTGCCGGTCGGCCTCGAGCTGCGCGAGCTTCCGGAGCTTGCCGCCGAAGGGCAGCCAGAGGAAGTTCGCGGTGAGCAGGCCCCAGAGCGTCGCGACGAACGCGCTCGCGATGAGCGGGCCGAGCTCGTCGGGCTTGCCGAGGTTCGCCAGCACGTGGGTCAGGGACACGACGGTGCCGATGATGCCGACGGTCGGGGCGAAGCCGCCCAGGCCCATGAAGAACGCGCTGGCGCTCCGCATCGGTGCGGCGTTCGACTCGATCTCGTCCTCGAGCAGGATCCGGAGCTCGTCGCCGTCGGTGCCGTCCGCGATGTTCTGCAGGGCCTTCTTCATGAACGGGTCGTCGTGCTTGTCGGCCTCCTGCTCGAGCGCGAGCAGGCCGTTGGCGCGGGCCGTCTCGGCCAACCCGACCACGTCGTCGATGACCGTCTGCGGTGGGGTGACCTTGCCGGTGAACGCCTTCGGGACGGTCTTGAACGCGGCGAGGGCGTCCTTCATGGTGGTGCTCGCGACGCCGCAGCCGATGGTGGCGACGAAGACGAGGAGCATCGGCGCGGGCAGGAAGAGTCCCGCCATCTCGACGTGCTCCATCTGCGCCATCCCGAACAGGGCGCCGAAGGCGAGCAGGATGCCGACGATCGTTGCGATGTCCACGGTCAGCGCCCCCCGTCCTGGCTCCGGACGGCGTCGCGTCGTCCGTTGGTGACGAGCGGCGCGACGGGCGCGAGGACCGGCTGCGGTCCGGTCGCGTCCACCGCGGTGTCCGTGCCGTAGGCCATGCCGACGATCCGCGCGCGGTAGGCGGCGACGAGGCCGATGACGTCGGCCATGGACTCGCGCACGATGTACTTGGCGCCGTCGACCATGATGAGCGTCGTGTCCGGCGTCTCCTGGATGCGCTCCACGAGGTCGGGGTTGACAGCGAAAGCGCTGCCGTTGAGTCGTGTGACGACGATCATGGCCCGTCCTGGTTCTCGATCGTCCCGCCGCCGTCCGTGGGGCGGGATGCAGACCCGTCCGTGGGTGTGCACCGGTCGTTATCGGCGACGATGGCACCCCCGTTAGCCTGGCGTGGTGACCATCGTCGAGGACCTGCTCGCCGGGCCGCGGGGGCGGCGCCTCTGCTGGGAGGTCGTGCTCGGTACCGTCGGCGACCAGCCGGACGACGACACGCTCTTCTGGGCGTCCTACTGGACCTCCGCCCACCGCGGTGACGGCGTCTCGCTGTTCGGACCCGGAGCGTCCGAGCCGCGTCCGGCTCCGTCGGACGACGACGTGGTCACCGCCGTCGAGGCCCTGTTCGACGCTGCCGACCCCGCGTCGGCCACGCTCGACCAGGTGCTCGCGGCCCTCGGACGCGCGGCGGAGTCGGCGATGTGGTGGCAGGAGCCGGACGCCGAGGACGTCCTGCTCCAGACCGTCGTCCCGCGGTCGCTGCACGAGCGGATCGCCACGGCGGTCGCGGCTGCCCCCGGCGTGCAGGCACTGTTCGCCACGGACCAGGATCCGGCCCTGGCTCCTGCTCCGGCTCCGGCTCCGGCTCCGGCTTCGGCTTCGGCTTCGCGACAGTGGACCGTCATCCCGGACACGTCCGGGTACGGCGGCGCCGTTCGCCCTGCCGCAGCAGTGCTCGCCGAGTGGCGGCGCGAGCTGCTGGACGAACGCTCCCACGGCCTGGGCGACCCGGTCACCGCGCCGATCAGCGGGACGTGGTGGACGACCCCTCCCAGCGGGCTCCTCGACACCACCACCGAACGCGACGGCCGCGGGCCACTCGGGTTGTGGGCGGTCGAGGACCACACCGGGTGGGAGCGCGCTGCGGTCGCCCCCGTTGCGGTCGATCCGTCCGCGCGCATCGTGGTGGTCGACGACGCCGAGGACTGGGCCGCGCTCTGCCGTGCGGCACCGATCGACGTCACGGCCACGACCCGTCGCCACGACTGGTACCGGGCGACCGGTCGCGACGGCGCCTGGGTGATGCCGGACTGGGCCGCGATCGCCGAGCGGTACGACGCGGTGCACCTGACCCTGCGGGGGTGGCTGCGCGCCTCCGGAACCGCGATCCCGGTCGACGCGGACTCGGCCGACGGCACCGCGGACTCGGCCGACGGCACCGCGGACTCGGCCGACGGCACCCTGGACTCGGCAGAGGGCACCCTGCACTCGGCTGACGGCACCCCGGCGAGCGTCATCGCCGGGTGGACCCCCGACACGACGGTCTGGCTGCGCGACCCCCGACCCGCGCTCGGCCCCTCGACGATGTGGCGGTGGAGCGGCGAAGACCGCGGCTGGTTGCCGGCCTGAACTCTCATGGACGAGTTATTCCCGATCCGATCCTGGATGATCGCCGGGCGATGTCCCCTGTTTTATCTCATGAGCGTGTTACCGTGGCGACCATGTCCGACACCACCACCGTCGTCACGCCCGCCGAGCCGACCGGCACCGCGCCCGCCGCTCCGCTGCGCGAGGTCGGCGCCCTCATCCGGGGCGCCCGCAAGGGCCGCAGCATGACCCAGACCCAGCTCGCCGAACGCGTCGGCACGAGCCAGAGCGCGATCAACCGCATCGAGCAGGGCGGACAGAACCTGTCGCTCGAGATGCTCACGCGCATCAGCGACGCGCTCGACCAGCAGATCGTCTCGATCGGCGGCGCCCCGCAGCGCGCCCACCTCCGGGTGCAGGGCGGTCGGAAGCTCAGCGGCTCCATCGCCGTGAACTCGAGCAAGAACGCCGCCGTCGCACTGCTCTGCGCGTCGCTGCTCAACCGCGGGGTCACCCGGCTGCACAAGGTGGCCCGCATCGTCGAGGTCGACCGCATCATCGACGTGCTCCGCAGCCTCGGGGCCACCGTCACGTGGTCGGAGGACGGCGAGGTCCTCGAGATCGTCGCCCCGTCGGACCTGCGACTGGACGCGATCGACGCCGACGCCGCCCGGCGCACCCGGAGCGTGCTCATGTTCCTCGGCCCGCTCAGCGGTCGCTACGGCTCGTTCCGTCTGCCCTACGCCGGCGGCTGCGACCTCGGCACCCGCACGGTCGAACCGCACCTCATCGCCCTGCGGCCGTTCGGCGTCGACGTCGAGGCGACCTCCGGCTGGTACGAGGTCGACGTGGCGAACACCGAGGTGCCGACGAAGTCGGTCGTGCTGACCGAGCGCGGTGACACCGTCACGGAGAACGCGATCCTCGCCGCGGCCGCCCGCGACGGCGTCACCACGATCCGCAACGCCAGCCCCAACTACATGGTGCAGGACCTCTGCTTCTTCCTCGAACTGCTCGGCGTGCAGGTCGAGGGCATCGGTTCGACGACGCTCCGCATCACCGGGAAGAGCCGTATCGACGAGGTCGTGGACTACTGGCCGAGCGAGGACCCGGTCGAGGCGATGAGCCTCCTGACCGCGGGGATCGTCACCGCGTCCACCCTCACGGTGACCCGAGCGCCGATCGAGTTCCTCGAGATCGAGCTCGCGACCCTCGCCGAGATGGGCCTGCGGTTCGACGTCAGCGAGGAGTACGCCGCCGCCAACGGTCGCACGCGCCTGGTCGACATCACGGTGCACCCGTCCGAGCTGCACGCGCCGATCGACAAGATCCACGCGATGCCGTTCCCGGGCCTCAACATCGACAACCTGCCGTTCTTCGTCGTCATCGCGGCGATGGCCGAGGGCACGACGCTCGTGCACGACTGGGTGTACGAGGGCCGGGCGATCCACCTGCTCGACCTCACCCGCCTCGGCGCGAGCGTCACCCTGCGCGACCCGCACCGCCTCGACGTGACCGGCCCGACGCACTTCTCCGGCGCCGAGGTCAGCTGCCCGCCCGCCCTGCGGCCCGCGGTCGTCATCCTGCTGGCGATGCTCGCCGCGAAGGGCGAGAGCGTCCTGCGCAACGTCGGCATCATCGCCCGCGGCTACGAGCAGCTGCAGGAACGCCTCAACTCGCTCGGCGCGTCCATCGAGACGTTCCACGACTGACCCTCAGCACCGCCCGGGCGACCTCTCCGGTCACCGCACCCGACGGCCCGTCCCCGCAAGTGGGGACGGGCCGTCACCCGTTCCGGAGAACGCACCGGTGCCTCCGACGCGTCTGCCAGACGGGACGGATGCGCGATCCAGCCGACAGGTGCTGCATGGGGACATGGCCACGAGATCGCTCCTGACCGTCCCCCTCGTCCTCACCGTGGCGGCCGCCGCCGCCGCGTGGGTCACCCTCGGCCCGGCAGCCGCCCTGGCCTTCGCCGCACTCGCCCTGCTCGAGATCGCGATGGCCGCGGACTCGTCGGTCCCGATGGCGGGCATCGCCGGTCGGCTGCACTCCCCCGCACGACGGCTCTTCCTGTCGCTCGGCATCGTCGCCGGAGTGCTCGCGATGCGCCTGCTCCTGCCACCCGCGGCCGTCGCCGTCGGCGGAGCGGCGGACCCCGCGTCCGCCGTCGACGAGGCCGTCTTCGCCCCCGGGTCCTTCTCGGAGCACCTCGCCGAGGTCCGTCCCGCACTGGCTTCCTTCGGCGCGGCCTTCATCTGGTTGGTCTTCGCCGAGTACCTGTTCAACACCGACCGCCTGTCACGGCGGTCCTGGCTGGGCGGTCTGGAGGCACGGCTCGCCCGGGTCGCGCGGCCGCGCGTCTGGTCCGTGGTCACCGCTGCGACCTGCGTGCTCGTCACGACCGTCCTGGTCGGACGCCACGACGCGTGGGCCCCTGACACGGTGCTGCCGGTCGCCGTCTGCGGCGCGGCCGGCGTCGGCGCGTACCTCGTGTCGAAGCGGATCGCCCGGTGGGCGCTGCGGGGCGTGGACGGCACGGACACCGGAGCGGTCGGGACGAGCGGCGCGTGGCGGGTCCACGCCTACGCCTCGACGGTGGTCTTCGAACGCGGGCTCGTCGTCTTCATGCTGTTCGAGATCCTCGACGGCGTGTACAGCCTGTCGGGGTCGGGCGTGCTCGGCGTGGACGGACTCGGTGCGCTCGAGAAGGCCGCACTCGCGGTCGCAGCCATCGCCGTCGGCGCGGTGTTCCTCGCCCGGACGACGTCGCGCCTGGACCAGGCGGCGACGCTCAAGCGCCTCCGGTACCTGAAGGCCGGGGCCGCGTACGTCCTCGGGGTCCTCGCGGTGCTGCTCTGGACGAGCCTGCTCGTGCCGGTCCCCGGGGTGGTCGTCGCCTGGTTCGGCACCGTCGTCATCGGTCTCGCGCTGGCCAGCTCGCTGCCGTGGCGGGCATGGGCGCGACGGTTCCGGCGGCGGACCCTGGCGGGCTGACGCGATCGCGGTCCGTGCCGCCCCTCGCCGTTCAGGGGATCGGCACCGGCTCCCAGGAGACGAAGAGCTGCATCCGGAACGTCGGCGTCGTGTCCGACGGACGGAACCGCGAGCTGAGCGCCGCGGACATCCCGTCCGGCACGGGCACGTCGGTGCTCGCGCCCAGCCGCCCGCTCGTCTCCGTCCCGTCGATCGAGGGGACCGACTCGACCTTCTCCTGCAGCTCGTCCGCTCCGTTCGTCGGGAGGTCGGCCGACTCGAGCGCGTCCCGGTAGGCCGCGACCCCTGCGGCCGCACCGGAGGTCGTCGGTCCCTCGACCTGCAGGACGAACGACCGACCTGCCGGGGTGATGACCTCGCCGGAGGAGTCGGTGAGCCCGTCCGGGTAGTCGTCGACGGTGACGATCACCTCGCCGACCGGCAGGTCGACGACCCGGTCGCCCGGGAGGACGAAGCGTGCCGGTCGATCATCGGTGGAGCTGTAGGCGGCGACCGCGTTCCGGACCGGCGACTCGCCGTCGGTGTCGACGCCGAACGCCTCGACGCTCGGCGTGCCGGTGAGGTCCCAGACCTCCACGCCGTCCTCGAGGCGCATGGCGGTCGGGGTGGGGCCGTTGTGCTGCACGTCGGTCTCGCTTCGGTCGGGACGGGTGGAGGGGTCGGACTGGGCCCCCGGTGGCGGGCCGGCGCAGCCCGACAGCAGGGCGACGACCGCGGTGGCGACGACCGCTGCCGCGATCCCTGGGCGACGAGCGTTCAGTGCCATGCGAGCTCCGAGTCGTGGAGGTTGTCGAGGAGTTCCGGGATGCGGTTGTCGAGCCGACGTTGCTGGATCCGATCGGGGACCGACCCACCCACGAGTTCGCGGGCACGGTCGGGGTCGTCCTGGACGAGCTGCTGCCACGCGGGCAGTGTGTCTCCCTCGATGTAGTCCCACCGGGTATCGAACTCCGAGATGTTCCCCTGGGGGATGTACCAGTGGTCCACCCAGCCCTGTGTGCCGGGGCTGAAGGGGTTCACGTCGACCGGTACGTCGATGCCGCCCTCGAACTGGCCGAGCGTCTTGGTTCCGGGGATGGACGCGTCGCCGACGATCCCCAACATCGTCGTGAGGGCCTCACCGGTCGGCTCTCGGTCGTGCATCTGCTGGTAGGCGCCCTGGATGGTGTCGCGCTGCTCGCGGAGCAGCAGGGTCTCGTTGCCCTGTGCGATGCGGTCCTGGTCCCCCGTGCGCCTGCCGGCGTCGATGTCCTGCCAGGCGGAGTACGTCTGCCGCTCCGACAGCGCGGCGTCGACCGGGTCGTCGTTCGCACCGCGGAGGAGCCCCGCGGCACGGAGCTCGTCGATGCTCGTCATGCCGCCGTCGAGGTAGGCCTCGTGCATCGTCGAAGCGTCCAGGAAGATGTCCTTCTGCATGCCGAGGAACGTGCGTTCGTAGAAGGCGATCTCGTCGTCGCCCATCCCGGCCAGCTGGTCGATGAGCGGTCGGATCGACGGAGGCGCCAGCGGACGTGCCGTCTGGATGTGGTCGCGGAACGAGTGCAGGTCGAGGAAGCCCGCCGCGAAGTCCGGGCCGACCATGTTCGCCATGCCGGCCCACGTGAAGGCGGGATCGTCGAGGTACAGGCTCGCGTAGTACTCGTACGAGCCGGCGACCTGCGGCATCAGTGCCGGAGCTCCACGGTCCAGCTGCCACGTCGCCATGTCGATGCCGACCTTCTCGGCCGCACGGGTCACGTACATGCGTTGCAGCACGTCGGCGTACCGGGTCGGCGGCAGGTCGGCGGCGCGGGCCGCTCCGACGATCGCCGACAGCACCGTCGACGACGTCCCCCACGCGGGTGGATCCGCGACGAGCCGGTCGAGGACGTCCGGGTTCGCCGCCAGCCATGCCGCTCCGACCTCCGGATCCATGTGCGACAGGACCTCGAGGGGGTCGACACCCTCGGCGGAGAGGGCGGCGGCGACGACGAGGTCGAGGACCCGGTCGGTGAGGGTGCCGTTGCCCGCCTGCTCGAAGGCGCCAGCGACGTGCTCGATCCATCCTGCGTCCGCGTCGTTCTCGTCCACGAGGCGCCGAGCGCCGTCGACGAACCCCGGGCCGCCGGTCGGCACCCACGAACACGAGGCAACGAAGTGCGACCACGCGGTCCCGACCCGGTCCACCTCGGCGCGGAGCGCGGTGTCGGCCGCTCGGGCGTGCGTCACGAAGCTCCGGAGGTCGGTCGGGTCGGCGCTGCTCGTCGCGGATCCGGAGCCGGTCGAGGTCCTGATGCGCTGCGTGGGCGAGAACGCGACGGCGACCGTCGGGGGCTGCACGGGCGGCGCGGTCGGCCGCGGGTCGAAGAGCCCCTCCACCCCCGAGGCGATCCACTGCACCGCGTCGTCGTCCCGTCGTTCAGCGCGGTCCGCCTCACGCGCGTCCCAGGCCGCGACGTCGGCGAGCCGAGCGCGCTCCTCGGCGGCCAGCTGCGCGGCGAGCCGGACCTGCCGCGCCAGGTCGTCGAGCACCGACGCCAAGCGGGCTCGATCCTGGGCCTCGGTCGCGCACGCCTGTTGGAAGAGGCGTGCGTACGCGCCCCGGAACTCCTGCGACGCCGACTCTGCCGAGCTGCGTCTCCCTGCCCCCTGCTCAGCGAGGACCCGGTCTGCGTGTGATGCTGCCGTCACGAGTCCCTGCGCGGCGCCGTCGTCGAACTGTACCCCCATACAGGTGGAGCATAGCCGCCCTCCACCATCCGTGCCGGACCGATCGGGAAGGACGTGCAGCACGTTCGGCGTTGACTGACGCGTCGCAACGAATCCTGAGGAGACACGTGCTCGGTCCAGAACTGGTGGTGGCCCTCGGGCTCGCCATCGCCGTGACGGCTGCCGTCGCGGACCGCATCAGGATCGCGCCGCCCGTGCTCCTGCTCGTCATCGGCGCGCTGCTCGCCTTCGTCCCCACCTTCGGTCGGGTCGAACTGCCCGCCGAGGCCGTGCTGCTGCTGTTCCTCCCCGCACTGCTCTACTGGGAGAGCCTCACCACGTCGCTCCGGGAGATCCGCAAGAACCTGCGCGGCATCGTGTTGATGGGCACGCTGCTCGTCGTCGTGACCGCCGGCGTCGTGGCGACGCTCCTGCACCTGCTGGGCATGCCCTGGGGGCCGGCCTGGGTGCTCGGCGCAGCGGTTGCCCCGACCGACGCCACGGCCGTGGGTGTGCTCACGAAGATGCTGCCCCGCCGGAACGTCACGGTCCTCCGCGCGGAGAGCCTGGTGAACGACGGCACCACCCTGGTCGTGTACGGCATCGCGGTCGCCGTGACCGTCGGGACGCAGGAGCTCACGTTCTGGAACGTCTCCGGCATGCTCGTCCTGTCGTACGTCGGCGGGGTCGCGGCCGGACTCCTCGCCGCGTGGCTCGGCTCGCTCGTGCTCCGACGGGTCGACACGGTCGTGCTCGAGAACCTCGTCACGCTGCTCGTGCCGTTCGCGGCGTTCCTCGGCGCCGAGGCCGTCGGCGCGTCCGGGGTGCTCGCCGTCGTCGCCGCGGGCATCGTCGTGAGCCAGGTCGCTCCGAAGCTCGACCGGGCGGAGACCCGCCAGCAGGTCCGCGCCTTCTGGTCGTTCCTCACGTACCTGCTCAACGGTGCGCTGTTCGTGCTCGTCGGCATCGAGGCCATGGTCGCTGCCCGTGCCCTCGACGCCCGTGAGCTGTGGAGCGGCGTCGGTCTCGTGCTCGCGGTCTCCGTCGTGCTCGTGCTCGTGCGGTTCGCCTTCGAGGGCACGATCGGAGGAACCGTCTGGCTCGTCACCCGGCGGTTCGGCGGCGAACCGCGGGAGGGTCGACGCGACCGACTGGTGAGCGGCTTCGCCGGGTTCCGCGGTGCGGTCTCCCTGGCGATGGCGGTGGCGGTGCCGCGCACGCTCGAGTCCGGGGGCGCCTTCCCCGACCGCGACCTCATCGTGTTCGTCACCGCCGGCGTCGTCGTCGTGACCATCGTCGGCCAGGCACTCGTGCTCCCCGCCGTCCTGCGGCGCGCGGCGCTCCCCGAGGACGAGTCCGTCGGCGAGGAACGCCGCTACGCCGAGCGCACGGCGGTCGAGGAAGCGCTCGACGCGCTCCCCCGCCTGGCGCGCAGGGCAGGTGCCGACCGGGCGACGATCGACCGCGTCCGACGCGACCTGGAGGCCCACCTCGACGTGATCCAGGCTCGGGAGGAGGACGACGAGGACCACCCGACGCTGCAGCGACACGACGCGACGGTCGCGCTCGAGCTCGCCCTGGTCCGGCACAAGGCCGCCACCCTGCTGCGGCTGCGGGACGACGACGAGATCGACGACCTGGTGCTCCGGCAGGTGCGCGCGGGCTACGACGCCGAGGAGGCGCGGCTCGAGGGATCGACGCCGACCTGAGCCCGCCCCGTGGGCGGTTGCTCGAGCGGCCCCGCCACGGGCACAGCGCCCGGCCCGAGCGCTGACGACACCCAGGGAGCCGCACCGGGCGTCGCCCAGACGATGCCGTCGGCAGTGAAGGCGAGCACGTCGACGTCCCCGTCGGCGGTCAGTCGCCGGAGGTCGTCCTCGTCCCCGGCGACGACGGCCGTTGCGAGGACGTCCGCCGTCAGGACGTCGTCGGCGACGACGGTCGCCTGCACGAACACGGGCGCGCTCCGTCGCCAGATGTGCTCCCCGCGCTCCGCGGTCCCCGAGGTCGCGACCGCACGTCGGCTGCGGCCGAGCCGCACGACCCCGACGACGGTGTCCCGACGTCCGGGATCGACGACACCGACCGACCACGGCTCGTCGGGTCGGTGGGTGCCGCGGACGAGTACGTCGCCGCCGGCGCTGAGCATCCAGGCGTCCGTGCCGGTGTCGAGGACCTCCCCGGCGTCACGGATCGCGAGTGCCTTGACGACGCCGGACAGGTCGATCACCCCGTCCGGACGGTGGGGCGTGAAGGCACCACCGGTCCGGTCCCGCCACGACAGGGCGAGCGCGTAGACGTCCCGGACCGCGGTCGGCGCATCGGACAGCCGGAGCGACCCGGCGGCGATGCGGCTCAGCACCGAAGCGGGGTCCCAGAGGCTGTAGCGGTGGTCGTACCCGGCGAACACGGCGCGGACCGCGGACGCGGCCTCCGGAGTGGCACCGCGGAGGCTCACGACGGTCCCCATCGTCTCGAACGTCAGGACGCTCACAGGCCGGCCTGGTCGATCGCGGACTGCAACGACGTGGTGTAGCCCCCGCTCGTGAACGTCGCGCCGCTCACCGCCTGGATCTGCGCCGACTGGGTCTGCAGGGCCTCCTGCCGGAGGATCGGGGCGGCCTGCTGGCTGATCGCGACGGAGCGGCCGTCCCGGTCGGTCAGGTGCAGGGGGGTCACGTCGGTGATCTTCCCGTCGGCGACGGTGATCTGCACCTGGACCTCGCCGTACTGCGTCTGCGCCGCGGCACCGGTGAAGGTCCCGGAGTCGGACGCGCCGGACGAGCCGGATGCAGACGAGCCGGACGCCGACGAGCCGGTACCGGACGGTCCCGGCGACGCCGACGAGCCGGAGGTCCCGCCCGAGCCGGCGCTCCCCGACGTCGTGCCCTGCGCCGGTGTCGTCACGGCCGGCTGTCCGCCGAGCTGCCACCCGATGGCGAGCACCGCCACCGAGGACAGGACGCCGCCGACGACCACCCGGGCCCTCACGACCCGAACCGTTCCTGGTGGATCTGGTGCTCCGGGACGCCGGCGAGCCGGGCCTCCCGCACCACCAGGTCGGACCACGCCTGCGGCCCGCAGACGTAGAGGTCGGACTCGAGCAACCGCGGGAACGCCGACCGCAGGCTGACCCCACGACGGAGGTCGTCCTCCGTCATCCAGCTCTCCTGCGACCTCGCGCGGTGCCCGACCACGGCGAAGAGGGTGCTCCCGGTCGCCGCAGCGAGCTCCGCGGTCTCCTGCCACAGGTACTGCTGCTCGGCGTCGGTCCCCCGCAGGAGCACCGTGGCCTCGCCGGGACGCAGGTCGGTGTCCTCGAGCAGCGCGCGGACCGGCGTGATCCCGATGCCCGATGCGACGAGGGCGAGGTACGGGGCCGTGCGGGCCCGGGTCGTGAACAGGCCGTAGGGGCCCTCGAGGGACACCGCGGTACCCGGCCGGATCCGCCCGAGGCGCGCGGACCCCGCTCCGAGGTCGCGCACGGTGATCCGGGCACGCTCTCGTCCGGGCACGGCCGAGAACGACACCGGGTGGGCGTGCCACCAGGTCCGCGCGGACCAGAACCGCCAGACGCCGTACTGGCCGCCGCGGGCACCCAGCCGGTCGAGGTCGCGGCCCGCCAGGTGGATCGACACGACTCCGGGAGCGATCGGCTCCACCGCCACCACCCGGATGCGGTGCCGCAGGCTCACGACCACCGGTCGGACGAAGCGGTGGACGACGACGAGACCGAGCGCGACGGCGTACGCGGCGATCCAGTACGCCCGCTGCCAGGTGCCCTGCCCGAGCACGCTGCCGACGCTGAGCATGTGCGGCAACGCGACGAGGACGGCGGCGTAGCTGAGCAGGTGGACGACGTGCCACGCCTCGTACGGCAGTCGACGCCGGACCGCGACGAGGGACGACACCACGACCGCGACGAACAGCCCCAGGGCGAGGTACGCGAGCGGCATGTCCGGCGTGGAGAAGAGCGAGACGGTCTCGGCGATCGGGCCGGTACCCGACGACGCGCCGTAGCCCAGCGTCAGCAGCACGCCGTGTGCCAGCAGCAGGTACAGCACGGGCTCGCCGAGCGACCGGTGCACCGCGATCGCCTTGTCCTGGCCGAACACGCGGTCGATCAGCGGCACACGCGCGGCGAGCACGAGCATCACGAGCACCAGGTCGGTCGCGACCAGACCGGCGACGATCCCGGTGTCGGTGAGCACGCCGCCGACGCCCGAGACCGAGTGCGATCCCGGCGAGGCCAGCCAGAGCGCGACGGCGACGGCGGCGGACGCCCACGCGAGGACACCGAGCAGGTCGGTGACCGCAGCACGGCCGCGACCGGATCGGCGACGGCGCCGGGCGGCGACCTCGAGGGGCTCCGCGGGCGGTGCCGGGAAGTGCCGCGGCGGAGCCGCCGCGGCACGTCGGGTGGGGCGAGCGGTGTCGATCATCGTCTCGTTCCTCTCCAGCAGGTGATCGGGTGACGTTCAGCATCGACACCGGTCCCATGAAGCAGCCCGGAACGACGGCCCTGCTTCGTTCGAGACCTCGAACGAAGCAGGGCCGTCCCCGGGCCTCAGCGCGCGGGCAGTCGCACCACCGCGACGGCGCCGCCGCCGGGTGCGTTCGCAAGCGTGGCCTCCCCGCCCGCCCGCTCGGCGAGCCCTCGGACGAGCGCCAGGCCCAGTCCGCTGCCACCGAGGACGGCCCGCCGTGCGTCGTCGGCACGGGTGAAGCGGTCGAACGCACGCGGGAGGAAGTCCTCCGGCACACCGGGACCGTCGTCACGGACGACCAGCTGCAGTGCGCGGTCCTCCTGCCGGACCAACGTGATGCCGACCTCGACGTCCGGAGCGCCCGCGGCGATCGCGTTCGCGACGAGGTTGTCGACGACCCGTCCGAACGCCGCGGGGGTGATGCCGTACCGTTCGGCACCGTCGGGCACGTCCACGGTGAAGTCGACCCCGCTGGTCCCCCCGAGCGCCCGAGCCCGGTCGACACTGCCCATCAGCTCCGTCACGAGCTCCGCTGCGGTGGTCGACGGCGTGGCCTGCGTCTCGTCGAGCCGGCTCAGCTCGAGCATGGTGTCGGCGAGTGCGGTGAGACGCGCGGCGTCGGACTCGGCGGCCGCCAGCTCCCGCTCGAGCGCGGCGGCGTCACCGGACGACCGGTGCGCGAGCTCGAGTCGTGCCGTCAGTGCCGCGAGCGGCGTCCGGAGTTCGTGGCTGGCGTCGGACACCATCCGTCGTTCGCGGACCGCGTTCTCGCGTTGCCGGTCGATGAAGGCGTTGAGGGTCCTCGCGAGGTCGGCGAGCTCGTCCTCCGACGGGCCGACGGGCAGGTGCCCGGTCGCGTCCCCGCCGCTGAGCGCCTCGGCGGTCCGACGCATCCGCGCGACGGGTCGGAGCGCGACGGTCGAGAGCAGCCAGGCGGCGAGGCCCGATGCGACGAGCGCGAGCAGGGTCCCCACGACGAGCGAGCGGTCGACGCGTTCGACCGTCTCGTGCCCGGCACGGCCGTCCTGCGCAGCCCACACGACGAACCGTCCGTCGGCGCTCGCGACCGGTGTGCCGACGAGCGTCGCGCTGCGGTGCCCGTCGCCGAGCCGGAGCGTCGTGGTCGATCGTGGGACGCCGTCCGGGAGCGACCGGCGGAGGTCGTCCGGCAGCGTGTCGACGATCCACTCGCCGGTCGAGGAGCGGATCCCCACGAGGACGCCGTCGGCCGGTCGGTCGGGCGCCTCACCCGGGTTGTCCCGGAGGTCGGCGACGAACGGCGCCGCGTCGCCGACGGCGAGGGACCGGTCGGTCTCCAGCGTGGCCTGCCGCACCTCGGCGTGCAGCACGAGCGCGACCAGGGAGAGCACGACCGCGCCGACGAGCACACTCCCGATCGTGATGCGCGCGCGGACGGACAGCCGCCGCAGGAGCCTCACGGACGGGACACGACGTCGAGCGCGTAGCCGACGCCCCGCACGGTCCGGATGGCCACGTCGGCGCCCGAGGCGTGCAGCTTCTTCCGCACGTAGCTGACGTACTGGTCGACGATCGTGGGGTCGAAGTGCTCGGCGCTCCCCCACACCTCACGCAGCACCTCCGCCCGGGACCGGGTCTCCGGCGCCCCCTGCACCAGGTACCGCAACAGCGAGAACTCCTTCACGCTGAGGGGCAGGTCCCGGCCCGCCACGGTCGCCCGGACGGTCACGGTGTCGAGTCGGACGGCGCCGGCCTGCACGACGGTCACGGCACCGGCGGACCTGCGGCGGAGCTGCGCCCGGATCCGGGCGTTGAGCTCGGCGATCGCGAAGGGCTTCGTGAGGTAGTCGTCCGCGCCGGCGTCGAGCCCGAAGACCCGGTCGTCGACGGCATCCCGCGCGGTGACGAGGATCACCGGGAAGTCCTGGCCCGTCTCGCGCAACCGACGACACACCTCGAATCCGGTCATCTCGGGGAGCATGACGTCGATCGCCGCCGCGTCGAACGACCGCGCGGCCGCAGCCACGAGCGCGGCGACGCCGTCGGTGACCACCGTGACCGCGTGCCCCTCGCCGACCAGTCCACGCTCGACGAGCGCGCCCATCGCCGGGTCGTCCTCGACCACCAGGATCTCCGCCACGTGCACCTCCGTTGCGACGATCATGCACGACGGACGCCGTCAGGAGGTCGGGACCTGGCCTGCCCGGAGCATCGCCCGCTCGAGCAGTTCGAGATCGATGCCGACGTGCCGACGTGCGAGCACCCCCGCGTCGACCGACTGCCCGGCGCAGACGGCGTCGACGAGCCCCTCGTGCTCGAGCAGGGCACGGTGCTCCATCTCGGCCATGCCCTCGGCGGTGCCCCAGAGGTGTGCGGGCGCCGCGATCGACACCTGCGACTCGAGGTCGGCGAGCGCCGCTGCGAGCACGGCGTTGCCGGCGGCGTCGATGATCGCTCGGTGCAGCACCGCGTCCGCCTGCTGCTTCTCGAGCCCGGACGCGGCGGCGCGGAAGTCCTCGAGCCGGGTGCGCAGCGTCGTCCGGCCGTCGTCGGTGATCCGCTCGGCCGCTGCGGTGGCGAGTGCGCCGTGCAGCAGGGCGATCGCGTCGGTGGTGTCGCGGATGCCGGCCCAGCGTGCGAGCAGCGTCCGGGCGACGGCGTCGGAGGACGAGTCCGGCCACTGCGAACGGACGAAGGTCCCGCCGCCCCGTCCTCGACGTGTCTCGAGCAGGCCGCGGTCGACCAGTCGCGCGAGGGCCGCGCGCACGGTGACGCGTCCGACACCGAGGAGCACGGCGAGCTCACGCTCGGGCGGCAGCCGGGAGGCGGGCAGGTACTCTCCGACGGCCACGGCGGTGACGAGCCGGTCCTCGACCTCGTCGACACGGGTCTCCGTCGCGCGATCTGGCACTCGGCCCCCTCCTTGCGTTTCGTCCACGTTAAAGGACAAGAAAAGGTATTGCAGAGAACCTTTGCCCGGTCCATGCTGTGCGTCATGTCCCGCATCACCGAAGGCACGATGCCGTTCCAGGACGGCGAGACCTGGTATCGCGTCACCGAACCCGACGCCCCGACCCCCGGTGCGCTCCCGCTCGTGGTCCTGCACGGCGGCCCCGGCATGGCGCACGACTACCTCCGGAACCTCGCGGCACTGGCCGACGAGACCGGTCGCACCGTCGTGCACCACGACCAGTTCGGCTGCGGCCGCAGCTCCCACCGACCCGACGCCCCGACGGAGTACTGGACCCCGCAGCTCTTCGTGGACGAGTACGCGGCCCTCGTGGACCACCTCGGTCTCGGCGACCACCACGTGCTCGGCCAGTCGTGGGGCGGCATGCTCGGCTCCGAGATCGCGGTCCGGCAGCCCGAGGGCCTCCGCTCCCTGGCGATCTGCAACTCCCCCGCGTCGATGCAGCTCTGGGTCGAGGGCGCCGCCGAGCTCCGCGCGCAGCTGCCCGAGGACGTGCAGGACGCCCTCACGCGGCACGAGCAGGCCGGCACCGTCGACGACCCCGAGTACCTCGCTGCCACGCAGGTGTTCTACCAGCGCCACGTGTGCCGCGTCGTCCCCATGCCACAGGACTTCGTCGACTCCGAGACCCAGATGGAGCAGGAGCCGACGGTGTACCACACCATGAACGGGCCGAACGAGTTCCACGTCGTCGGCACGATGCGCGACTGGACCGTCGTCGACCGGCTCGACCGCGTGGCGGTCCCGACCCTCGTCGTCGCGGGCGAGCACGACGAGGCGACGCCCGCCACGTGGCAGCCCTTCGTCGAGCGCATCGCCGACGTCCGCCAGCACGTCTTCCCCGGTGCGAGCCACTGCTCGCACCTGGAGCAGCCCGAGGAGTTCCGCCGCGTGGTCGCGGCGTTCCTCGCCGAGCACGACGACCAGCCCACCGGCTGAGGCGACCAGCCAGCCGGCCGGGAGGCGCGCACCTCACCCCGCCACGCGCCTCCCGGCCGACACCCCACCGGACCCGACCGGCGTGCCCACCCAGCCACACGCCCGGCGTCCGTCATCCCCCCCTCCCACGCACCGTCTCCCCGAACGGAACCACGATGTCGCAGCAGCACAGCGAGCTCTCTGCACAGCAGCAGCTCGAGGCCTACGGCTACAAGCAGGAGCTCAAGCGCTCCGTCTCCACCACCGACCTGCTCGTCTACGGGCTCGTCTTCATGGTGCCGATCGCCCCGTGGGCGATCTTCGGCACCGTCTACAACGCCTCGAGCGGCATGGTGCCGCTCGTCTACCTGGTCGGCCTCGTCGCGATGATCTTCACCGCGCTCGCGTACGCGCAGATGGCGAAGTCGATCCCCCTCGCGGGCAGCGTGTTCTCGTACGTCGGTCGCGGCATCCACCCCACCGCCGGGTTCTTCGCGGGCTGGGCGATCCTGCTCGACTACCTGCTCGTCCCGACGCTGCTCTACGTGTTCGCGGCCGAGAGCATGGTCGGCATCTTCCCCGGCACGCCACGCTGGCTCTGGGCGCTCGTGTTCGTCGCGATCAACACCGTGATCAACCTGCTCGGTGTCTCGTCCCTCAAGCTCGCGAACCGCATCTTCCTGCTCATCGAGCTCGTCTTCGTGGCGATCTTCGTCGTCATCGCGATCGTCGCGTTGACCGGCGGGACCGTGCCCGGCGCCTCGTTCAGCACCGACCAGGTGTGGGACCCGTCGAAGGTGTCCGCACCGCTCATCGCGAGCGCCCTGTCGATCGCCGTGCTGAGCTTCCTCGGCTTCGACGGCATCTCGACGCTGTCCGAGGAGTCGACCGGTCGCCGCGGTGGCGCCGGACTCGCGATGGTCCTGGCACTCGTCATCGTCGCGTTCCTGTTCGTGCTGCAGACGTGGCTCGCGTCGGCGCTGGCGGGCGGTCGTGCCTCGTTCCCGGAGGGCGAGGCCGGGAACGCGTTCTTCACCATCGTCGAGCAGGCCTCCTCGAGCGGGTGGGCCACCGCGTTCTTCGCCGTCAACGTGCTCGCCGTCGGTATCGCGAACGCCATGGCCGCCCAGGCCGCGACGAGTCGCCTGCTCTTCTCGATGAGCCGCGACCGGCAGCTGCCCGCGTTCCTGCACAAGCTGAACGGCAGGCTCGTCCCGCAGAACGCGATCATCGTCGTCTCCGTGCTCTCCGCGATCCTCGTGCTGTTCTTCGTCGGGCAGATCGACACCATCTCGTCGCTCGTGAACTTCGGCGCGCTGTTCGGCTTCATGCTCCTGCACGTGTCGGTCTTCGTGCACCACGTCGTGAAGGGGAGGTCCCGCAACTGGCTGCTGCACCTCGTCGTGCCGCTCATCGGCTTCCTGATCATCGGCTACGTCCTGCTCAACGCCGCCGTCGAGGCGAAGGTCGGCGGCATCGTCTGGCTCGTCGTCGGCGCCGCGGTGTTCCTCTACTACCGCCGGACCGGCCGCTCGACCGAGGTCGGGTCGGAAGAGCCCGGCACACTGGGCGAGGGGTCCGTCGGCGGCCTCGACACCACCACCACGGAGAAGGGCCACCGATGACCACCCCCGACCACTTCCTGCCGAACAGCCTGGGTCGTCCCGGGTTCGCCGCCGACCGGGAGCCCGTGCTCCGGATCACCCCGGGCACCGGCGAGACGATCGGCTTCGAGACCACGGACGCCGTCTACGCCGAACTCGACGAGCACCACGACCTGGCGCAGCTGCAGGCACCGATCAACCCGGTCACCGGCCCCGTCTGGGTCGAGGGTGCCGAGCCCGGTGACGTGCTCGCGGTGCACATCCACGACATCCAGCTCACCACCCACGGGTGGTCGGTGTCGCTGCCGGGATCGGGCGCGCTCCAGCACGTCATGCCCGAGGGCGTCTTCGCCCGTCGCTGCCCGATCGAGGACGGCGTGGTGCACGTCACCGACCGGCACGCCTTCCCGGTCCGACCGATGATCGGCTGCATCGGCGTCGCACCGGCATCGGGGACGAACTCGACGATCATGCCGGCGTACGCCGAGGGCGGGAACATGGACGTCACCGAGGCGCGTCCCGGCTCGACCGTGTACCTGCCGGTCCGGGTGCCCGGTGCCCTGCTGTCGATCGGGGACATCCACGCGATCATGGCCGAGGGCGAGTCGTCCTTCGTCGCGATCGAGGCGCAGGGCACCGCGATCGTCTCCGTCGACCTCGTACAGGGCGGTCGGCCGATCCGTGCGCCGCGCATCGAGACCGCCGACGAGTGGCTCTTCGTCGGGCTCGGCGACCCCGTGCAGGAGAGTGTCCGACGCGGCTACGAGGACGCGTTCGCGTTCCTCGTCGAGGACCACGGGTGGACGGCCGAGGACGCCTACGCGGTGCTCAGCGCGGTCGGCGACTCGAAGCTCGGCGGGCCGACCGGTTCCGGCGACCCGGACCCGCTGCACCCGTTCGCAGCGGTCGGGGCGGTGACCCTGCACCGGGTGCCGAAGGCGGTCCTGTAGCGGACGACGGACGGGAGGCGCAGGGCGGGGCCGCCACGGGCCTCCCGTCCGGTGGTCCCCGCGGCATGAGCGTGCCCGGTCGTGCGGACCGGCCCGTGGGCCGACCGCGTGCTCAGTCGTAGCCGAGCACGACCGACGGATCGTCGACCTCGGCATCCGGCGGCGCCGACGCCGTCGGCTCGGGCACGCCGTTCACCGGTGGGTCCCACGCCGCTGGGCGACCTCGCCGGACCGCGGTCGGCCTGCGGCCCGCGCCGCGGGCTCGGGCATCGCCCGCCACACCTGTCCCCAGACCTGCTCGTACTCGACGCGGGACACCTGCCCGCGACGGACGGCGTCCTCGACCAGGCAGAGCAGGTCGAGCGAGGCCTCGAGGAGCCGGACGTCGCCGTGCACCTCCGGCTGACCGTTGCCGTGGAACACCGTGATCGTCAAGCGTCTGACCCCGGGACGCAACCGCCGTGTCGCCCGGACGAGCAGGACGGGACCGGCGGCGTAGAGCAGGACGGCGACGACGAGGCCGACCGCCGGCACGCGGTGCAGCGCCACGACGAGTGCGACCGCTACGAGTGCGCCGGCCGCACCCCAGACCTGGAGCGCTCGGAGCAGCAGGAGCTCGCCCGCGGTGGTCCCCGGGGCGTGCACCTCGAGCGTGCGCCCGCTCCACAGTGCGCGGGAGACGGGCTGCACGGTGCACCGGCCCCACGGGTGCCACCCGGTGCGCCGTGTCGGGAGCGGTCGTCGGTCTCGGTTCGTGTCCACGACGACCAGCCTGTGGCGGACTGTTCGGGGCCGAGCCGGTCCTGACGGCGTCCTGACGGCTCGGACCGGATCCCGTACGACGTCCTGACGCTGCGACGTCGGGCCTGCGTCGTCCGTCCTCCGCCCGCTACCGTTGCCGGATGGACGACCACGCCCTCGCCGCTGCCCTCGTGACCGACGCCGCCCGGCTCGCGGCCGACATGCGTCGGGACGGGACCGACGCGGAGCGGAAGACCTCGGCCGCCGACCTCGTCACCGCCGCCGACCGCGCCGCCGAGGACCTCGTCCGTCGGATGCTGCTCGAGCACCGCCCGGACGACGGGGTGCTCGGCGAGGAGGGCACCCGGTCCGAGGCGACCCACGGACGCCGGTGGACCGTCGACCCGATCGACGGGACGTTCAACTACGTCGCCGGCCTGCCCGCGTGGTGCAGCGCGGTGTCGCTCGAGGTCGACGGCGTGCTCCGGGTCGGTGCGGTCCGCCGTCCGCTCGCCGACGAGACGTGGGTGGCGTCGGACGGGGTGACGACCCGTGACGGCGAGGCCGTGCCGCCGGTGCAGGACGTGACCCTCGCCGCGACGAGCGTGGCGACCTTCCTCAACAGCTCGCACCTGCGCGCCGCCGAGGCGGCGCCCATGACGGCGCTCCTGGCAGCGGCGGCAACGGTCCGGATCAGCGGGTCGGGGTCCTGCGACCTGGTGGACGTCGCAGCGGGCCGCATCGGCCTCTGGGTGCAGACCGACTGCGCCGACTGGGACTGGCTCCCGGGGCGGGCGCTCGTCGAGGGCGCCGGTGGCGCGGCCACCGTCGTCCGGGCCCACGGGCACGACTGGCACCTCGCCGGAGCCCCGACCGCGGTGCGCGAGGCCGCCGAGCTGCTCGGCGCCTGAGCAGCACCCTGCGCGGAGGGGCGGCACTGCCCGAAGCCGCCTCCTCCGCACCGCCCGGTGCACGTCGTCGTGAACCGGGCGCGTCCTCGGTGGTACCCCCACCGAGACGTCCGGCCGTCAGGCCGTGGCCTGCAGGCGGTCCTGCTCGTCGACCGCGATCTCCACCGTGCCGGACGCGGACGGTCGGCCGAGCGCACGGTGCTCCCAGCCGGCCGCGCGGTACGCGTCCGCGTCGAGCGCGTGCCGGCCGTCGACGATGCGTCGGTGGTGGACGAGCGCGCCGAGGTCGTGCGGGTCCACCGTGCGGAACTGCTCCCACTCGGTCAGCAGCACGACCACGTCCGCATCGATCACCGCCGCGGTGAGCGACGGCGCGTACCGCAGGGTCGGGTAGGCGCGCGCGGCGTTCTCCATCGCCTCGGGGTCGTACACGGTGACGACGGCACCCGCCTCGTCGAGCATCCGTGCGACGTCGAGCGCCGGCGCATCGCGGATGTCGTCGGAGTTCGGCTTGAACGCCGCGCCGAGCGCCGCGATCCGCTTGCCCGCCAGGTCCCCCTCGGCCATCTCCGTGACCAGGTCGACGGTCCGCTGGCGGCGGCGCAGGTTGATCGCGTCGACCTCGTCGAGGAAGCGGACCGCCTGGCCGACACCGAGCTCCTGCGCCCGGGCCGAGAACGCGCGGATGTCCTTCGGCAGGCACCCGCCACCGAAGCCGAGGCCGGGCTTGAGGAAGCGGCCGCCGATGCGGGTGTCGTGGGACAGGGCGCTCGCCAGGACGCTGACGTCCGCACCGGCCGCCTCGCAGACCTCCGCCATCGCGTTGATGAAGGAGATCTTCGTCGCGAGGAACGAGTTGGCGGCCACCTTGACGAGTTCCGCCGTCGGCAGGTCGGCCACGACCAGCGGCGTCCCCTCGTCGAGGACCGGGCGGAAGGCTGCACGCAGCTGCGCCTCGGCCCACGCCGTCTGCACGCCGAAGACGAGCCGGTCGGGGTGCAGCGTGTCCTGCACGGCGTAGCCCTCGCGGAGGAACTCCGGGTTCCAGGCGACCTCGACCTCGGTCCCGGCGGGGGCGACCTCCGCGACGAGCGCGGCGAGCCGTTCGGCGGTCCCGACCGGCACGGTCGACTTCCCGACGACGAGCGCGCGGCGGTCGATGTGCATCGCGAGCTCGCGGAAGGCGGAGTCGACGTACGTCATGTCGGCGGCGTGCGACCCCCGCTGCTGGGGCGTGCCCACGCAGACGAAGTGGACGTCGCCGAACTCGGCGGCCTCGCGCAGTGACGAGGTGAACCGCAGCCGACCGGACGCCAGGGCCTGCGCGAGCTGCTCGGGCAGGCCGGGCTCGTGGAAGGGCACCCGGCCGGACATCAGCGCCTCGACCTTGGCGGGGTCGACGTCGACGCCGAGGACCTCGTACCCGAGGACGGCCATCGAGACGGCGTGGGTGGCGCCGAGGTACCCCGTGCCGATGACGGTCAGGCGGGGCTGGTGGGCGACCGGCGGCATCGCGGTGTCGGGGATGGGTGTGACGGAAGCAGACATGGGAAGGGCTCGCTCTCGGGTCGCGAAGGGTGGGTGGTGACGGACCGCGGTGGCCGTCGGGTGTCAGTCGGTGCAGGCCGTGGTGCTGAACTCGTTCGAGCCGACCACGGTGTTGTCGCAGGAGACGGTGTTGCCCTCGACGGGTCGGAGGGCGAACGCGACGCCGTCGGTGTTGCCGAGGTCGACGCGGTTGTCGGTGAAGGTGTTGTCGGTCCCCCAGCCGGACAGCAGTTCGTGGGTCTGGAAGCCGTCGAGCGGTGAGCGGACGCCCCGGTTCCCGGTGACGGTCCACCCGTTCCCCTTGACGTCCACCCACGAGTCGGCGTGGTTCTCGCCCTGCATCCCGACACCGTCGAAGGAGTTGTCGGAGAGGGTGCCTCCGGTCGTCCCCTCCTTGATGTCGACGTTCTCGGCAGCGGTGTCGGCGATGGTGTTGCCCGTGACGACGTTTCGGTCGCTGCGGTCCTCACGGCAGTCCGAGACCTTGCACCAGTTGCTCTTCGAGGAGCCGATGTAGATGCCCTCGCCGAACTGCGGCTTCCGGAGACCGGTCCTGCTGACGCTGTTGCCGCGGACGGTGTTGTCGCTGCTGTCGGCGCGCAGGTGGATCCCCTCGTCACCGATGTCGGTGACCGTGAGGCCGTCGACCGTCGAGTGCTGGACGTCGTCGAACATGACGCCCTTCTGCCCGTTGCGGACCGTGAACCCCTCGAGCCGCCAGTAGGACGCGCCGTCGAGGTGCAGGACGTACCCGCCCTCCACGTCGCCGCCGTCGAGCACGGCGTCACGCGGGCCGCACAGCGTCACGGGTGCGTCCGACGTCCCGGCCGCGGAGGCCTCGAACCGGCCGGTGTACGTGCCGGACGCGAGCCGGATCACGGCCCCTGCTCGAGCGTCGTCGAGTGCCTTCTCCAGGGCCTTCGCCGTGCTGACCGTCGTCGTCGCGGCGGCGTCGCACCGGGCCGTGTCGACCGGGGAGGCCTGTCCCGTCCCGGCGTCGGGCGATCCAGTCGCGGTCGCGTCGGGCGTCGCACGGGTGTCCGGGACACCGTTCGGCGTCGCGGCCGGGGTCTGCTCGACGCTCGGCGTCGGCCGGGGGCGAGCGGCCTGCTCGTCCCCCCGGTCCGCACCGCTCGTGGCGGCCCACACACCGCCGACCACCAGCGCTCCGACCGCCAGGCCCGCTGCGCCGACGACGAGGTGTGACCGCAGGCGACGGGGTCGTCGCGTCACCGGTCAGCTCCCCGAGGGTGCGACCGCACCCGGCTCGGCAGCGTGCGTGCCGCGGCCCGCCACGGGCGGGAGACCGAGCGAGGCCGGGTCCACCGCGCCGCGGGTGTAGCTGGACAGCGGTGCCTGCTTCGCGTACGGCAGCTCGCGCTGTCCCCGACGTCGACGTCGTGTCCCGCCGATCGCCGCGACCAGCACCACCGTCAGTAGCAGGAGCCACAGCACCGTCAACGGTTGGAACACCGCGCGCAGGGTGACGAGGAACGGTTTCGTCGACTGCCACTCGACGGTCGTGTTGCCCTGCTGGGCGGCTCCGTCGGACCGGGCGAGGTCGATCGCGCTCGGCCCGCGACCGTCCACCGTGTTGTTCTCGACGGCCGTGCCACCCACCGCCCCGACCATCGTGACCCCGTGCACGCGGGCATCGTCGATCGCGTTGTTCGTCACCGACGAGGTCGCGCTGTCCCGGACGTACACGCCGATGTCCGCGCCGTCGACCGAGTTCTCGGAGACCTCGGTGCGACTGGGCCCGTCGAGGACGGCGATGCCGTTCTGCGACGAGTCCTTGACCACGTTGTTGCGGACGACCACGTCGTCGGCGTCGTGCCGGACGACGATGCCCATCTCGTTGCGTGCGACCGTCGACCCGCTGATCCGGACGTTCTTCCCGCCGATCACCTCGATGCCGTAGCGCCCGTTGCCGGAGCTGTTGCTGTCCGAGAGCGCGTTGTTGCCGTAGGTCGTCGTCGGCATGCCGGCCGCGTTCGGCCCCGCCGCGAGCCCGCTGCCGTTCAGCGTGATCCCGTTGCGACCGTTGTCCGAGGCGGTCACCTGGCTGAGGACGATGCCGGTCGACGCCCGCGTCATCTTCACCCCGTCCACCGCGTTGTCCGTCGACCGGACCGATGTGAACGTCGAGTTCGTGACGTAGCGGTGCAGCACGAGGCCGTCGATGAGCGAGTGCTCCACCGTGGCGTCCGACATCGTCACGCCGTCCGCGCTCGTCAGGAAGAGGCCGTAGGCGTTCCCGGCGAAGGTGACGTGCTGCACGAGGGCGGACACGTAGCTGTAGCCGCCGGCGCTCGCCGTGGCGCTGCCGCTCTTCGGCAGCTCGCCGGTCGGCAGGATGGCGTTGCCGAAGACGTCCTTCGTGGTCCGTTCGGTCTTGCCCTGCTGGTCGCCGGAGGCCTGGTCCAGGGTGGAGAGGTTCGTCCCGGTCAGGGAGACCCCGCCGGTCGTTCCGCTCCAGAACCCCAGGTGCGAGAACGCCGCGTACTGCAGGGTCGCGGTCCCGCCCTGCACCCGGACGTACGCCCGTCCGTCCGAGGTCTGCTGGTCGACCCGCCCTGCCTGCGGGTCCCAGGCGTCGATCGTGACCGGAGCCTTCGCCGAACCGACGACCTGCAGGCTGCCGGCCTGGGTGACGATCGACACGAAGCCCTCGTGGTTGCTCGCGAGGTGGATGCGCAGGCCGTCGGGGCTCGCGAGTCGCAGGGTCGCGCCGTTCTCGACGACGATGTTCTCGCTGAGCAACCAGGAGCCGTCCGGCTGCTTGACGAACGTGGACGGTGCGAGCCGTGCGAGGTCGTCGACGGTGTACGCCGCACCACGGGCGACGAGGACGAGTGTGTACGACGAGCCCGTGGCGAGCCGGTACGGCTGCGAGACCGCGAGGCCGCTCCACCGCGCCGCCGAGGCCAGTGCACGGACGTTGTAGATGCGGTCGTTCTCGGCCGTCACCAGCCGGGCCTCCTTGTCCGGGTCGCCCCCGTAGGGTCGTCCCGTCACCGGGGCCGCGGCCGCGGACGTCGTCGCCGCGACGGCGGCGGTGGGCACGCCGAGGACACCCGTGAGCAGGAGCCCGGCACCGACGAGCAGCCCCGCGGCGAGCCGCGGCGTCGTCTTCGTCAGCGCGCTCATGCCGCGACCGCCTGGTCGTCGGAGGTCGCCGCGACGGCACCCTGCGGCAGGACGACACCGGGTGAGGCCACCCGGCGACCGGTCGTCGTCTCCGGCTGGAGGGTCCGAGCCTGCTGCCCGTCACCCCCGACCTGGTCGGCGTGCCGGGTGAGCCACCCCTGCTTGTTCATGGTGACGAACGAGTACACCTTGATCGGCAGGGCGACCGCGATCACGACGAGGGCGAGCATCGGCAGCACGAGCAGGTCGAGCGGGTGGCGCTTGAGGTTCGAGACCCCGCGCACCGCACGGCCGAAGAGCAGCCAGCCGATGGTGAACAGGACGCCGACGGTGCTGAGCTCCAGGCGGCTGAACAGCAGGTACCACATCGTGATGCCCATCGTCACCGGGGTCAGGATGATCTGCAGCACCGTGATCTTCGTCACGAAGGGCACCCGCCAGACCCACCCCTTGGCGATCGCCGTCAGGTACGTGCGGTAGGAGTTGCGGCTCCAGCGGATGCGCTGCTTGAAGAACGCCTTGCCGCTCGCCGGGAACATCGACAGCGCCTTCGCCGACGACTGGTGCACGGTCTTGTAGCCCGACGCGATGACGAGCCACGTCAGACGGCCGTCGTCCCCGGCGATGCACCGGCGGCCGAGGAAGAACTCGTTCTCGAGGTTGTCGAGCACCGGCAGGACGGCGGAGCGGCGGTACGCGGCGGTGCGCCCGGAGAGGATCGGCACGGCGCCGGCGGCACCCATCGCGGGGACGTAGTTGAAGTACCGCAGGTTGACCAGCCAGTCCGCGATGATGCGCCAGATGCTGGAGTTCCGCTGGTACACGTTCTGCTGCGTGCCGACGCCGCCGACGCGCTCGTCGACGAATGGCATCTGCACCGCCTCGAGGAGACCGGGCTCCCACGAGGTGTCCGAGTCGACGAGGACCAGGACGTCGTACTTCGCGCGACGGATGCCCTCGCCGAGCGCGCTGCGCTTGCCGACGTGGTGGAAGAGCACCGGCTTGACGGTGGGGTCGCCCACCGCCACGATCCGGCGGTACGCCTCGGTGTCCGCGACGTCGAGCACGATGATGATCTCGTCCGGGTGCTGCTCCCGCCAGGAGTCCAGGCAGCGGAGCAGGATGTCGGGGTCCTCGTGGAAGGACGGCACCACGACCGAGGTCGTCGTGCGGAAGCCGTTCTCGACCGGACGGGCCCGTGCCGAGAGCACGACCCGGTAGAGCCAGAGCGCCCAGACGATGATGCCGGCGATGCCGATCGGGAAGTACTTGAGCGCTTCGTGGCCGAAGGCGGCGAGGTTGTCGAGCACGACCTGGGTCGAGGTCTGCGACGCGAAGAGGACGAGCGGGTGCATGAGGTCGGGTCCTTCGTGCGGTGTTCGGTTTCGGGTACGGAACACGACACTCGGCAGCACCGCACGACGACGCACCGCGCAGGGTGACGCGGAGAGAGGCCTGGGTCAGCGGTGCAGAGAGGGTCGGGACAGCGCCGGATCCCCCCGTCGCTGCGAACCGCCAGGCCGGTCTGGGGAGCGTTGTCCCGCCTCCGACGCTGAGCGTTGGCCTGAACGTACTCTCGGGTGTGTCGCACCACAAGCACAGGAGACCGCAATGCGGGTTTGCGCGAATCCGAAGCACGGTGTTCCGCAACACTGGTGCGGTGACGACTGCGCTCCAGCCGCCCGCCCGCGGCCTCGCCCCGCTGTACCTCGCCGGCTTCACCACGGCCTTCGGCGCCCACGGTGTCGCGAGCGTGCTCGGCGCCGAGACCGACGACCTCGGGCTGTCGCTCGTCACCCTCGGTGCCGTGCTCGCCCTCTACGACGTCGCCGAGGTCGTGCTCAAGCCGCTGTTGGGCGCCCTCAGCGACCGCATCGGCGCCAAGCCCGTGATCGTCGGCGGCCTGACCGGCTTCGCGGTCGCCTCGCTGCTCGCGGTCGCCGTCCCCTCGGTCCTGGTCCTTGCGCTGGCTCGGCTCGGCCAGGGGGCCGCCGCGTCGGCGTTCTCCCCCGCGTCGTCCGCCGCGGTCGCACGGCTGGCCGGACGCCAGCGGCTCGGCCGGTACTTCGGCCGCTACGGCGCGTGGAAGAGCCTCGGCTACGTGCTCGGCCCGGTGCTCGGCATCGTGCTCGTCGAGGGCATCGGCCTGCGCGCGCTGTACGTGGCGCTGACGGTCCTGGCGATCGTCGCAGCCACGTGGGTCGCGGTCGCGATGCCGGTCCTGCCCGTGCACGCGCGGCGCCGCACGACGCTCGCCGACCTGGTCCGGCAGACCACGGACCGGTCGTTCCTCGTCCCGACGCTCCTGCTCGCGACGACGACCGGCGTGCTCGGGGTCGTGGTCGGGTTCCTCCCACTCGTGGCGGTCCGGCTCGACCTGCCCGCCCTCGTCGGCGCGGTCGCCATCGCCGTGGTCGCCCTCGTGTCCACCGTGCTGCAACCGCTCACCGGGCGGCTGCGCGACCAGGGTCGCCTCGACGCCCGAGCCGGGTGCACGGGTGGACTGCTGCTCGCTGCCGCCGGACTCGCGGTCCTCGCAGCCCTGCCCGGCCCGGTCACGCTGTTCGTCGCGGCCGCGGCGGTCGGCGGCATGCTCGGCACGGTCACGCCGCTCGCGTTCGCGCACCTGGCCGCGTCCACCCCCGACGACCGGATGGGCCGGACGATGGGCAACGCGGAACTCGGGCGTGAGGTCGGCGACGCCGGTGGGCCGCTGCTCGTCGGCGCCGTGGCGACGGCGTGGGGCCTGCCCGCGGCCATCGCGGTCGCGGCGGTCGCGACCGCCGCGGTCGGCTTGGTCGGGTGGCGCGCGCTGCGCTCGGACGCCGCCGGTGTGCCGGTCACGACGGGGACCGACGCCGACGTGGCAGGGCCGCCGACCGGCTCCTGACGCGACACGGGACCGGACGGGAGGCCCGCAGCCGGCCCGCCACGCGCCTCCCGTCCGTCTCGACCGGGCCGGGCGCCGTCGGGGTCAGGACCAGACGGGACCGAACCAGAGCAGGACCGGGGCCAGGACGAGCAGGACCGCGCAGAGGGCGGGGACCGCGGACCCGCGGCCGTCCGCGCGTGTCCTCCGGCTCGAGATGCGCTGCACGCCACCACGGTACTGCGGTGATCGGGCTCTGCTACTTGTCCGCCGGCACCGGCTGTCAGGCGTCGCGGCGGATGGACCGCTGTGCCGTGACCCTCGCCGCGACGAGGAGGCACGCGGCCGTCGTGCCGATCGTCGTCAGGTACGGGACCACGAGGGCTCCGGACGAGGCCGTGGCAGCCGCGAGCAGCGCGGTCGGCGCCCAGGCGACGGCGCCCGGCAGGCTGTTGAGGAGCGGGAGCACCAGCATGAGCAGGGTCGTCGTCGCCAACGCCGCAGCGGTGCGTCGGAGCGTCGCCATCAGCACGTGCCCGATCGCCATCGCCATCACCAGGTAGGCGGACGTCGCGGCGCCGAGACGCACGATCTCCTGGGACTCGACCGGCGCGATGACCACGGCCGTCGACACCGCTGCGGCCGTCAGCGCCGCGAGGTGACACACGACGACCACGACCCAGCCGACGAGCACGCGCGGGAGCACGAGCGCCGCCAGGCTGACGGAGCGCGTGCGGTAGAAGACCGAGGAGCCCGGACGCGCGTCCCATCCGAGCGCGGTGACCGCGACCGCCGCGGCGAGGACGAGGCCGAGCTGCATGGCGCTCTGCACGTAGAGCGCGAGCGCGTCACCCGGGGTTGCCGTCGCCGCGTGCACGGTGAGTTGCTCGGTGCTGGCCGCGCTCCGGAGGAGGTCCGGCAGCAGCAGTGCCAGCGCCGGACTCGACACACCGAAGAACGCGAACACCGCGACGAGACCGGTGAGCAGCCCCGTCCTGGTGAGGCGCTTGAACTCCACGTGGGCGGACGTCAGGACGAGGTTCACGGGCGCTGCTCCTGACGGATGATGCGGGCGAAGGACGCGTCGAGGTCGCGGTCGCGCAGGGTGACCTCGAGGACCGGTGTGTCGAGGGCGACGAGTGCGGGGACCAGCAACGTCGCCGCACTGTCGAACCCCTGGAACCGCAGGCTGGCGGCCTGAGCGGACGGGAAGTCGAACCGTGCGCCCGGGACGAGCGCGGCGAGCTCCGCGACGCTGCGCTCCGGCGGGTGCGCGAGTCGCACCGACCACACGGGTTCGAGTGCGTGGCCGAGGACGTCGTCGGTCGTTCCCTGCAGGACGACCCGTCCCTCGTGCAGCACCACGACGTGGTCGGCAAGCTGCTCGACCTCGCTCAGCAGGTGGCTCGACAGCACGATGCACCGGCGCTCCCGCTCAGCGCGGACGAGGTCGCGGACGTCGGCCCTGCCGACCGGGTCGAGGGCGCTGTTCGGTTCGTCGAGGACGAGGACGTCCGGGTCCGTCACGAGGGCTGCCGCGAGGCCGAGGCGCTGCAGCATCCCGCGCGAGAAGTCCGCCACCCGTCGGTGCGCCACCGTGAGGAGGCCGCAGGTGTCGAGCGCCTCGAGTGCAACGTCACCGGTTGGTGAACTCCGGCCGGACCCTCGCCGCCGTCCGCGCGCTGCTGCGAGGGACACCCGCACGACCTCGGCCGCCGTGAGGAAGGACTCGAACTGCGGGACGTCGGGGCAGTACGCGACCGTGGTGTCCGGCGACGCCCGGACCACGGAACCGGTCTCGGGGTCCGCCAGGCCCGCGAGGAGCCCGAACAGCACGGTCTTCCCGGCGCCGTTGGGTCCGATCACGGCGGTGACCGACCGCTCCTGCGCGACGAAGGACACGTCGCGCACCCCCGCGTCGCCGCGGAAGGTGCGGGTCACCGCGTCGACGGTGAGGGCCGCGGTCACCGGGCGTCTCCGTCGACGAGCGCCGGTCCCCGACCGCGCCCGAGGACGAGGTAGAGCACCGCCCCGGCCGGGACGGCCAGCACGATGACGACAGCCCAGACGGTCTTGGGCAGGTACTGCGCGGGCTTCCGCACGAGGCTGACGAGGGACCATCCGACCAGTGCCACCACGAGGGCGGCGACCGGGGCGAGCGGTGCGAGCAGCGCGGGGTCGATCGGCAGACCGTTCACCGCTCGTCCTCGCGCTCGGACACCGCGGCGTCGGGCCGGTCGGCCGTGTCGTCGGCGTCGACGTCGGTGTCGGCGTCGACGTCGACGTCACGCGGCATCAGGATCGTGGTGAGCGTGCGCCGCCGGCGGCCCGAGGTGGCCTCGTTGGCCATCAGCCCACCGAGCAGCCCCACGAGCGCCTGGCCGAACGCGTCGACCTCGGCGTCGTCTGCCCAGAACGATGCCTGCCCGAAGCTCACCCGGTCGTCCGCGAGGTCTGGCTGCCCGACCGCGAGGTACTGACCGAAGTCCCTGATCACACCGGACACGAAGACCGTGAAGACCTGTTCGAGCTGGTCACGGCTGAGCGCTCGGAGGTCTTCCGCCGTGGGGTTGCTGATGCCCGGTGCGAGTCGGTACGACCGCTCGGTCGCGCCACGGACGCGGCGTTCGTCGAGGACCTCGAGCAACCCAGCCCGCTCGAGCGCGTTGACGTGACGGTAGAGCGTCGCGATGGGGACGTCGGGGAGCCGCTCGTGCAGACGGTGGGGACTCAGCCCCGGCGTGCCCAGCAGGACCTGGGCGATCCGCAGCCGGACCGGGTGCAGGAGGATTTCGGAGGAGTGCATACCCGAACAATATCAGTATCGATACTGAAAAGGGTTGCATGGTTGCCGACCGGGCATCGAGGACGGCGCCGGAGGAGACCGACGGCTCCGACTCAGGCGTCGTCCGACGGGAACGCGAGCTGCAGGGCCAGCTCCGCCGCCCGGAGTCGAGCCGGCGAGAGGTCCCACGGCATGCGCGCGATCACCGCCGCTGCCCCCGTGCCCCGGCCTCCTGCTGCGGTCGGCGTGTCGACGTCCCCGGGGTCCTGACGGTTCCAGGCATCGAAGACCGCCTCGTCCTCCTGCAGCTGCCCGGACTCTTCGACGGCCCGCATCAGCGCGCTCTCGAAGGCGTGCCGTTCGGCGGCGACCTGGGCCACCCTCGGATCGTCCACCGCGACGCTGTCGTCGAGCGCCTCCTCGGCTGCGTCGACGCGGTCGGATGCTGCGCGCAGCGCCGGGTCCCGAGCGAGGGCGACGAACCGGCCGGCCTGCGCGAAGGCGCCGAGCGGGCCGAGGATGCGTTCGGTGACGAGCAGCGTGTCGAGGTCGTCCGACCGCAGGGAACCATCCGGCGCATCCTCGAGCCGGTGCGCGACGATGTCGTGGAGCAGGCCGAGGCGGCTCCCGCGAGCGCGCATCCGACGGACCGCGGCACGCTTGCGTCGGAGCTCGGCCTCCTGTTCTGCCAGCCGGTCCTCGAGGCGCCCGAGGACGTCGGCCACCGTCCCGTCGTCGTCGAGGGTGCTCGGAGCCGCGCCGTCGAAGGCGTCGCGGACGTCCTCGAGCGCGACGCCCGCCTCGGCCATCCGGCGGATCCAGAGCAGCCGTGTGATGTCCGCTGGGCCGTAGCGGCGCCGGCCGTCGCTCCCCCGCTCCTGCTCGGGGAGCAGGCCGAGCTGGTGGTAGTGCCGGATCGCACGCGGCGTGGTGCCGACGAACGCCGCGGCGTCGCCGATCGGGACGTGGCGGGGTGGGACGGGGAACGCGTGCACGGCAGGCCTCTCGGCTCGGGACAGGACGTGCTCCCGAGCAGACCACATGACGCTGCGGCAGGAGCAAGGGGACGGCGTGTCGGACGGGGAGGCGCGTGGCGTGTCCGCCACACGCCTCCCGTCCGACTCGGTCGTACCGGCACCCCCTCACTTGATGCCGGTGGACGCGATGCCCTGCACGAACTGCCGCTGGAAGGCCAGGAAGACCACGAGCAGCGGCAGCACCGTGACGGTCGCGATCGCCATCACCGCGCCCCACGGCGAGCTGAACGCCGGGTTGTTCGTCAGCGTGGACAGTGCCACCGGCACGGTCAGGTTCTCGTTCCCCTGCAGCACGACGAGCGGCCAGAGGAAGTCGTTCCAGCGCGTCATGAACCCCAGGATGACGAGGACGCCGACGAGGGGCCCGCACGACGGCAGCACGACCCGGAAGAACGTCTGGAACTCCCCTGCCCCGTCGAGCCGGGCGGCCTCCATCAGCGCGTCGGGGACGCCGAGCATGAACTGCCGGGCGATGAAGATCCCGACCACGTCGAACACCGTCGGCAGGATCACCGCCCACGGGGAGTCGACCAGCCCCATCTTCGCGACGACGAGGAAGCTCGGCACGATGGTCACCTGGATCGGGATCATGATCGTGACGAGGAACGCGGCGTAGAGCAGTCCGCGCCCGCGGAACCGGAACTTCGCGAGCGCGTACCCGGCCATCAGCGACACGCCGACGCTCAGCGCGGTGCCGAGGCTGGTGATGAGCGCCGAGTTGCCCAACCACCGCCACACCGGCTGGGTGCTGAACACCTGAGCGTAGTTGTCGAAGGACGGGTCCGCGGGGAACAGGTAGAAGGAGCCGCTCTGCGACTGGCCGCCGGGCGTGAGCGCCGACACGATCATCCAGTAGAGCGGGAACACCATGATGACCGCCAGGGCGGTCAGGACGGCGACGAGCAGCCACCGGCGGGGGCGGTTCCGAACGCGCAGGCGGGTCGGTGCGGAGCGGGGCGCGGTACGGCCACGGGTCTCGAGGACGGCCATCAGAGCATCTCCTCCGCCTTGCGGTTGGCTCGCTGCCGGAGCAGCGTGAACACGAGCAGGATCGCGACCAGCACCAGTCCGAGGGCTGCCGCGTAGCCCATCCGGGCGTCGATGAACGCCGACCGGAACACGTACTGGATGAGCACGGTGGTGGAGAAGCCCGGACCGCCGCCGGTCATCACGTAGATGACGTCGAACGCCTGCAGCGAGAACACCACGTTGAGGATCGTGAGGATCGACGTGGTCGGTCGGAGGAGCGGCCACGTGATCGTCCGGAACCGGGCCCAGCGGGACGCCCCGTCGATCGCCGCGGCCTCCTTGAGCTCGGCGGGGACGGACTGCAGCGCACCGAGGTAGATCACCATGCAGAACCCGATGCGGGTCCACACCACGACGATCACCAGCGTGGCCATCGCCCATCCGGGAGCGGTCAACCACGGCGACCGTCCCAGCCCGAGGGCTTCGAGCAGGTTGTTCACCACGCCGTAGTCGCCGTTGAAGATCCACGACATGACGACGCCGACGACCACGCCCGCGGCGACCATCGGGACGAAGAACAGCGCACGGAAGACCCCGCGACCCGGCAGCGGTCGGTTGAGCGCCACGGCGAGCGCGAGTCCGATCGCCATCGACGTCGGGACGGTCCCGATCGTGAACACGAGCGTGTTCCGCAGCGCGGTCACGATCAACGGGTCCGAGCCCATGGAGACGAAGTTGCCGCCCCCGATCCACTCCCCGTCGCCGATCGAGGTGCTGCTGTCGCGCAGGCTCAGCAGGACCGCGATGACGATCGGGACGAGCGAGAACGCCAGGAAGAGCAGTCCCGCGGGACCGACGAAGACGTACGGGACGAAGCGGCCCCGTCGCGACCGGGTGGGCCGTCCGGCGCGGAGCCCGCCGGTCGGCGGCCTGGTCGTCGCCGGGTGCACCGGCGCGGTCTCAGTTCGCAGTGACACTGCGCATCGCCCCCATCATCTGGTCTGCTGCGTCCTCCGGGCTGAGCTGCCCGAGGAGACACAGGTCGAGGTAGTCGGCGAAGACCGCGTTGAGCGATGCGAAGTACTGCCCGCTCTCGGCCTTCACCATCGACAGGGGGATCGTCGCGCCCTGGTCGATGAACTGCTGCATGGTGTCGGAGTGGGTCGCGTACCCGATGTCGGCGGCGTCGAGGGACTTCCGAGCCGGCAGCCAGTTGCCGTCGTGGCAGAAGCGTTCGACGTTCGCCCGGCTCGTGATCATCACGACGAGTTCCGCTGCGAGCTCCGGGTACCGGCTCGACTTGGTGACCGCCAGGGCGTTCCCGCCCAGGTCGCTCGCCTCGCCGGTGTTGCGCACCATCGGCGCGGTGCCCCAGTCGTCGGGCATCTCCTCGTCGAGCTGTGCCATCGGCTCGGGGTTGTTGAGCATCATCCCGATCTGCCCCGTCATGAAGAGGTTCCGGGCGACGTCGCCGCCGCCGGTCTTGCTGAGGTTGCCCGTGGTGGCGAGGCCCTCGGCGTACCACTTCCGTCCGAACTCGAGGGCACCGATCGCCTCGGGGGTGTCCATCGACGGGGTCGCTCCGTCCTCGCCGAGGAAGGCGCCGCTGTTCTGGTACACGAAGGGCAGCCACCGGTACGCGGTCTCCGGTCCGCTCCAGCCGTAGCCGAAGGCGTACTTCCCGGTGACCTGCTTGACCTCGCGGGCGACGTCGAGGAACTCGTCCCACGTCCAGGCGTCCGCGACGGCGGTCGGCGGCGTGACGCCGATGCGTTCCATGACGGTGCGGTTGTAGTAGGTGATGAAGTTGTCGGTGTGCTGGAACACCCCGTACACGCCGTCGTTCCGAGCGCCGATCGCCCAGAACGGGTCCGTGTAGTCGGCCCGGTAGTCGGCGGGAACCTGCCCGCTGATGTCGACCAGGCTGCCGTTGGCGGCGTACCGACCGATCTGCTGCGGGGTGATCCGGATGATGTCCGGGGCGAGGTCGGCGGCGAGGCGGGTGATGAACCACTGGTGGAACTGGCCCGTCGTGACCTCGACGGCGACGCTCGTGCCGGGGTGCGTGGCGACGAACTCGTCGGCGATCGCCTGGTAGCTGGTGATGTCGGTCGGGATGTTCCAGGTCGACAGGCGGATGTGCTTGGTGCCGCCGTGCGCGGCGGTCCCCTGCCCCGCGCAGGCCGCGAGTGCGCCGGCCATGGAGATGCCGGCGAGCGCGAGGAACCCCCGTCTGGCCAGCTGGGGGGATGGTCGGGTCGGCATGGTCCTCTCCTTCGAGGTCGTGGTGCCGTGTGCGTTCGGACGGGAGGCGCGGCCTGCGCGGGCGCGTCGTCGCGCCCCGCGTGGAGGGGTCGCGACCGGTGCGGCGGTCGCGACCCGACGGGTGGCCGCGCCGGCGCGGGGACGGTGGCCCCGCGCCGGGCGTGCGGGGTCAGACGAGCGCGGGACGAGCCTCCCGGTCGGCTCCCGCGGGCGCACCGGGGGTGACCGCCGACGCCGGACGCAGGGACTCGGGCAGCAGCGCGGCGTGCGCGTGCAGGAGTTCGTCGGTCATCGCGGCGATCCGGTCGAGGGTCAGGTGCGCTGCGGTCAACGGGTCGAGCGCGACCGCGTGGTGCACGTGTGCCACGTCCCCCGTGAGTGCGGCGCGCACGGCGAGCGTCTGCACGTTGGTGTTCGTGCGGTTGAGCGCGGCGAGCTGGGGCGGGAGTTCGCCGAACGACGTCGGCTGCACGCCCTTGCCGTCGACCAGGCACGCGACCTCGACGCAGGCGTCGGACGGCAGGTTCTGGATGACGCCCGTGCTGTTCGGCACGTTGCCGTACACGACCGCGGGGACGCCGGTGACGATCGCGTTGACGATGGACGCGCCGTACTCCACGCTCGGCGACAGGTCGGCCTTGAGCTTCTCGAGCTGGGCGTCCACGTCGCCCTGTTCGTCGTGCGCGAGGCAGATCTCGTAGTAGTCCCAGCGCTCCGGGATGTACTCGAGCACGGTCTCCGGGTCCTTCCGGAAGTACGGGACGTACTCGCTCGCGTGGTGGCTGGACTCGGTCTCGAAGTACCCGAAGGACCGCATCAGCTCGGTGCGGACCTGTTCGTTCCCACCCTCGTAGTTGCTCGCGGCGACGGCGGCCTCGCTGTGGTCACCGTCGTCGTCGTGCAGGTCGGACGCCGCGGTCCCCCGCCGGTGCTTCGCGGACATGACCTCGCGGAGGCGCGGGTACAGGTCCTCGCCGCCCCGGCGTCGGAACTCGAGGATCCAGGCCTGGTGGTTGATGCCGGCGCTGACGAACTCGACCTCGTCGTACGGCACGTCGAGGGTCCGGGCGAGCATCCGCGTCGTCCCCTGCACGCTGTGGCACAGCCCGACGGTGCGCAGGCCCTTCGCGTTGAGGAACGCCGTCGCCATCGCCATCGGGTTGGCGTAGTTGATGAACTGGGCGTCCGGGCAGAGCTCGAGGGCGTCACGGGCGATGTCCTCGTAGGCGCGGACGGACCGGAGGAACCGGAAGACGCCGCCGGGGCCGACGGTGTCGCCGACCGCCTGGTCGATGCCGTACCTCCGCGGGATCTCGACGTCCCACCGGTACGACTCGACCCCGCCGACCTGGAACGTGATGATGACGACGTCCGCGCCGTCGAGGGCTTCGCGCCGGTCGGTGGTCTCGAGGACCTCGACCCCGAGCCCGTGGTGGGCCACGAGTTCGCGCGCGGCCGTCGCGGTGCGGGCGACCCTGCCCGCGTCGAGGTCCATGAGGTGCAGGGTCGCGTCCTGCAGTGCGGGGAAGCTCACGAGGTCGCCGATGAGGCGGAAGGGGAAGACGAAGCCGCCGGCGCCGATGATGGTGATCTTGGTCATGTCGTCACGCTAGGAAGCGAGGCTCCCCCGGGTCCTCCGGCTTCGGACGGGAGGGTTCCAGGATCCTCGGACGGGCTGCTCCCCGACGGGTGCCCGCCCGGCCGAGCGGGCGGTGCCGGCCCTGCCGGTCGGGCGGTGCGCTGTCGTAGGCTCGCGGTGTGCTCGACGTGGAGACGGTGGAAGCGGCGTACTGGAGCCATCGCGGCCCGGCGCCGCTCATGGCGTCGTCGCACCGGCACGACGACCTCGAGATCAACCTCGTCCTCGAGGGGCGGCTGGACTACCGGTTCGGCGGTGCGCCCGTGAGCGTCCACGCCGGGCAGATCGCACTCTTCTGGGGGTGGACACCCCACCAGCTCGTCGGCGACGCGACCGGGACCGGGCAGTTCCGCTGGGTGCACATCCCGCTCGGCGAGGTCCTGGCGTGGGGGCTGCCCGACCACGACCTGGGCGCCATGCTCCTCAACCGGCCCGTCGTCGTGCCCACGGCTGCCGCCGGTCGGGACGTCGAGTCGATGCTGGGGTCGTGGCAGCGGGACTTCGCGGACGACGGCGCCGAGGTGATCGCGAACCTCGAGGCCCAGGCGCTCGTCCGGCGGCTCCTCCGCCACCACCGTGACGCCCTCGCCCTGCGCGCCGAGGACGGACACGGCACAGCGGACGCGATGCACCGGGTGATCGACATGGTGCGGTTCGTCGTCGACCGGTTCCGGGACCCGATCGACGTCGCCGACGTCGCTGCCGCGGCGCACCTGCACCCGCACTACGCGATGACGGTGTTCCGTCAGGACGTCGGCGCGACGATCCTCGAGTACCTGACGCGCTGCCGGGTCGCCGAGTCGCAGCGGTTGCTCGCGACCACCTCGTTGACGATCTCGGAGATCGCGCACGCGGCGGGCTTCGGGTCGCAGTCGAGCTTCTACGCGCACTTCACCCGGGCCTGCGGGACGGCACCGGGCACGTACCGGGCCCAACTCCGCGAGGGCCCGAGGCACTGACGGTCGCGCTGGCCCGTCAGGTCGGGCGGTCGTGTTGCGTCCCTGACGACCTCGGTCCGCGACTGCTCGGGGGTCAGGAGTCGCAGGAGCCGGGTGGAGTCGTCCACGTCGCCGTCCTGCCGGTCACTGCTCGAGCGCTCGGCGCAGCAACGGCAGCAGCGCGTTCCCGTCGCGGCCCCGGACGACGGGCACGCCGTGCACCAGCGTCACCTGCTCACGCCCCGACGTGGACTCCTGCACCTCACGGATGGCGATCGCTGCGACCGCGTCGTGGTGGTCGCGGGCGAAGGCCGAGTAGAGCTCGGGGTCGTGTTCGCCGTCGTCGCCGATGAGCACCCAGGAGACGTCGGGCAGGTCCTCGCGCAGCCGGAGGAGGGAGGACCGCTTGTGTTCCTTCCCGTCCCGGAACCAGTGCGTCGGCGTGATCCCCCAGTCCGTCATGAGCAGCGTGCCGGCCGGGAACCCGTTGCGCTGCAGGAACCGCGAGGCGATCCCCGCGAAGTTCCACGGACCGTTGCTGACGTAGACGACCGTCGGCTGACCTTGACCACGGACGACGTCCTGCACGAGCTCGGCCATGCCGGGGACGGCCTTCCGCGTCGCACTCCTGCCGAAGAACGTCCGTCGGGCGGCTGCGAGCGGGTTCGACATGCCCGTGACCCACACGGTGTCGTCGATGTCGCAGACGACGCCCCGGTGTGACCCGCCTGCGACGGCCTGGATCGGCACACGGGTCGGCGCTCGCCCCGGCAGCCGCAGGACGGCGTCCTCGGGAGCAGACCCCGACGAGTGCTCGAGCGCCACGCTCACGTCCACGAGCCCTTGCTCGTCGCTGATCGCCGTCGTGGTCGTGCCGCCGAGCTCGACCTCGACCTCGACGTCGGGGCGCTCCACCGTCAGCAGCCGACGCCATGCGGCGATCCCACGTCGGGCGGCCGGGTCGACCGATGCCGGCGCGAGCACCACCCGGGCCAGGACACGGCCCTGCTGCGCGTCGGCGTAGCCGGAGTACGGCAGCAGGGCCGGGCGCCAGCCGAGCTGCGTCAGTCCGCGAGCGAGCCACTTGCGGGCACCGGTCACGACGACGTACGTGACGGTGAGGAGCTTCGGACGCGAGGTCCCCGGGCTGCGGAGCGACGATGACACCCGTCCACCGTACGGGGGCAGGGTCGACCAGGGACTGCCCGACGGGTGATCACCGACGATCCAGGGCAGCCGGACCGTCGACGTGCCCGTGGAAGACTCGCGACATGGACCTCGACGACCTCGGCCAGCGGATCTGCATCCTGGGGCCGTCGAACAGCGGCAAGTCGACCCTCGCGGCGGCCGTCGGCCGAGTCCGTTCCCTTCCGGTGATCCATCTGGACCAGTACCGGCACCTGCCCGGGACACAGTGGGTCGAGCGCCCGGACGACGAGTTCGAGCTGATGCACGACGAGGTGGTCCGCACCGATCGGTGGGTCATCGACGGCAACTACTCCCGCTGGCTCCCCGAGCGGCTCCGGCGGGCGACGGGCCTGGTGGTCCTGGATGCCTCGCCGGCAGCGAGCGTCGTCCGGTACGTCCGCCGGACGCTCTTCGAACCCGACCGCGCCGGGAGCCTGGAGGGCACTCGCGACCGTCTCCGCATGGAGATGATCCGGTTCATGCTCGGACCCGCCAGGACGAACCGGCTCCGGTACCGACACGCCTTCGACGAGTTCGGACGACCGAAGGTCCTCCTGCCGGACCGTGCGGCCCTCGAGGACTTCTCCCGTCGCAACGACCTGGCCCGGCGCAGCCCCGACGGCTGAACCGTCCGCTGGGCGGTCGGCTACCGAAGCGGCTCGGACGATGGCGAGGTGGCGCGCAGGACGAGGCGTACCGCCTGTACCGCCTCAGCGGGCACGAGGTGCACGTCGTCGAGCGACGTCGCGGCGATCCAGGTCGGGGCGTACTCGTTGCGCTCCGAGGCACGCAGTAGCTCCGCCCGTCCTTGCGTCGCTCGATCACGAGCACCCGCTCGTCGCGGACGACGACTGCCACTGATCGGATGCGCACGACCTCACCTCACCACGTTCTGCTGCTCGTCCGTCTCCTGGAGCGGGTACGCCATGGTGCCTCGGCTTCGACCTCGACCTCGACCTCGGAAGCCGACAGCTCGCCAGAACGCGACCGCACCGCGGTCCTCGGGTGACGGGTCGACCACGAAGTGGGTCCTGCCGCTCGCCCGGATCCGCTCGAGCAGGGCCTCGACCACCTGTCGACCGACACCCGCACCACGCTCCGCGGGCAGCAGGATGAGGTCCGTACCGGCGCCCGATCCATCCGCGTACAACTGCGTGAAGCCGACCACTCGGTCGTCGACCTCGACGAGGAAGCACTCGACGTCCGGGAGACGAGCGCCCACGTACTTCTCCCGGAGCTGCGAGTCGGACCGGAACCCAGGCCCGCCCCATCCCTCGAACGCCGGATCGCGGAACAGTGCCCGCACCTCGAGGAGGTCGTCAGGCGTGGTGGGCCGGAGGATCAGCGCTCGCTCACTCCCTCGCATCGAGCGAGCCTCCCACCGCACGTCTCGCAGGTCAACGAGCAACGCGTCGATCCGGACGACACCGTGCTGAGCCACGAACGGCCCCTGACGGCGAGCTGCCGGAGGGGCCGTGGGCGTCAGGGCGACCGTCGTCAGTCAGTCGGTCGTCCGTCGCCGCGGGCGGCGGGCGAGTGCTGCGGCTTGGTCATCGCGGGTGTAGTCGAGCGCCTGGATCGCGTGTTCGACGCGCGAGCGGGTCGTGGGTCGGACGTTGGTGGCACCGTTGAGGACGCGGGACACGGTCTGGTGTGACACGTGCGCAGCGGCGGCGACGTCGTGGATGGTGGGTGGTTTCGGCACAGCTGGCTCCCGTCGACGTGAGGTGCGGGCACCGTCCGTGGACGACGTGACGGTGCCCGCCGCGAAGCCGGTGGATCAGGAACCGGCCTCACTGCTCCGCCCGTTCACTCGGTGTCCCGGGTCGGGGCCGGGCGGAGGTCGGAGCGGCCTCAGTGGCCGGCGCCGAGGTTCCCGGCGAGGCGGCCGTGGAAGGCCCGGCTGGCGTCGTTCATGCCGCGGATCTCGACCCGCTTGCCGTGCTGGTGGTACTTCGTCTCGATCGAGTCGAGCGCGGCGACGGTGGAGGCGTCCCACACGTGCGACCTGGTCATGTCGATGATCACGAGCTCGGGGTCGTCCGAGTAGTCGAACTGGGTGGTGAGGTCGTTGGAGGAGGCGAAGAACAGCTCACCCTCGACGGTGTACAGCGCGTGTTGTTCACCGGTCGGGAGCGTCTCGATGCTCCGCGAGACGTTGGTGAAGTGGGAGACGCGGCGGGCGAAGACGACCATCGCGGCGATCACACCGAGGATCACACCGATGGCGAGGTTGTCGGTGGCGACGACGATCACGACGGTGAGGACCATGACGATCGTCTCGCCGACCGGCATCCGCTTGAGCGTGGAGGGCTTGATGCTGTGCCAGTCGAAGGTCCCGACCGACACCATCACCATGACGGCGACGAGGGCTGCCATCGGGATGATCGCGACGACGTCGCCGAGCCCGACGACGAGGACCAGCAGGAACACGCCGGACAGGAACGTCGAGATGCGGGTCCGAGCGCCGGAGGCCTTGACGTTGATCATCGTCTGGCCGATCATCGCGCAGCCGCCCATGCCGCCGAAGAGGCCCGAGGCGATGTTCGCGACGCCCTGCCCGAGGGCTTCGCGGGTCTTGCGGGAACCGGTGTCGGTGACCTCGTCGACGAGCTTCGCGGTCATCAGCGACTCGAGCAGCCCGACGAGCGCCATGGCGAGGGCGTACGGGGCGATGATCGTGAGCGTCTCGAGGTTCACCGGGACGTTCGGGATGAACAGGCTCGGGAGGCTGTCGGGCAGCTTGCCCTCGTCGCCGACGGTCGGGACGGCGATCGACGCGAACACGGTCACCAGGGTCAGGACGACGATCGCGACCAGGGGTGCAGGGATCGCCTTCGTGAGGCGTGGCAGTAGGACGATGATCGCGATGCCAGCGGCGGCGATCGGCCAGACGAGCCAGGAGACGCCGATGATGTTCGGCAGCTGCGCGGTGAAGATCAGGATCGCGAGCGCGTTGACGAAGCCGACCATCACGGACCGGGGCACGAACCGCATGAGCTTCGCCGCGCCCAGCCCGCCGAGGACGAGCTGGAAGATCCCGCCGAGGAGGACGGTGGCGATGAGGTAGTCGAGACCGTGTTCCTCGACGACGGGCGCGACGACGAGGGCGATGGCTCCGGTGGCGCCGGTGATCATCGCGGCGCGGCCGCCGACGAAGGAGATGACGACAGCCATCACGAATGCCGAGAACAGGCCGACGCGGGGGTCGACCCCGGCGATGATCGAGAACGAGATCGCCTCGGGGATCAGGGCGAGGGCGACGACGAGGCCGGCCAGGACCTCACGGAGCAGGATCTTCGGGTTCCGCAGTGCGGACAGGACGGTGGGGCTGTGGTGCACCTGGACGGGCACCGACTGCGTGACGGTGGTCACGGGTCTCCTTCGGATGGGGGTGCGGGCGCTGCGCCCGCGAGAGCTGTCGTGGGGCGCGTCATCGCGCACGGCCGGCGGCGGCAGAGCGTCCAGCCGGGCCCAACCCTTCCGTTGCGGGAAGGTTGGTATGGTCCGACTCTAACGCAACGGAAGGGTTGTTGCGCAAGTGGAGGGTGACGACGTGACGATGTCGAACGAGTACCTGATGCACATCGGCGAGGTCGCCGAGCGCACCGGGTTGAGTGTGAAGACGATCCGCGACTACGACGCCGCCGAGGTGCTGCACCCGTCCGGCCGCACCGGAGGCGGGTTCCGCCTGTACTCCGAGGACGACGTCGCCCGACTCCTGATGGTGCGGCGGATGAAACCGCTCGGGTTCTCCCTCGGGGAGGCCGGGATCCTGGTGGACGCGGTGAAGATGCTCGACGAAGCGCAGCCCGACGTGGACCTGACCGCGGTCCGTTCGCGGGTCGCTGCGTTCATCCGGGACGCTGAGACACGACGAGGGCGCCTCCAGGAGCAGCTGCACATGGTCGACGAGTTCCTCGACGAACTCCGCGCGCACTGATCCGGGCGCGGGCGCGGGCGGCCGCTGGTACTCGCGTGCCGCTGGCCGATCAGCTGTGCAGTGCCGGGTGACGTGGGGCGCGGGCGAAGACGGAGACGACGGCGACGACTGCCGGCAGGATCGCGGCGACCAGCACCGGGGTGGTGTAGTCGCCGGCGACGTCGTGGCCGAGCGCGAGCAGCAGCGGCCCGAACGCGGTCGAGGCGAGGTTCGTCCCGGTCGCGACGCCGCGGATCACGCCGATGTTCGCCGTTCCGTAGTACCGGACGTACGCGGCGGCTTCGATGCCACGCAGGGCTCCGCCGGCGGCGCCGAGGACGAGCCCGTAGAGGACAGCGGTCCACCCGGTGTGCACGATCGGGAGCAGCAGGAGTGCGCCGGTGAGGGTCGTCATCGCGATGGTGACGCCGAACTTCGGCGGGATGCGGTCCGACAGCGCGCCCGTGAGCAGGGTCGCGGCGATGCCGGTGACGGTCTGCGGGAGGAAGTTCGCGGCCGCTTCCCCCGGGGTGAGGCCCTGCTCGCCGAGGACGGCGACCTGGTGGAAGGCCAGCGCGGTGCTGAGCATCCCGGACACCGCGAGCCCGGCAGCGATGGTCCAGAACATGCCCGTGGCGGCCGCTTTCCGGAGCGTCCACACCGGCCCGCCACCGGCAGCTTCCGCGGACTTCCTGCCCTGGGCAGTGGCGGTACGTCGCGGAAGGAGCAATCCGATCGGGATCACGACCGCGGCGACGACGACCGCCTCCACCCGCCACGCGACGTGGATGTCGGTGCCCGCGATCAGGGTCTCGACGAACACCGGCACCAGGGAGATCCCCCCGGAGCCGATCCCTGACGCGATCCCGAGCGCGAGGCCCCGTCGGTCGGCGATGCTGCGGGCGACGAGCGTCGTCGCGGCGAGCGAGAGCGCGCCCTGCCCGGCCATGCGCACACCGACGAACCCAGCCGTCAGGCCGACGATCCCCGCGACGAAGCTCAACGCGGCGAGGAACACGGCGAACGCGACCCCGATGATGATCGTCATCCGCCGGACGCCCCACCGGTCCAACGCTCGACCCGTCAACGGCAGGACGCACGCACCCAGCAGGGTGCCGATGAGGTAACTCGTCGACACCTCCGTCCGTGAGATGCCCAGCTCCCGGATCAGCGGGTCCGTGAACACCGACAGGCCCGCCGTCTGCCCCGGCGCACTCATGACCGACAGGGCACCGCCCGCAGCGATCACCGCGACCCACGGCAACCAGCCACGTACACCCCTCGCCGTCCGGCCGGGCGGCGTCGCTGTCGGATCCGCCGGTGGGACGGCACCCGGGGTGGGCAGGGTGATGTCAGATGTGCTCGGGGAGGACGTGATGCCACGCTCGCTTTCACTGGGGACTCCTGAACCCTACCGCCACGGAAGGGTTGTCGATACCTGGTACAGGAGCCGGGGACACGACGGCGCTACGCTCGCCAGAGCCCAGCAGGACCACGAAGGAGAAGCCGATGACGGAGCGAGCCGCACCGACGACGATGCACATCGGCGAGCTCGCCGACCGCACGGGCCTGTCGAACCGGACGATCCGCCACTACGACGAGGTCGGTCTCCTGCACCCGTCCGGCCGGACCGAGGGCGGCTTCCGGCTCTACACCGACACCGACCTCGCCCGGCTGCTCATCATCCGCCGCATGAAGCCCCTCGGCTTCTCCCTCGAACAGATGGCCGAACTGCTCGCCGTCGTCGACGCCCTCGAGGTCGCCGGTGACGGACCCGGGCAGGCGCGTCTCCGTGGGCAGCTCGACGAGTACATCCGCGACACCGAGCAGCGGCGCGCGAAGCTCGAACAGCACCTCGGCATGGCCGACGAGTTCCTCGGGATCCTCCGCGATCGGTGAACGCCGGAGCACCTGCGAGGCGATCGGTCGACGAGGGATGCGCTCCGGGGACGGTCGTTCTCCCCGCGTTGTGGGTCTCGAGAGCCTGCTCACGGCCTGGTTCGATGATCCCCGTACCGGACTCGTGATCCGGACGGTGTCGTGTCTGGCTGCATTCGGGTTGCAGCCAGGCACCACTTCCCGTGTCCCGCCCGTCTCCGGCCGGTCCGCGACTCCTGCACGGGGGTTCCACGGGATGAGCACTGTCCGCGGCCGGTCGGGGGGTTGCGGAGCAGTAGACAGAGCAGTTCACTCGAGAGCGCACCGTGTTCCACTACGGCAGGGAGACCAGCACTGATGCGTTCGATCGTGTACACCAGCACACAGACCCGTCCGATCACGGACACCGAGCTCGCGCAGATCCTCGCGGTCGGGCGGGAGAAGAACACGGCCCTCGGGGTGACGGGCATCCTGGCGCACAAGGGTGACAACTGCCTCGGGATCATCGAGGGCGACGACGAGAGCGTTGCTGTCCGCTTCGAACAGGTCCGCCGTGACCCTCGGCACACGAACGTGCGGGTCCTGGCGGACGAGCCCGTCGCCCAGCGGTCGTTCCCGGACTGGTCGATGGCGTTCCAGCCGCTCGATCCGCTGATGCAGGAGGTCCCGGGCTTCAGTGACCTGTTCGGCCCCAGCCAGCCAGCAGACCCCATGTTCGGCCTGACCCGGGCGCGAGGGCTGTTGGAGTGGTTCCGGAAGCACCCGCTGGCACCGTTGACGAGCCGGACGGCCGAAGCGGACGAAGTACCACGCACACGCGCGATCGGCGGGGCGATCGCCGCGCTCCACGACGGCGGCATCTCCCGGTTCACCCTCGACGTCGTCGCCGAGCGTGCGGGGATGGACGCCGACGAGGTCCGTGCGGCGTTCCCGACGGAGCGGGCGCTGCTGGCCGCGACCGTCGAACGGTGGACGCAGACGATCGCGGCGCCGCTCGTGCCGTTGATGGCGGAGAAGGGCACCGTCCCGTTCCTGCACGCCCTGCTCGCTGCACATGCGGAGCAGCCGGCACTGATGGAACTCCTCGCGGCGAGTCTCGCGTCCGCCGCTGACCCGACGGTGGAGGGTGCCGACTACCACCGATCCACCTACCGGCGGTTCCGGCAGTCGATCCGTGACGGACTCGCAGCGGACGTCCGCGACGGACGGGAGCCGGCGACCATGGACCCGGTCCGGGGCGCGCAGCAGTTGCTGGCGCTGTACGACGGGCTCCGCCTGCAGGCGCTGCTCACCACGGACACGGACCTCGTCGACGCGTTCGACCGTGCGGCGACGCGGATGCGTCGCGGGTGGTCGGAGCAGTACGAACAGCCGTCGTACTGGGACACGCCCGGCGCCGGGACCCGCTAGCGCCTGCGGGACCGCCCCTCGAGCCGTGGTTCGCCACGGCCCGAGGGGCGGCGCCACACCGAGCAGGAGCAGGGACGGAGCGGCCGCGACCGACCGCCCCGCTCCCCTACCGCTTCAGGTTCGTCAGCTCCTGCAGCACCTCGTCCGAGGTCGTGATGATCCGCGCGTTCGCCTGGAAGCCGCGCTGCGCCACGATCAGGTTCGTGAACTCCTGCGACAGGTCCACGTTCGACATCTCGAGGGTGCCCGAGGCGAGCTGACCCACACCCGGGTCGCCGGGAGCGCCGACGGTGGCCTGGCCGGAGTTCGCGGTCGCGCGGTACCCGGATGCGCCGGTCTTCTCGAGGCCGGCCGGGTTCGCGAAGGTGGCGAGGGCGATGCGGCCGATCGCCAGCGAGGACCCGTTGGAGAACGACCCGACGACGGTGCCGTCCTTCGAGATCGAGTACCCCTGCAGGGAGCCGGCCGCGCTGCCGTTCTGCTCCGAGATCGACGCGGTGTCGAGCGACGCGTAGCCGGTCGTCTTCGAGACGTCGACGGTGATCCCGCCGACGGTGACGGGGCCACCGCTGGCGAGCGACCCGTCGGTGTTGAACGTCAGCGTCGTCGCCGGGCCGGGCGTCCCGCCGTCGATGCGGCCCTGGACGCTCCACTGCGTCGCCGAGGTCTTCGTGTAGGTCAGCGTGAGGGAGCGCTTCTCGCCGTCCGGGCCGTAGACGGTGGCCTCGCGGACCTTCTGGGCGTCGACGGCGGTCTCGGACGGCAGGTTGCCCGTGACCCCGGCCGTCGTGGTCCGCACCGCGGGTGCTGCGGCGTCGATGGGCAGCCGGATGTCGGTCAGGCCGCCACCCTCGTTGACGACACCGTTCGTGGCCGAGTAGCCCTGCACGATCTTGCCGTCGGCGGTGACGAGGCGGCCGTCGGCGTCGAAGTCGAACGCGCCGGCGCGGGAGTAGACGGTGTCGTTGCCGAGGCGGGTGACGAAGAACCCGTCGCCGGAGATCATCAGGTCGGTGGCCTTGCCGGTGGCCTGTGCGGAGCCCTGGGCGAAGTTGGTGGAGACGCCGGCGACCTGCACGCCGAGGCCGATCTGCGCGGGGTTGGTGCCGCCGAGGCCGGTCTGCGGTCCTCCGGCACCCTGGGTCATCTGCGACAGGGTGTCCTGGAAGACGGTGGTCGACGACTTGAAGCCGACGGTGTTGACGTTGGCGATGTTGTTGCCGGTGACGTCGAGCATCTGCTGGTGCGAACGGAGACCGGAGATGCCGGAGTAGAGGGAGCGGAGCATGGTGCGACCTTTCGTGGAAGGAAGACTCGTGGAGGGAAGACTCGTGGAGGGAGGACGAACAGGAGGGGGACGAGGAGCGCGGCCGCGGGTCAGGCGGCCTTGATACCGGAGATCACGTCGAGGTCGACCTCCTTCCCGTTCACGGTCACGGTCGGCACGCTGTTCGCGTACGACACGGCGGTGGCGGTGCCCGAGACCGCGGTCCCGGTGCTCGCGTCGGTGTAGCTGACCTGCTTCCCGACGAGGTTCGCGGCGGCGATCCGCATCTGCAGCGAGAAGTTCTCGTTCGCCGTCCTGGTCTGGTTGGTGATCTGCTCCATCGTCGCGAGCTGCGTCTGCTGGCTGATCATCTGGTTGGTGTCCATCGGCGAGGACGGGTCCTGGTTCCGGAGCTGCGTGACGAGCAGCTTCATGAACACCTCCGAGTCCATCGTCTGGGACTTCTTCGCACCGGCGGTCTGGGCGATCGCCGCTGCCTGCGTGGCAGCGTCCACCGAGCCGGTGATGCCGTCGAGGGGCATGGTGTGGTCTCCTTCTCGTGTCCGCGTCAGGCGAGGACGTCGAGTCCGACGGATCGGACGGTGGTGGGCCGGGTGGTGACCGGCGCGGTCGGGGTGGGGCGGGCCTCCAGGCCGACTCCCGGGCGCAGCACCGTCGGTGCCGGCCGGTCGTCGCGACCGGGCTGCGCGCCCGGGTGGTTCTGGGAGGACAGGTCGAGGGTCGTGGTGGTCCCGCTGCCGGCAGCGTCACGGCGGAGGTCGGGCAGCACCTGCCGGACCGCGTCGCGGCCGGCGTCCGACGCGGCGAAGAGCTCGACGTGCATCCCGTGCGCGGTCACGTGCGCGCGGACCGTGACGGGACCGAGCGCGTCGGGCGTGACCTGCACCGTGACGACGTGGTCGCCGGGACCGGCCTGCGCGAGCGTGAACACCGGGCGCGCGAGCTGCTGTGCGAGGGGCGCCGGGGCGTTCGCCGTCGCCGCGCCCGGCGCGGTGGGGAGCCCGGTCGTCGCGGGTGCGGGGACCGCGAAGGGCGTCTCGCCACTGCGCGGGGCGGTCATGGCCTGGAGGCTCGGATCACCCTGGCCGCCCGTCCGCCGGTCCGACCCGTGGTCGCTCCGGGACCCGGTGGCCGGTCCGGTCTGCACGATCGGGGCGGCGGTGGTCGCCGTGCTCACCGTGCTCGCCGTGCCGGTGTCGGCAGGGCGAGCGGTCGGGGGCGCGGACGACCCGCTGGTCGCTGCCGTGGGGCCGGCGGCCGCGGCCGCGGCGTCCGTCGTCGAGAGCGGACTGCTCGGCGTCGTGGTGGTCAGGGTCGTGGTGGCCCCGGTCGCGGTGGCCCCGGTCGCGGTGGTCCCGGTCGTGGTGGTCCCCGCCGCGCTGGTTCCAGTCGTCGTGCTCGCGGACGCGGTCACAACAACGGCTGTCGCGGCTCCGGGCGCGGCGGAGCTCGACGCCCCGTCCACCGCGACGGGTCCGAGGACCGACGGGGCCGCGGCGGTCGAGCCGGTCGCCGTCGAGGTGGCGGTCGTCGAGGGCGCACCGGGTGCACCGGTCGTCGACCGCGTGGTCGCGAGGACGGGCGTCGTGACCGCGGACACGTCGGACACGTCACCCTCGAGCGGCGCCGCAGCGGGACGGACCACGGTGGGCTGTACCGCACCGGGCCGGGGAGCGCCGGACGTTCCTGCAGGTCGAGCGGTCGTGGACGGCACGGCGCCGACCTGCGGTCCGGTGGACCGCGCAACGGCGGGTCCGGAGCCGGCAACCGGTGCCGGCGTAGCGATCCCGGCCGACGCTGCGCGGTCCGCGGTGCCGGCAGGACCGGCGGTCCCGCGCGTCTCCGTGGCTCCGAGCGGGTCGGACGCTCCGGTCGGTCGTGCATTGCCGGCCGAGGGCTCGGCACCGTCCGTCCCCGCGGTCCCGACCTGGGGCGACACCGCATCGTCCGGCACGGCGGCGGCGCTGGCCGACGGGACCGCGACGAGGGCGGTGGGCACCGGCACGATGCCGAGCAGCGACGGATCGGTGGCGGGGGCAGCGGTCGTCGTGTCCGCGGTGGTCGTGACTGCGGCGGTCGAAGCCGCGGCGGTCGAGGCCGCGGCGGTCGAGGCCGCGGCGGTCAAGGCCGCGGCGGTCGAGCCCGGAGCGCTGGTCGCGGCGGCCGTCCCGGACGGCGCACCGGTGACGCCCGCGGGCCCCACCGACGCGCCGCCCGACGTGCTCGACGCGGCCGGCGCGAGCACCGCGGCGAGGGCGGCGCCGAACGGCAGCGCCGAGGTCGTCGACCCGGCGGTCGCAGCGCTCCCCGGTGCGGCGGGGGCCGGGGAGAGGGTCGTCGTGCTCACGGTGCTCATGCAGCACTCCCCCGCATCGCCGACAGGAGTGCCGCGGTCTGCAGGTCGGTGACCGACTGCGCCGCACCCGCTGCGGAGACCGAGCGGGTCGCCGCAGGAGCCGCGGCCTCGCTCGGCACGATGCGGCGGATCGTCGCGATGTCGGAGTCCTTGTACCAGTTGTCCACGATCCGGACGTCCTTGCCGGGTCGGGGTGCGTGCAGCACCTTGCCGTCACCGACGTAGATCACGATGTGCTGCTCGCCCTTCGGGATGATGAGGTCGCCCGGCTTCGCGTCCTTGAGCGACCCGACGGGCACCCCCATGTCCGCCTGGTCGGGCACCACGCGCGGCATGGTCACCCCGAGGTCCTTGAACACCGTCTGCACGAGCCCGGAGCAGTCCATGCCGGACCGGGTCGTCCCGCCGAACACGTAGGGCACGCCGAGGTACTTCTTCGCGTCCTCGACCACGTCGGACCCCGTGGCGCCGCTGCCGGTCGCCAGGGTGCCGCGGCCCGCGTCGACCGAGGTGGCCGGCGTGCGGGACGCCCCGTCGGCAGCAGCGGTGCCGGCGGCGCCGGCGCTCGTCGACGTCCCGGTCGCGGTCGCCAGGGCGTCGGCGAACGCGCGGGTCGTGGCCTCGTTCGAGGCGGAGCCGCCCGCGGAGGCGGTGGTACCGCCGCGCAGGGCGTCGATCTGGGTGCGGATCTCGGCGATCCGGGAGAGCACGGCGTCGACGCTCATCGGACACCACCTTCCGTGCGGCGTCGTGCCGCGATCTCGTCGAGGGCGTCCTGCTCGGCGCGCAGGTCGGCGGCGGCCTGCTCGTGGTCGTGGTGGCCCTCGAGCTTCTCGAGGCCGAGCGCGGCACGGCGGGCGGCGGAGTACGCGGTCCGGGCGGCATCGGCATCGGCACGACGGGTGCGTGCGACGGCGTCGAGCTCCTCGAGCATCCCGCGGGTCGAGGCCCGCGCGGCCGCGAGCGCGCTCAGCGTCGCGGCGTCCGTGACGAGCTGCTCCTGCTCGCGGTCCGCCAGGTTCCGCCGCGCGGCGATGCGGGCGTCGGCGGCGTCGCGGACACGGTCGTTCGCGGCGGCCAGGGCGGCGGCGGCGCGGTCCTGCTCGGCGTGCCGCAGACGCAGCAGGCCGGCGAGGGGGAAGCGTCGGGCCATCAGGCGGACACCCCCAGTCGGGCGACGAGGGCGTCGAGGGCTCGCCAGGACGTCCCGGCGTCGGCGCGGTCGTCCATCCCCTGTCGGAGGAACGCGTCGATCGCGTCCTGGTGGGTGACCGCTGCGTCGACGAGCGGGTTCGTGCCGGGCTGGTAGGCGCCGACGTCGAGCAGGTCCTGCGCGTTCCGGCGGGCCGCCATCACCTTCCGGAGCGCGGTGGCCGCAGCACGCTGCCACGGCTCGGTGACCTTCGAGGCGACGCGGGACACCGAGCCGAGCGCGTCGACGGAGGGGAAGTGCCCGGTCACGGCGAGCTTCCGGTCGAGCACGACGTGCCCGTCGAGGATGCTCCTGGCGCTGTCCGCGATCGGCTCGTTGTGGTCGTCGCCGTCCACGAGCACGGTGTAGAGCCCGGTGATGCTGCCGACCCGGTCGGTGCCCGCGCGCTCGAGGAGCCCGGCGAGCACCGAGAAGGTCGACGGCGGGTAGCCCCGGGTCGCGGGCGGTTCGCCCACGGACAGTCCGATCTCGCGCTGCGCCATCGCGACGCGGGTGAGCGAGTCCATCATGAGCACGACGTCCTGCCCGGCGTCGCGGAACGACTCCGCGATCCGGGTGGCGACGAACGCCGCGCGCAGGCGCATCAGGGCCGGCTCGTCGGACGTCGAGACCACGACGATCGAGCGGGCGAGGCCCTCGGGCCCGAGGTCGTCCTCGAGGAACTCCCGAACTTCGCGGCCGCGCTCCCCCACCAGGGCGATGACGTTGACGGCTGCGTCGCTCCCGCGCGCGATCATCGACAGCAGCGAGGACTTGCCGACGCCGGAGCCGGCGAACAGGCCCATGCGCTGTCCACGACCCACGGTCGTCAGGGTGTCGAGCACGCGGACGCCGAGCTGCATCGGCGCGTCGATCCGCGTTCGCGCCATGGCGTTCGGCGTCGCGTGGTCGAGCGGCACCCAGCCGTCGGTGTCGAGCGGACCACGGTCGTCGATCGGCCGCCCGAGCCCGTCGAGCACCCGGCCGAACAGCCCTGCACCGGTCGGCACCAGCACGGGACGACCGGTCGGGCGGACGGGGGTGCCCGCGGTCACCGCGACGAGGCGTCCGAGCGGCATGCAGCGCACACCCGTGGGATCGGTGGCGACGACCTCGACGGGGGTCTGCGGACTGCCCTCGGTGCCGACGGTCAGGACGTCGCCGATCCGGGCCTCGACCCCGGCGACGGTCAGCCCGAGGCCCACCGCGCTCGTGACGAGGCCCACGCGCTGCGGCGCGGCGAGGGCGATCGCCTCGTCGAGCCCACGGGGACGGAGGAGGGTCGCGGTCACCGGGACGCCTCCGGCCGGTCGGCGGAGCGGCCCAGCGCCGCGCGCGCACGGTCGAGCGCTGCGCCGATGCGGAGGTCGAGCAGCCCGTCCGGCAGGTCCACGACGGCGTCGCCGTCGAGCAGCGCCACGTCCGGCACGACCGGGACCGGCAGCGCGAGGTCGGCGACGCGGGCTGCGTCGGCGGGGCTGAGCCGGACGGCCACCGCGACGGTGGCGTCGACCGAGGCGAGCGCCCGACGGACGGTCGCCTCCGCACCGGTGGTGGGGCGTGCCTCCTGGCCGTCGCCCTCGCCGGTCGCGTCGTCCTGGCGCCCGGAACGCACCACGTGTCCGACGACGGCCTCGGCCAGGTCGAGCGCAGCGTCGACCAGGGACTCCTCGGCGTCGGCCAGCACCGGCACGACCTGGGAGAGCATCGCGTTCGTGGCCGCGTCGAGCACCTGGACACGGCGGACGGTCTCGGCCTGGAGCGCCGCAAGTCGCGTTGCGTGCTCGGCCTCGAGCCGGGCGTGCAGCGCAGCGGTCTCGGCCTGGGCGGCACGGAGGCCCGCGGCGTAGCCCGCGGCGTGGCCGCGCACGTCGGCGGCCGCTGCGAGGTCGCGGGTCGTCGCGCTCCCGAGCACGGGGAACGCGACGCGCTGCACGGTGGTGTCAGTCAACGAGCTCGTCCTCCTCGGCGCGGTGGACGGTGATCGTGCCCTCGGCCTCCAGCTCGCGGACGGAGCGGACCACCTCGGCGCGCGCCTCCTCGACCTGCGAGACGCGCACGGGGCCCATGGCCTGCAGCTCGTCGTCCAGCAGCTCGCGGTTGCGCTCGGACACGTTCGCGCGGATCGTCTCGACGACCGGCGTCGGCGCACCCTTCATGGCGGTCGCGAGGAGCTTCGAGTCGATGCCGCGGAGCACCTGCTGGATGTCGCGCGACTCGAGCTTGACGATGTCCTCGAACGTGAGCATCCGCGAGCGGATGTCCTCCGCGAGCTCCGGGTCGCGCGCCTCGAGGCCGTCGAGCACGGCCTTCTCGGTGGCGACGTCCGAGCGGTTGATGATCTCGACCAGGGGCGCGATGCCGCCGACGACCTCGACGCTCTCGCGCGGCGAGACCACGGCACCGGCGCGCTGGCGGAGGACGCCGGCGACGATCCCGACGGCCTCGGGGGTCGCCGTGCCCATCGTCGCGAAGGCCTGGGCGACGTCGGTGCGGACACGGTCGTCGACCCCGGCGAGCACCGCGCTCGCCTGCCCGGGCTGCAGGTGCGCGAGCACGAGGGCGATGGTCTGGGGCAGCTCGCCCTCGAGCAGGCTGACGACCTGGCCGGGTTCGGCGTCGTCGAGGAACTCGAACGACTGCCCGGCGAGGTTCGAGGCCAGCCGGTCCATCACGCCCGCGGCGCGTTCGGACCCGAACGACGCCTCGAGCAGCCCGAGCGCGGCGTCCTTGCCGCCGCGCTTCTGCACGCGGCCGCGCTGCGTGATGCGGTGGAACTCGCTCATCGTGCGGTCCACGACGGAGTCGTCCACGCGGCGCATCCGGACGATCTCGGCGCTGATCTCCTCGGCCTCGAGCTCGGTGAACTGCTTCATCACCTCGGCCGCGCGCTCGGTCTCCATCTGCATGAGGATGAGCGCGACCTTCTGCGCGCCGGTCAGGGCGCGGTCGGTGGTGCCCCCGCCGGCGGGGACCGGGACGAGCGCGCTCACACCGGCGACCGGTCGTCGAGGAGCCCGCGGAGCAGGTCGGCGGTGCGCTTCGGGTCGCGCTCGGCCAGCGCGGAGATCTCCTGCCGGCGACGCTCGGCGCTGATCTCGTCCGTCGTCAGCACCTCGGTCGGGGCGTCGTCGTGGGGCAGCGTCTGCAGCGCGACCGTCTGCGGCTCGACGGCCGGGATCGCCAGGTCGTCGGTACCGAGGGGCAGTTCGAACGTCTCACCGGCGAAGGCGTCGAGCTCACCGACGTCGACGGCCTCGCGCGACTGACGGCGGGCACGGCGGGCCAGCACGATCGCGAGCACGATCGCGGCGGCGAGGACGGCGACGACGATGCCGGCGGTGCGGATGGCCGACCACATGGCCTGCTGCTGCTCGGCCTGCTGCTGCTCCTCGAGGGCCTTGGCGGCGTCCTTCGCCGCGGAGTCGTCGAAGTCCATCATCGCGACGCGGACCTGGTCGCCCCGGGCGTTGTCGGCTCCGGCGGCGGCGGACACCAGGTCGTTGATGCTCTGCAGGTTCGCGTTCTGCACCGAGTCGGCGCGCGAGTTCAGGGCGACCGAGATGGTCTGCCGCTCGACACCACCGGCGGGGATCTGCGTCGTCTCGGTGGTCTTGTCGACGGCGTTGTTCTTCGTCGCCGACTCGTTCTTGTAGCCGTCGTCACCGGCGGCCGTGCCGTTCGTGGTGGTGCCGCCGGCGGTCCCGTTCGGCACCGCGATGTTGTCCGGACCGAGGACGCCGGTCGCACCGGCGCCCGCACCGGACCCGGAGCCGTACTCCTCCGTCGAGCTGGACTCGTTGAGGGCGACTGCACCGCCCTTCGGCTGTGCGAAGCTCTCCGACGTCCGGGTGCCCGACTGCTGGTTCATCGTCGCCGAGACCACGACGCTCGCGTTGCCCGGTCCGAGCGTGGTGTCGAGCAGGTCCTGGATCTTCTTCCGGGTGGCCGCGTCGTAGTCGGCGGCCTGGTCGGCGCCGCTGCCGGTCGCTCCGGTACCGACCGCGGAGAGGGTCTGGCCCTTCTGGTCCACGACGGAGACGTCGGTGGGCTGCATCCCCTCGACCGCGGCGCTCGTCAGGTGCACGATCGACTGCACCTGGTCCGTGGTGAGCTGCGCGCCGTTCTCGGTCGCGACGAACACCGACGCCGTCGGGTCCTTCTCCTCGGACACGAAGACGGTCTTCTCGGGGATGGCGAGCTGCACGGTGGCGGCCTTCACGCCGTCCATCGACGAGATCGTCTTCGCCAGCTCGCCCTCGATCGCCCGCTTGTAGGTGACGTCCTGCTGGAACTCCGAGCTCGTCACGCCCATCTTGTCGAGGAGCGAGTAGCCGCCCTCGTTCGACGACGGCAGGTTGTTCGACGCCGCCTTGAGCCGCTCCGAGTACACCTTGTCCTGCGGAACGAGGATCGTCGCGCCGCCGTCGGTCAGCTGGTACGGCACACCGTCGGTCGTCAGCTGGTCGGTGATCGAGCTCGCGTCGGCTGCGGCCAGTCCGGTGAAGAGCGGCGCGTAGGACGCCTTGCCGAGCCAGCTGGCGAGGGCGATCCCACCGAGCACGAGTGCGGCGACGCCGATCAGCGCGATGGTGCGCTGCGCGGCGGAGAAGCCCTTCACGTAGGCGACGAGCCGCCCCCACGTGTTCTGCATCGCGGCGGGCATCAGGCCTGCATCCGCATGATCTCGTTGAACGCGTCGACGCCCTTGTTGCGGACGGCGGTGACGAGCTCGAGGGTGACCTGGGCACGGGTGGACGCGATGGTGGCGTCGTGGATGTCGTCGAGGTTGCCCGTGACGGCCTTGAGCGCCAGGGTCTTCGAGTCGCTCTGCAGCTGCTGGAGCCCGTCGACCGCGTTGCCGAGGCTCGCGGCGAAGCCGTCGCCGCCGGTGGTCGGCTGGACCGCGCCGGCGCCCGCGGCACCGCCGAGCGCTCCGGCACCGGTCGCAGCGTCCGTGGCGCCGGCGAACGCACGGGTCATCGCGTTGGTGGTCACACCGTTCAGTGCGTCGATGGGCATCAGTTCTTCCCGATCTGCAGTGCCGCCTCGTAGGCGGTCTTGGCACGGTCGACCACGGCGGCGTTCGCCTGGTACCCGCGCTGGGCCATGATGAGGTCCGCCATCTGCGTGCCGAGGTCGATGTCCGGCATGCGGACGTAGCCCTCCGCGTTCGCGAGCGGGTTGTCCGGGTCGTAGGTCACGCGTCCGGCGGCGCTGCCGAACGCCGCGCCCTTGACGTAGGCGCCCGACGTGCCGGCGCCCTCCTGGACCTCGACGTAGCGGGCCTGGAACGCGGAGTCGTCCATCGAGCGGACCGTGTTGACGTTGGCGATGTTGTCCGAGATCGCGTCGAGCCACTTCCGGTGCACGGTCATGCCGGTGCTCGCGATGCCGATCGCGTCGAAGGTCGTCACGAGTTCGTCCGCATCGCGGCGCGGAGGGCCGTCGCCTCGCCGCCGACCGCCTGGGTGGCGAACTGGTAGCGCAGGACCGTGTCCACGTTCGACAGGGTCTCCTGGTCGAGGTTGACGTTGTTGCCGATCTCGTTCGTCGGCTCGAGGCTGCGCGCGGTGGTCGCGGTCGCGTGCCCGTCACCGTGCACGATCGACTGCGCGAGGGCGTCCTCGAAGCGCACCTTCTCGGCGTGGTAGTTCGGCGTGTTGATGTTCGCGACGTTGTTCGCGATGGTGCGCTGTCGCAGCGACAGCCCGTCGAGCGCGCTCTGCAGCGCGACGCTCGTCACGGAATCGAACACGGGTGGCCCGTCCCCTCGGTGTGCGACGTCGTGCGACGTCGCCGATTGGCGGTGGCCGATCCGTGGCCGAACGAGTGAGCGATCCGTGCTCGTGAGGCGCTGTCGGCGGCGGCGCTGGGGACGTTAGGGCTCGCCCCGAACGGGGGGCGGGGGCTGGCTGCGGCGGCGGGGCTCGTTGAACACTCGTCGCGTGCTCCGCTGTGGTGCGACGAAGCCGCTGTCGTCCGACGACGCATCTGTCGTCCCGGCCGGAGGTGCGCGACGGCCCACGACCGACACGACGGAACCGCTGTCGTGCGACGACGCATCTGTCGTCGTGCTCGCTCGAGCAGGCGCGCCTCAGGCGGAGGCGTCCAGGTACACGGAGCCGCGCGGCTCGTCCGTCGCCGCGACCTGACGGAGCGCGCCGAGGTGCTCCAGGGTCTGCCGCCGCTCGGTCTCGAGCGTCGACATCCGGTCGCGCTGCGCGGCCAGCAGCCGGGAGGCACGACCCACCAGCGCGCGCGGCACCGGTCCGAGCGTGGTCGGGACGACCCACGGGGTCGCGTCGAGGACGATCGCTGCGGTGCCGTCCGTGGTCGCGTCGATCGTGGTCAGCTCGTGCTCGAGGGCGTCGAGCACCGCGGCCCACGCACCGTCGGCGGTCTCAGCGGCGGGGGTGGGGTGCGGGTCAGGCGACACCGAGCGCTCCCCCGGTGCCGACCTGCGGCGCCTGGGTCGTCGGGAGGGCCGCGGCGGCCTCGTGCCACGACTGGCGCAGCGGCTCCAGGATCCGGATGCAGTCGCGCGTCGCCTGCACGTCGCGGTGCACGTTCGCGGTGATCAACGACGTCGACGCGTAGTTGTAGATCGCGAGGAGCCCCTCGCCGCCGTCCCACACGTCGATGCGGAGCGTGGACGACAGCTCGCCGACGATGGCCTGGGCGTGCAGCAGCTGCTCGCGCGCGGCCTCCCAGTCCGACGTCGTCTGCGCGGCCTCGGCGCGGTGCAGGTCGAGCAGCAGCCGGTCGTAGAGCATCGTGACGAGCTGTGCGGGTGTCGCCGAGAGCACGGCCTCGTTCGTGTACTGCGCTCGGCGCTGGTCGGTCACCGTGCGGGGCTGTGCTGCCTGACGGAAGGCGGCGGACTGCAGGTCGAAGGCGTTCATGGTCGTTCCCGTCACTTCGACGTCGACGCCAGCTGGCTGGAGAGCCACGCCGACTGGGACTGGAGCTTGCTGAGGCTGGTCTCGAGGGCGGAGTACTGCGCCTGCAGCGTCGCCCGTCGTGCGGTGAGCCGGTCCGACCAGTTGTCGATCTGCGTCGTCAGGTCCTTCGCGACCGACTGCTGCCCGGTGATCGAGGTCGTGATCGACCCCGTGTACTTGTCCGACGCGGCCGTCGCCGCGGCGCCGACGTTCGTCGCGACGCCGGACAGCATGGCCTGGGTGCCCTGCGGGTCGTCCGCCAGGGCCTTCTGGAAGACCGCGGCGTCGAAGCTGAAGGTACCGTCCTTCTGGATGACGATGCCGATGGACGACGGCGACTTCCCGTTGACCGGCGTCGACATCGTCGTGGTGAGGCGCTGCACCGCGTCGCGGGTCGTGCCGTCTCCGGTGAGCACGCCGGCCTTCGTCGACGTGGTGCCGGTGGTCGGACTCGTGGTGCTCGTCACCGCCGTGTTCGTGGCGTAGTACGAGGTGATCGCGTTGAGCGCGTCGACGAGTCCGGACGCGACGGCCTGGGCCTTCGTGGTGTCCTGCGCGACCGTGACGGTCACCGGGTCGGTCGTGGTCTGCGTGACCGTGACGTCGAGCCCCGGCAGCAGGTCGTCGAACGTGTTCGTGGCGCTCGTGACCGTCTGCGCGGCGGCGGTCCCCGCCCAGAGTGTGACGCTGGCGTCCTTGCCCTGCGTGACGACCGCCGCGCCGGGCTGGGTGAAGACGTTCGTCGCGGTCCCCGCCGTCACGTCGTCGGAGGTGCCGCGGTACAGCGCGAAGGACGCCGCTGCGCCGGTCTTCGTCGCGGTGAGCTGCAGGCGGTAGAGCTTCGTGCCGTCGGTGTCGGTCCCGGCGGCGACCTTCGTCGCGGTCACACCGGCGCCGGCCTTGTTGATGGCGCTGACCGCGTCGTCGAGCGAACCCGAGGCCGGTGTGACGGTGGTCTTCTTCCCGTCGGCACCGACGAGCGTGAGCGGCTCGGCTGCGGACGCCCAGGTCGACATCGCGGCGGTGACGCCGACGTGCGCAGCCGCCGTCGACCCGACCTGGAAGCTGACGGATCCGGCGGAGGCCGTGGCGTCGGTCGCGACGGTCACGCCGGTGGACGAGCTCTTCGCGGCGTACACGTCGAGCGACGTGGCCTTGGCGGCGTCGCCGGCCTTCGTCGCGAGGGTCTGCACGAGCGAGTTGATCGTCTGCAACGAGGAGACGAACGAGTTGGTGTCGGTGAGCTTGTTCTTGAGCAGGGTCTGCGGGACCTGCTCGATGGTCATCAGCGAGTTGATCAGGTCGGAGGTCTTGAGACCGCTGACCAGACCGTCGATCGCGAGACTGTTGCCCGAGACGGACGACGTCGACATCGCGGGGCTCCCTGTCGTCGGGGGTGGTCGTGGGTGTGGTGACGCCGCCGTCCGGAGGACTCCAAATCCTCCGGACGACGGCGTCGGTGGTGCTAGCGGAGGAGCGAGAGCACGCCCTGCGTGCTCTGGTTCGCCTGCGCGAGCATCGAGGTGCCGGCCTGGCTCAGGATGTTGTCGCGGGTGTACTTGACCATCTCCTGCGCCATGTCGACGTCGGTGATGCGCGAACCAGCAGCGGTCAGGTTCTCCTTGGCCACGTTCGTCACGTTGATGGCGTGGTCGAAGCGGTTCTGGACCGCACCGAGCTCCGAACGAGCCGACGAAACCGACGCGATCGCGACGTCGAGCGCCTTGATGGAGTCCTGCGCCTCGGCGTTCGAGCCGAACTTGAGCGCACCGCTGGTCACGTCCTTCAACGTGACGTCCTCAGCAGTGACCTTGCCTCCGTCTGCTGCCGTCAGGGTGAAGCCAGTGGTCTTGCCAGCGGCGTCCGTGGTGGCGGTAGCGGTGAAGCCCGAGTCGGCAAGCTTGGTGTTGAGCTTCGTGACGTAATCGGCGGCGTCGGTGGCGTCGTCCACCGTCACGTCGACGGCCGACCCCTTGTCGCTCGACAGCTTGAGCTCAGTCGGGGCCGTCGGAGCAGTCGCGTCGAACGACTTGTCGTCGAACTCGAAGGCCTGCGTCGTCGTCCCGTCCTTCAGGGTCGTCGCCAGCTTGCTGATGTTCGCGCCCGCCAGGTCGACCGTGATCTTGCTGCTCGCGTCACCGTTCGCGCCGACCTGGAAGGTGAGCTTGCCGTCGCCAGCAGTCCCCGCCTTGCCGTCGAGCAGCTTGATGCCGTTGAAGTTGGTCGAGTCGGAGATACGGCTGAGCTCCTGCTGGAGCTGACCGACCTCAGTCTTGATGGCTTCACGCGACGTCGGGTTGTTCGAGTCGTTACCCGCCTGCACGGCCAGGTCGCGCATGCGCTGGAGGATCGAGTGGGTCTCGGTGAGGCCACCTTCAGCGGTCTGCACGACGGAGATGCCGTCCTGCGCGTTGCGGGCGGCGACCGTGAGGCCACCGACCTGCGACTTGAGTCCCTCGGAGATCGTCAGACCGGCAGCGTCGTCGGCAGCACGGTTGATGCGGAGACCCGTCGAGAGCTTCTCGAGGGACTTCGACAGGTCGTTCTGCGTCGCGTTGAGGTTCCGGTACGTGTTGAGTGCCGAGAGGTTGGTGTTGATGGACATACCCATGGTGGTTTCCTCCGTGAATCCTTGGGTGGTGGTGTCTGCCCGTCCATGGGCTGACATCCGTGACTCTCGGCAGGTTCGCCGAGGTCGTTAGGTGTCGGCGAGGAAATCTCCTCGCCGAAGATCAGCTGGCTGCGACGACCGTCGGCGCCGACGCGTCCTGCACGGCGCGGGCGACCCCGGCGGCGGCGTTCGCCGCGACCCGCGCCAGGTACGCACTGCGCCGCGCGGCGGTCGTGCGCGACACCGGCTCGACCGCGGTGCCGTCGCCGTAGTGCTCGGCGAGCCCGTCCCGCAGCAGCCGCATCGCCTCGGACCGCTGCTGCGACACCGCGGAGTGCGTGATCCCGAGCTCGGCCGCGACCTCGGTGACCGAGCGGTCGCCGAAGTAGACGTTCTCGACGACGTACCGCATGCGCTCGGGCAGGGCGGCGACGGCGGCGCGCAGGTAGCGGCGCTTCTCGGCCTCGAGCAGGTCCTCACCGGGAAGCGGGTCCTCGGACGCGATGACGTCGTGCACGGTCTCGTCGATCGTGCCGACCGTCCGGGCGGCGTCGGACATGGCATCGGCGGCCGTCTGGCGGTCGACGCCCATCGCGTCGGCGATCTCCTGCACGCCGACCGAGCGACCGAGCCGGGCGGACAGTGCCTCCTGCGTCGCGAGGGTCTCGCGGATGCGCTTCCGGGTGCCGCGCGACGCCCAGTCGGACGAGCGCATGTCGTCGGCGAGCGCACCGGTGATCCGGGTGCGGGCGTAGGCGCCGAAGGGCACGCCGAGCTCCGGGTCGAAGGCCTCGGCGGCGGCGACGAGTGCGAGCGAGCCCACGGCAGCCAGGTCGTCTCGGTCGAGGTGGGTGGCCCGCGCACGGACGTCCGACACGATGTAGCCGACGAGCGGCAGGTGCTCCACGATCATCGCGTTGCGTGCGTTCCGGTCCATTGGCTTCCCCTGGTCGACGTGCTGACTGACCCGTCCGTGGGCGCGACGGACACCGGCCCTCGGGAGGCCGGTGCGGTCGACGAAGAACCACCCGGTTCCCTCCGGGCGGTGCACCCGCGCCCCTGCGACGCGGTGCGGGAGTGTCCCCCGCGGTGCGCTTCGAATGTATCGGCTGGGAAGTGACCGGTGCAGGCTGTGAACGTCCCCAGTGCGGGGGGACGCGGGGTTCCGGGGGTCCGCACTTCGGCGGACAAACCGGCACGAACCGCCGGTTCTGTCCCCCGGTCTGGGTGACGGTGCGTCCCCCGGGAGCGCACGGCCGGGAGGCGCGGCACCGCTCCGCCGAGCAGCGCCGGCCCGTCTCGTGCCCGCGTCCACCGCCGCGGTCCGCTTACGACGGACCGCTCGGCGTCGATAGTCCCCGCTGTCCACCGGAAGGCGGACCGGCACGACCCGCTGGTCGCCGACACCGATCCCGAACCGGGAGGAGCCATGAGCGTGAACGACCTGTCCGCCGTCCTCTGGCGCGAGCGCGAACTGCTCGAACTGCTCACGTTCAAGCTCGAGGAGGAGCAGCTCCTGCTCGCCGCCGGGCGCTCCCGCTGGGTGTCGCACGCCAGCCGCGAGGTCGAGCAGGTCCTCGAACGGCTCCGCAGCACCGGGCTCGAGCGCGCCGCGTCGAGTGCCGCCGTCGCCGAGGAGTGGGGTGTCGACCCCGACGCTCCCCTGCGCGACGTGGTCGCCGCCGCGCCGAACGGACCCTGGGGCGAGATCCTCGCGACGCACCTCGCCGCGATGGTCGAGCTGACGACGCACATCGGCGCGCTCCGCGACGAGAACGACCGCTTCCTCCGGACGGCTGCCCAGGCCACCGAGGAGACCCTCGCCGGCTCGGTCGGCGACGCGTCCACGTACGACGCCTCGGGCAGCTCCGGCTCCCGTCCCGACGGCGCACGCCTGTTCGAGGGGACCCTGTAGCACCGTGGTGAGCACCTTCGGATCCCTCGCGACCGCCTACTCCGGCCTGACCGCGGCACGCGCCGGCATCGACGTCACCGGGCAGAACATCGCCAACGCCGGCACCGCCGGGTACACGCGCCAGCGCGTCACGCAGTCGTCGGTCCCCGCCGTGCAGACCGGCTTCGTGCACGGCACCGCTGCCCTCGCCGGGCAGGGCGTCTCCGTCGACGGCATCGCACGCCTCGGCTCCCTGACGCTCGACGCCGGCCTCCGGGCGGCGACCGGCTCGTCGTCCTGGGCACAGACCCGCGCGACCGGGCTCTCGGCGATCGAGGACGGCCTGCACGAGCCCGGGAAGAACGGCCTGTCGGCACAGCTCGACGTCTTCTGGTCCGCGTGGGGCGACCTCGCCGCGCACCCCGACGACGCGGGCGCCGCCTCGTCCGTGATCGCCGCCGCGACCACCGTCGCGACCGCCCTCGCCACCGGCTCGAAGGCGCTCGACACGCAGTGGACGACGGTCCGTTCGACGGCCGCGACCCAGGTCGACCAGCTCAACGACGCGGCGGAGCAGGTCGCCGGGCTGAACGTGCAGATCCGGTCGGCCCTCGCCGCCGGTGGCAGCGCGAACGAGCTGCAGGACCAGCGCGACCGGCTCACGCAGCAGATCGCGGGACTCGCCGGTGGCACGGTACGGACGAACACCGACGGCACCATCGACGTCCTCCTCGGCGGCAACCCGCTCGTGCAGGGCGACACCGTCCGCACCGTCGCGCTCGAGGGCGGCGCGCGTCTGGGCGACGGCGCTGCCGTGTCCCTCCGCTGGACCTCGGGCAGTGCCGGCTCGGTGACGCTCGACGGCGGCTCGATCGGAGGCGCGCTCGCACTCCTCGCCCCCGCTGCCGGCGGCACGGGCGGCGCCATCGCCGAGGCGTCAGCCGCGTACGACCGGGTCGCGACCCGACTCGCCGAGACCGTGAACACCGAGCACGCGAAGGGCACCACGCCCTCGGGTGCCACCGGAGCGCCGTTCTTCGCCCTCGCCGCGGGCACCCCGGCCGCGCAGGGCCTCTCGGTCGTCCCGACCGACGGCGACGGGCTGGCGACGCGGAACGCGGCGGGACAACTCGACGACTCGTTCGCCGACACGCTCTCGCGACTCGGCACGGTCGCCGGGGGTGCGGACAGCACCTGGGCGAGCTTCGTGGCGGGGGTGGGCAGCGCCTCCCGGACGGCCTCGTCGGAGGCGACGCTCACCGGACTCGCGCTCACCAGCGCACGCACGCAGCAGCAGTCCGGCGCCGGCGTGGACCTCGACGAGGAGAACGTCAACCTGCTCAGCTACCAGCACGCCTACCAGGGCGCAGCGCGCGTCCTCACCGCGGTCGACGAGATGCTCGACACGCTCATCAACCGCGTCGGACTCGTCGGGAGAGGCTGACCGTGATCACCCGTGTGACCACCCAGATGTCGATCACTGCCGCGACGGAGCGGCTGCAGGCGAACGCCGCCCGCGTCGCCGACGCCACGCAGCGCGCCACCACGCTGCAGGCGATCGCGAAGCCGTCGGACGACCCGGTCGGCACCGGCTCGTCGATGCAGGTGCGGAAGGAGCAGGCCGCCGCCGCGCAGTACACGCGCAACGCGAACGACGCGGTGGGCTGGCTCGCGACGACCGACAGCGCCCTGTCCGGCGCCCACGCGGTGCTGACGACGGTGCGGGACCTGACTGTGCAGGCCGCGAACTCCGGTGTGATGGACGACACCGCCCGCGACGCGTTCATCACGCAGTTCCGGGCGCTCAAGGCCGACCTCGAGTCCGCCGCCAACACGACCTACGGCACGCGGTCGGTCTTCGCCGGCTCCTCGACCGAGGCGACCGCCTACACGAGCGCCGACGGCTTCGCCGCTGCGACCACCGCGGTGTCCCGACGCGTCGGCGACGCCCAGACCGTGCGGGTCGACACCCCGGGGGCCGCGGCGTTCGGCTCCGGCGCGACGTCGGCCTTCGCGGTGATCGACGGCATCGTCGCCGACCTGCAGAACGGTGTGAACGTGAACCCGAAGCTCAACGACGTCGACGCGGCGTTCGGCACCCTCCGTGCGGCGCAGGCCGACGTGGGTGTGCGGCACGCGGCGGCACTGGGGGCGCAGGACGCGCTGAAGACCTCGTCCGTCGCGCTGGAGACCCGTCGCGCCGGCATCGAGGACCTCGACCTCGCCGGTGCGGTCCTCGACCTGCAGGTGCAGCAGACCACCTACCAGGCAGCCCTCGCCGTCACCGCGAAGGTCCTGCAGCCGACCCTGATGGACTACCTCCGATGAGCATCGACCTGACCTTCCCCACGCCCCCGTTCGGGCTGTCGCCGGCACCCGTGTTCACCCTGGAGCCCGTCGAAGGTGCCGAGGGGCTCTTCGCCCTGCACGGCGACGACGCGCGGCTGTTCCTGCTCGACGCCGCGGTGCACCTGCCCGACTACGCGCCCGAGCTCACCGACGAGCAGGCGGCCCTGATCGGCCTGACCGACCCCGCCGACGCGATGCTCCTCGTGGTCGCCAACCCGGGGGCGTCCGGCACGACGGTGAACCTGCTCGCCCCGGTCGTCGTGCACGCGCGCACGGCCGTCGGCGCCCAGTTCATCCTCGAGGACCAGGACCTGCCGCTGCGTGCGCAGCTCGCGCGGCGGTAGCGCGGCGGCCCTGGCGCACGCTGCGGGCGCGGGGAGCGGGGCTCGCTGGCTGGCGCTGTCGTACGACTCACCCGCTGTCGTACGACAACGGATTCGTCGTACTTCTCGCGAGACCGCGGCCCCTCGCGGCTGACACGACAGATCCGCTGTCGTACGACATCAACGTTGTCGCACTCCTCGCCACCGTCACTCCTCCACAGCCGGGAGGTCCGGCTCACCATCCCCAGTTCAGCTCTCCCCCGCCGGTCTCGCCGGTCCACGGCGCGACGCTTACGGACATGCACGAACGAGTCCTCGCCGTCCCGCTGATCCGGACGAGTCGCTTCCCCTCCGCAGAGCGCCGCGCACTGCAACGTCGAGCACAGCGCGGCGAGCTCCGGCCTATCCGGCCCGGTGTCCTGGTCGATCCAGCAGCGATCACCGACCTCCTGCCAGAGGAACACCACCTCTTGCTGGTGCGCGCCACCGCACACCGCATCCAGCCCCCGAGACTGCTGGCACATCGCAGCGCTGCACTCGCGTACGGGCTCCCCCTCGTCGGTGCCCCACCGGACCGCGTGGAACTGCGGGATCCACGGCGTTCTCGCGCGGAGACCACGACCTACCAGCGGCTTCGGCCGCTGGTCGCGCGTGCTCCTCGCGGAAAGTGGGACGGCACTCCGCCGTACAGCCCGTCGATGTTCGCTGGCGTCGCCGTCGAACCGCTCGTCGACGTCCTGCTGGACATCGCCGCGACCGAACCGCTCTGCACAGCGCTCCCGATCATCGACGCCGCGTTGCACGGCCGTCGGGTGCTCTCGTCGATGCTCTCGGAGACAGCAGGGGCGTCCGCCACTGCGCGCGACAAGGCGGCGGCGGCGCTCGGGATGGGGTCGGCGCTGTCCGACTCCCCGGCGGAGTCGGTGTGCCGGGTGCGCTTCCGACTGCTCGGGACGCCGGAGCCCGTCCAGCAGCACGTCTTCAGCCGCGCGGGAGACCGGACGGCAGTCGTCGACTTCTGGTTCCCGGACCAGGGCGTCGTCGTCGAGGTCGACGGGCGGGCGAAGTACGGCGACGGTGCGGACGCCGCCGCCGCACACTGGCAGGAGAAGCAGCGCGAGGACTTCATCCGGTCGTTCCCCGAGGTCCGCACGGTCGTCCGGGTCGTCTGGGCCGACCTGATGGAACCCGAGCGCTTGCGCGCGAAGCTCCTCCGAGCGGGTGTGCCGTGCCGGTGACGGCGACCTGCACGACCACCGAGCCGGCGCGCGCGGCATGCTGCGAGTGCGGAGCTCCCACCGCGTCGGCGTACGTTCTGCGTCATGGCCCGACAGCACAACGACGGGGCGATCGTGCCGATGCCGCCCGCCCCGGTCCAGTCCGACACCCGCGACGACCGCACCCCCACACCCGAGAACCCCACGGGGTGGACCAAGATGCTCGACCGCGTCATCGCCGTGCAGCGTCCCGTGGTGGTCGCGCACGTCAACGCCGTGCGGCGTCGCCACCCGGATGCGAGCCCCGCCGAGGTCATCCAGATCCTCGAGCGGCAGTACCTCACGGCGGTGACCACGGGCGGCGCTGCCGTGGGAGCGAGTGCGGTGATCCCCGGGGTCGGCATGGCAGCGGCGCTCGGCCTCAGCGGTGCCGAGACGGTCGGCTTCCTCGAGGCCACGGCACTCTTCGCGCAGTCGGTGACCGAGGTGCACGGCATCGCCCTCGAGGACCCGGAACGCTCGCGCACCCTCGTGATGGCCCTCATCCTCGGCGCTCCGGGGACGCAACTCGTCAAGCAGCTCGCCGGTCAGGCCACCGGGGGCCAGGCACGCTCGGCGTTCTGGGGCGAGATGGTGACCGCCTCCCTGCCGAAGCAGGTGGTGAGCGGCATCGGTGGCAAGGTCCGCGACCAGTTCATCAAGCGCTTCGCAGCGCGGCAGGGCGCCTCGGTCCTCGGCCGTGCGCTGCCGTTCGGCATCGGCGCGGCCGTCGGCGGCCTGGGCAACCACGCACTCGGCAAGAAGGTCGTCCAGGCGTCCCGCGAGGGCTTCGGACTGCCACCGCGGCACTTCCCCGTCGTCCTCGAGACGAGGCCGACGAAGCCGACGAAGGAGCGCGGCCGTGGGGCGAAGGACCGAGCGGCCGGCGACGGACGAACGGACGAGAAGGAACGTCGAGCGCTGCCGTGGCGCCGGAAGGAGCGAGACGACGAGGACCTCTGGGCGGACACGCCGCACCGTGACCCCCAGCACGACCGCGAGGTACCCGACGGGCGCGGCGAGCGCGGCTGACGTCGCACGGCTGACGGACGGGAGGCGCGGTGCCAGCGTGCACCGCGCCTCCCGTCCGTGCGCAGTCCGCGTCCGTCGACGGTCAGCGCCGTCGACAGGCTCCGTCCAACAACTGCCGATGCCCGACGTCCGGCGTCCGTCGACTGATGACGCCCGTCGACGGGCCGCCTCGGTCAGCGCGTCACCGGGTCACGAGCGCCGCTTCGGCGTCCGCACCACCTGCCCGGCGTGCGCGAAGCCCCCGCCGAAGCCGAACAGCAGCGCCAGGGTGTCCTCCGGCAGCTCCCCGCGGTGCCACGCCTTCGACAGCCCGAGCGGCACGCTCGCGGCCGAGGTGTTGCCGGACTCGACCACGTCCCGCACGACGTACTTGTCCCCGCCGCCGAGTGCCTCGGCCAGGGGCTCGATGATGCGGAGGTTCGCCTGGTGGAAGGCGAGGACGCCGATGTCGTCGAGCGTCACTCCGGCTGCGTCGACGACCGCGCGGGCGTGTCCCTCGGCCTCCGTGATCGCCCACCGGTAGATCGACCGACCCTGCTGCGTGAAGTACTCGGGGTCGCGCGTGACCAGCACGGCCTCGTTGAGGTGCGGCACGCTCCCCCACGACACGGGTCCGATCTCCGCGGTGTCGGCAGCACCGATCACCACGGCTCCGGCACCGTCGCCGACGAGCACGCAGGTCGAGCGGTCCGTCCAGTCGGCGATGCTGGAAAGGGTCTCGGACCCGATCACGAGGGCGGTGTCCGAGGCGCCGACGCGGATCGACTGGTCGGCGAGGGCCATCGCGTACTCGAAGCCGCTGCACGCCGTGTTGATGTCGATGGGTGCCGGACCGTTCGCCATCCCGAGCGCCGCGGCGACCCGTCCGGCCGTGTACGGCGACCGCTCGCGGTGCGTGGTCGAGGCGACGATCACGAGCCCGATGTCGGAGGGCTCGAGGCCGGCGTCGGCGATGGCCATCCGGCCGGCCTCGATCGCCATCGACACGACGCTGTCGTCGGGGCCCGCGATCCGGCGGGTCCTGATGCCGGTGCGGGTGGTGATCCACTCGTCGTTCGTGTCGACCATCGTCGACAGTTCGTCGTTGGTGAGGACCCGGTCGGGTTGGTGGTGGCCGAAGCCGAGGATCCGGCTGCCACGGAGTGCTGGCGTGTTCACCCGCGGCACGCTACTCCCCTCGGTGCACGGCACATGCCGGGCGGAGCATGCACGAACGAGTCGACAGCCGGTCCGGACGCCGCGCAACCGCGGCCGTCGCCGGCGCGGTCACCCCCACGCAGCCGTGGCCGGCCCGGTCACCGCCGCGCCGCTGCCGTCGCTCGGCCGTTCGCCCGCTTGATCGCCTGGACGAGTTCGTCCTTGTCCATCGTCGAGCGGCCGCTGACGTCGAGGCGCTTCGCGACCTCCATCAGGTGCGCCTTCGAGGCGTTCGCGTCGACGCCGCCCTGGGTCTCCCCGGAGCCGCGCGTGCCCTCCGCGCCGGAGTCCGACGGACCGGAGGAGTCCTTCTCCTCCCAGTGGTCGCCGACCTTCTCGTACTCGTGCTTGACGGCGGCGTAGGCGGTGCGGTGTGCGCGCTCTCCCGGACCGTACGTCTCGTTCGCCGATTCGAGCGTCTCGGCGAAGATGTCCTGCGCGTGCTCCGGCGACCGCTGCAGGGTGCTGGGGATCTCGTCCTTCGCGGGCATGGTGCGTCCTTCCGTGTGGGGTCCGTCGGCCGCACTCCGTGGAGGACGGTTCGTCCCGTTCTACGCCGGGCGCATGACCGGCACCCGCAGGGCCTGGTTCGCACACCCGCACCCGCGTAGACCGGAGGCATGGACTACACACACCTCGGACGGACAGGGCTGTCGGTGTCACGAGCGGTGCTCGGCACGATGAACTTCGGACCGGAGACCAGCGAGGACGACTCGCACGCGATCATGGACCGGGCGCACGAACTCGGCGTGAACTTCTTCGACACCGCCAACGGCTACGGCGGCTCGGTGGGCAAGGGTGCCACCGAGGAGATCATCGGCCGTTGGTTCGCGAAGGGCGGCGGTCGACGCGAGAAGACCGTGCTCGCGACGAAGGTGTACGGCGAGATGACCGACTGGCCGAACGGCGGCAAGCTGAGCGCGCTGAACATCCGGCAGTCGCTCGACGCGAGCCTCCGTCGGCTGCAGACCGACCACGTCGACCTGTACCAGTTCCACCACGTCGACCGGGCGACCCCGTGGGACGAGATCTGGCAGGCGATCGACGTCGCCGTGCAGCAGGGCAAGGTGCTCTACGTCGGCTCGTCGAACTTCGCCGGGTGGCACATCGCGCAGGCGCAGGAGGCAGCCGTACGCCGGGGCAGCCTCGGCCTGGTGAGCGAGCAGTCGATCTACAACCTCGTCGTGCGCGACGTCGAGCGCGAGGTCCTGCCCGCCGCCCGTGAGTACGGCCTCGGGGTCATCCCGTGGTCGCCGTTGCAGGGCGGACTGCTCGGCGGGGTCATCGAGAAGACCGAGAACGGCTCCCGGCGCCTGTCCGGCCGCAGCGCGGAGTACGTCGAGGGACACCGCGACCAGCTCACCGCCTACGAGTCGCTCGCGAAGGAGCTCGGTCACACCCCGGGCGAGCTGGCCCTGGCGTGGCTGCTGCACCAGCCCGGTGTGACGGCGCCGATCACCGGCCCGCGCACGATGGAGCAGTGGGAGTCCGCGGTGCGCGCCGTCGACATCCGACTCGACCAGCGCGCCCTCGACCGGCTCGACGAGATCTTCCCGGGCCACGACACCTCGCCGGAGGACTACGCCTGGTGACCTGACAGCGCGGCGCACCACGCGCCGTGGTCGCGACCACCGGACGGGAGGCGCGGTGCGGGTCCGCCCCGCACCGCGCCTCCCGTCCGTGGCAGGCGCCACGCGCCGTGGTCGCGACCACTGTGACCGGCACCGCACACGACGACGGGCCCCGCGCCTGCTGTGTGCGCGGGGCCCGTCATCCGTGCGGGTGGTGCGGTGTCTAGCGGACCGAGACCGGGGTCTCGTCGCGCTCCTCGTAGAGGACGTAGCCCTCTTCACCGTGGACCGCGGTGTCGATGCCGGCGACCTCGTCCTCGGTCTTCACGCGGAAGCCGATCGTCTTCTCGATGGCGAAGCCGATCACGAAGGCCAGGACGAACGAGTAGACCAGGACGGCTGCGGCGGCGACGGCCTGCTTGCCGAGCTGCTCGAAGGAGCCCGAGTAGATGAGACCGGTGTCGTCGGCGAAGAAGCCGAGGTAGAGCGTGCCGAAGATGCCGCCGACGAGGTGGACGCCCACGACGTCGAGCGAGTCGTCGAAGCCGAGCTTGTACTTGAGGTCGATCGCGAAGCAGCAGACCACACCGGCGAGGAAGCCGAGCAGGATGCCCCAGCCCGGGGTGAGCGCGGCGCAGGCCGGGGTGATCGCGACGAGACCGGCGACGGCACCCGAGGCGGCACCGACGGAGGTGGCCTTGCCGTCCTTGAGCTTCTCGATGAGGAGCCACCCGAGGATCGCGGCGGCCGGAGCGGCGAGCGTGTTCACCCAGGCGAGGGCGGCGATGCCGTCAGCGGCGCCCTCCGAGCCGGCGTTGAAGCCGAACCAGCCGAACCAGAGGATGGCCGCACCGAGGAGCACGAAGGGCGGGTTGTGCGGCTTGTGCGCGCCCTTGGCGAAGCCGACGCGCTTGCCGAGCACGAGCGCCAGGGCGAGACCCGCGGCGCCGGCGTTGATGTGCACCGCGGTGCCACCGGCGAAGTCGATGACGCCCCACGTGGCGAACATGCCCGAGGTGAGGTTGAAGACCCAGGAGGCGACCGGGAAGTAGACGACGGTGACCCAGACGCCGGCGAAGATCATCCACGCGCCGAACTTCGCGCGGTCGGCGATCGCACCGGAGATCAGGGCGACGGTGATGATCGCGAACGTGGCCTGGAAGCCGACGAACGCCATCGACGGGTACGCGGCGTCGATCGTCGAGGCCTTGGCCTCCTCGAACGCCTGGCCGAGGCCGATCTGGTTCCAGTCGATGCTGAAGAACCCGACGATGCCCGCGACGTTCGTGCCCTCGCCGTGGTTCGCGAAGGCGATCGCGTAGCCGTAGAGCACCCAGAGGACGCCGACCAGGGCGATCGCTCCGAAGGACATCATCATCATGCTGATGACGGACTTGGCCTTCACCAGGCCGCCGTAGAAGAAGGCCAGGCCGGGTGTCATGAACAACACCAGCGCCGCCATGATCAACACGAATGCCGTGTTGCCCTGATCAAGCATCTGTTCACCTCTCGCGATTGCAGTGCGGCTCTCGGGACCGCCCTCGGGTGCTGACGAGTCTGGCGAGGCGACGTTTCGCGAGGGAGCACGATGTGTTTCGCGGGTGTAACGCGTGGGGCTCCCGTGTGAACGGTGTGTTTCCGGACACCGGATGACGGGTCCGACACCGCTGACGGGACGCCGCGAGGGCCGGACGGACGCGCGCGTCGGACGGGAGGCCCGTGGCGGTGTCGCCACGGGCCTCCCGTCCGACGGTGGCTCAGTCGGCCGCGCGGGACAGCGCGACCACGCGCGACGCGGCCCGCAGGTACTTCTTGCGGTAGCCGCCGTCGAGCATCGCCTGCGGGTACACCTGGTCGAGCGGCGTACCGGACGCGACGATCCGCACCTGCGCGTCGTAGAGGCGGTCGACGAGCGCCACCCAGCGCAGTGCGTCCGTCTGGTCGGTGAACGCCTGCACGTCGGTCAGCCCGACGGCGTCGAGCCCGTCCACCAGCGCGACGTACTTCGACGGGTGCACGGTCGCCAGGTGGTCCACGACCGCACGGAAGTCGTCGAGCGTCGTCGCACCACCGGGCAGTGCACCGACGACGTCCCCGACCACCCGCGCCGACTCGTCCACGGCCCGACGGCGGTAGTCGAGCCCGTCGATCCGCATCGTCTCGAACCGGTCGGACATCGCCTGGATCTCGCGCAGGAAGTCCTGCGCGGCGAACCGGCCCTCGCCAAGCGCACCGGGCGGGGTGTTCGACGTCGCCGCGAAACGCGTGCCCGACTCGGACAGCTCCTTGATGAGTCGGGTCATCACCATCGTGTCGCCCGGGTCGTCGAGCTCGAACTCGTCGATGCACACCAGGGACGTCCCACGGAGCAGGTCGACCGTGCCCTGGAACCCGAGCGCGCCGACGAGCGCGGTGTACTCGATGAACGTACCGAACGTCTTCCGCGACGGCTCCGCGTGGTAGGCCGCGGCGAGCAGGTGCGTCTTGCCGACACCGAACCCGCCGTCGAGGTACACGCCGGAGCGCGCCGGCTGGACCGGCTCGCGGCGGCGGCCGAACAGTCCGCGCCGCGCTGGCTCCGGCCGCGTCGCGACGAAGGCCTCGACCGCGTCGCGCACCGCCGCCTGCGACGGGTACTCGGGGTCCGGCCGGTAGCTGGCGAACGACGCGTCGGCGAACTGCGGCGGCGGGACGAGCGCGGCGGCCATCTGCTGCGGCGTCACCTGCGGATCACGGTCGACGAGGTGTGCAGGCAAGTGTGGCCCCTCCGGGAAGCATGTCGTGCGGTGTCACGTTGCAGGTGGCGGTCGGTACGTCCGCGTACCGTTGCCCGCGGGCACCGAGGACCGATCCTATGCCTCGCCCGCCCCGCTCGTCCCGCAGCCTGGAGGTACCCCCGATGACCGCACCGGTCGACCCGTCCGAGAAGTTCGCCGCCTACGCCCACCCCGAGCGCCTGGTGTCGACCGAGTGGCTCCAGGAGCAGCTCGACGCCGGTGCCGGGTCCCCCGACCTCGTGGTCGTCGAGTCCGACGAGGACGTCCTGCTCTACGAGACGGGCCACGTCCCCGGCGCGGTGAAGATCGACTGGCACACCGACCTCAACGACCCCGTCCAGCGCGACTACATCGACGGCGAGGCCTTCGCCCGGCTCGTCGGCGGCAAGGGCATCGGCCGCGACACCACCGTCGTCATCTACGGCGACAAGAACAACTGGTGGGCCGCGTACGCCCTCTGGGTGTTCACGCTGTTCGGCCACGAGGACGTCCGGCTGCTCGACGGTGGCCGGGCGAAGTGGATCGCCGAGGACCGCGCGGTCACGACCGACCGTACCGAGGTCACCCCGGTCGAGTACCCCGTCGTGGAGCGCCGCGACGAACAGGTCCGCGCCTTCAAGGAGGACGTGCTCGAGCACCTCGGCAAGCCGCTCATCGACGTGCGCAGCGCCCCCGAGTACTCCGGCGAGCGCACCACGGCCCCGGACTACCCGGAGGAGGGCGCCCTGCGCGCCGGACACGTCCCGACCGCCGTGAACATCCCCTGGGCCACCGCGGCCGCTCCCGACGGCACGTTCAAGAGCCGGCAGGAACTGGACGCCGTCTACCGCGACGGCGCCGGCATCGGGGGCGCCGACGAGGTCATCGCCTACTGCCGCATCGGCGAGCGCTCGAGCCACACCTGGTTCGTGCTGCAGCACCTGCTCGGCTACGACAACGTCCGCAACTACGACGGTTCGTGGACCGAGTGGGGCAGCGCCGTGCGCGTCCCGATCGCCACGGGCACCGAGCCGGGTACCGTTCCCACCCGATGAGCACCGAACTCCCCCGTCCCCTCGCCGAGATCCGCGACGACTTCCTCGAACTCTCGCAGCAGGACCGCCTCCAGCTGCTCCTCGAGTTCTCCGACGAGCTCCCCGCGCTGCCCGAGCGGCTGCAGGGGCACGAGGACGAGCTCGAGCGGGTCGAGGAGTGCCAGTCCCCCGTCTTCATCACCGTCACCGTGGGTGCCGAAGGTGATGCGCCGGACGTGGTCCGGATGCACGCGGCGGCGCCCCGTGAGGCACCGACCACCCGTGGCTTCGCGTCGATCCTGGCGCAGGGACTGTCCGGGTTGTCCGCACCCGAGGTCCTGGCGGTTCCGGTGGACTACCCGCTGACGCTCGGGCTCACCGAGGCGGTCAGCCCGCTGCGGATCCGGGGCATGGTGGGCATGCTCGGTCGGGTGCAGCGGCAGGTGCAGGCGGCCGTCGCCGCCTGAGACCGAGCTGACCGACGGACGGGAGGCGCGTGGCGGGTCCGCCACGCGCCTCCCGTCCGTTCGATGGTCGCGTACGACATTTCTTCCGATGGTCATCCGCGCTCCTCCCGTGCCAAGATCGAGGTGTCATCGGGGGGAGACGACATGGCGAAGGTCCACGGCAACGATCCAACGGGGTACTCGTACGGCGACGCCGACGCACTGACGACCGCGGCGCGCAACCTGGCGTCCGCGATCAACGGACAGACTGCGACGCGTGCCGCTGCGGTGACGAGCGCGGGACGCGAGTTCCGCGGGTACTTCTCGCAGGTGTTCGCCGACAACGCCGGCATCGCCTCCCGCAGCGCGAGCAAGCTCTCGGACGCGCTGTCGTCCCTGGTCGGCTTCGTCGACGAGCTGCGCGAGGCGGCGAAGCAGGAGGACCGACGACGGGCCGACGCCAAGGCGTGGGAGGCACGGAAGCGCGAGCGCGAGGAGAACTTCTTCGTCGGTGCCGCGCACGAGGTGTCGACGTGGTTCGGCGCCGAGGACGACCCGAAGCCCCCGGAACCCGAGCCGGAGCCCCAGCTCCAGGCCGATGCGGTCTCGGTCCGCAGTCGCACGATCCCGGCGGGCGGTGGCGGCAGCGGGGGCACGTCGTCGGCGGTGCCGGCCGATCTCCGATCGTTCGCCTCGAGCACCCGTGGTGCCGACGACTCCCTGTCCGGCGCGGTGTCGTCGTTCCGCAACGCCCTGGCCGACTACGAGTCGGGGTGCAACACGTGCTGGGGCACGCTGCACGCACAGTCCCTCGTGACGGCGGTGCAGGACTGGCTCACGGACAACGGACACGACGCCTCGTGGGCGTCTCGGCGGTCCGACCAACAAGGGCAATCCTGATGGGTTGCTCGAGAACAAACGACACCAGATGCGCGAGGCGCGCTACCAAGCAGCAGGAGGGGATCCGTATTGAGTGCTTCGAAGGACGTCCTGGAGGTCAGGGTCAGCGACGTCTTCAGTGTGAAGATTGACGACGATCGCGCCTATGTCGGTCAAGTTCTGCATGTCGGCGAGGGTGCGGTCTTCGTCGTTGTCTTCGACCACCTCGTTCGGCATCCGGTCGCGATCCCCGATGCGCTCGCCGCGCTGATGCACCCGCCGATCGTGGCCAGTTGGACCCACGACGCGCGATTCCGGCCGGGAATGTGGGAAGTGGTCACCCAGGCGCAGACCGACAATCGGCGGTATCTGCCCGCTTCCACCTGGGGGCTGCCAGAAACCGGGGGCGTCCGACTTACGAGCTTCGATGAGACGAGGACCCGCGCGGCGACCGCCGAAGAAGCCGCTACCATCCCTCCGAGAACGACGCGATCGCCCATGCTCATCGAGAAGTTCCTGATGATGGCTGCCGGTGTGGCACCCAGAAATCCCGCTCTCGAGAAGGTGCGCTGGGTGCCGATGCCATCATCGTCGGAACTCTTCCCGGACTGAGTTCGGCTTGTACCGGGGCCAGCGTCAACGTCTCGCGATCGCCTCGCCAATGGTACTGGAGAGGGCTTTCGAGGCTCACCACAGCATCGGTCGCTTGATGTTGAACAATGCGAGGAGCGTCTCCGACGTGTCCATCGGCGACGTGTTCACGATTCCCGTCGACGACCAGCGCCGCTCGGCCGGCCAGGTCGTAAGCGAGTACATATCTGCTCTCTACGTCATCATCCTCGACCGAATCTTCGGAACTGACGAGGACCCGTCGCTCAGACTCGACGATCTGACGGGGTCGGAACCGCTGTTTTCCCGGCTGATCTTCGACTCCCGATTTCGACCAGGAATGTGGGAGATGATCGGACACGCTGCCGCCGACTCTGAGCGGTATCTGCCTGCCTTCACCTACGGGGCTGCCGAACTCGATGGCGTCAAGATCACGAATTTCAGCGGCTCCGAGGTTCGGCATGCGACAGAATCCGAGTCGAAGGAGATTCCCCGTCGCGCGATCGACTCGCCGCTGATCTTGGAGAAAGCCATCCAGGCACATCACGGCATCCGTCGCTGGCTTCCGGCTTTCGAAGAAGTTCGGCACCGACCGGGGATAGCGTCGGCGAAGCTGTTCGATTGATCGTGTATCTCAGCATCAGACCGGAGTTCTGACATGCAAGAAGTGTTCTTCCTCTCGTCCATGGACAGCCTGCGGTTCTCGTCCGTCTTCCGGTGCGAGGTCGAACGACCGGTCGAGCTCCCGAACGGTCGTCATGCGCTGATGGTCAGCTGCGATCCACCCGTCCACGGTCAGGAGCTCGGTCACCCGCTCGGCATCAGCGAGTTGTTGCTGTGGAGTCGGTTCGAGGACGAAGACCTCTGGACGTTCCCCGCCTTCCCGCACTTCGTGCAGATCTGTCTGCCTGACGTCGACCAGCCTGCCCATGACTCGCCTGCGAGCATCGCCTGGGGTGAGATCTACAAGACTGAGGCGGACGCGCGGATGCACGAGCTGGCCGCTCAACCTTCTGAGCGAGCACGCACGAATCCGGACCGCCCGCGGAAGAGCGAACGATGAGCGAACTGGCCATCGAGGACGTCCCCCTGCTCCTCGTCGGAGAGACGATCGACGCCATCTGGGTCGACCACGCGCTCCGACTCCTGCTCTCGAACGGCGCCACCGTCATCCTCGAGTGTCCGTTCTCCCTTGGTGGGTCACCGGACACCGCAACGATGATCGATCCGGAGGGCGACAAGTCGGGGCTGGTGCCGGCTCTCCGCCTGCACACGCTCGTGGTCACCGAGGCGCACGCCACGGGCTCGACGCTGTCGATGACGTTCTCCGACGGCTCGCGTCTGACCGCCGGACCGCACCCCGAGTTCGAGTCGTGGCACTACATCGGACCGGAGACGCCCCCGACCAGGATCATCATCATGCCGGGCGGGGGCCCTGCCATCTGGCTTCACCACCCAGAGACCGAAAGCGGCCTTCTGTCCTTCCGGACACGGCCGTCGGACGAACACCTGCTCCCCGCGTTCCACGACGTCTTCACATCGCTGACCGTCCCACCGCTCCGGTGGCTCGTCACCGATCTCGACATCGTCGTGCGCTCGGGATCGACGGTGAACGTGCACGAGTGGGACCGTCGTCTCAGAGCAGCACCGCCACCTGGCCTGTGGTTCTCACACGACGAGATGCTGACGCTCGTCCGTGACAACGACCAGCTGATCGACGGCGAGTTCTTCGGCGTCCCGTTCGGCGCCGCGGCTGACCCGGCCCGGGCGGTCCTCCGCATCGACTTCTTCCACAGCGGCGAGGCCTCCGTGGTCCTGGATCCCTCGGTCATCGGCGTCTCGGAAGCGTTCGAGCGGCTGTTCGGTCCGGAGGTCGCGGTACCCTCGATCGGCACTCGAGACGCTGACCTCGCCGCGTACCGCGTCCAGTCGCTCCTGCTCGCGTTCCTCGACACGCTCCCCGCGCCGGGAGCGGCGGAACTCCGACAGCAGGCCGAGGCGGTGCGAGCCGTCCAGGAGACAGCTCCGAGGATCTGGGACGTCGTGCTCGCGGAGACACCCCGAGCCGACTTGCCCGACGGTCGTCTGCCGGGATCGCTGGCCTACCGCACGGACGAGGCACCGCTCGCGGGTGAAGTCCTCGTGTGGATGCTCGACGGCCGGATCGACTCCTTCGAGCTCCCGTGGTTCACGACGGAGATGCCGGCCGAACTCCCCCGGCCGGACCAGCTCATCCGCGCCGCGGACGAGGGCGACGGAGGTCACGGTGTCCGGTAGTCGGCACGGCCACAGCCGACACGCTCCGGCTGCTCCCCGCATCCTCGTGGAGGCATGACGTGACGACCTCCGGCACGAGCGTGCCACTGCTCCGCCTGACCCTCCCCAGACGCCTCGACGTCCCACCCGAGCCCACGAGATCCTGGACGCCGTGCCGGACGACGCGGACGTGCTCGGGTACGACGCCCCTGCCGCCGCGATCGCCCGCGCACTCCGCCGGAGCAGACGAGCGGGGACGCCCCGCGACGATGCCCTCGTGACGCCCCTCGACGAGCTCGGGCACGACCCGGTGCTGGTCCGGTAGGTCGACCTCGGCGACGAGGTCCTCACGGTCCTGCTCCGGGCGTCGGACGGCGCGTTCCTGTCCGCTACGGTCACCGACCGTACCGCCGGGGTCGAGACCATCAGCGCCGCTGAACTCGCGACGCTGCTCGCCGCGACCGCGGCACCCGGCGCGGACCGGGCCCTCGAACTCGTCCGACTCCTCGCGCCCGACGACCGCATCAGACTCGTCGAGCAGGGCGCTCGAACGACCGCGGAGACGTTCGCGACCAAGTACGGTCTGCCCGCCGAGCGGGGGTTCACGGTCCTCGACCTCGAGTCCTTCGTCGCCGCAGTGGCACGCTTCGACGCTGACGACCTCCCCTTCTGCGCTCTCGACGCTCCCGGAGTGGTCGCGACCGTCGCGTTCACACCGGACCGCGCCGCGGTCCTCGCGACGACGATCGCGCGACGTCTGCCGCACGACCAGGACGACGACCGACCCTGACCCAGGACGGCCGGGAGGCACGGTGCCAGCTGGCACCGTGCCTCCCGTCCGACGATCGTTCGCGTCTACCGCGCGCTCGTCGCGTCCGTCGGTTGCACCACCTCGGTGAGCCACGCGAGGATCCGTGCGTCGAACCAGTCGGCGTCGTGGTTCCAGAGCTTCGTGTGCCGCGCGGTCGTCTGCACCTCGAGCCGGACGATGTCCGGCCGGACCCGCGCCAGTTCGTGCGACGCCGATGACGGCACGAACCCGTCGTCGTCGCTGTGCAGGATGAGGATCGGCACGTCGAGCTCGTCAGCTCGGGCGACCATGTCGAGTTCCCGGAGGTCCACCGGGTGGTGCAGCCCGGCGACGTGGTGCAGCACGGGCGTCCGGAGGATGCGCTGGGCGACCTTGCGCACCGGGCGCGGGAGCTTCAGGACACGGCTCTGCGACTCGAGCACCGCGTGCCAGTCGACGACCGGCGACTCGAGCACGATCCCGTCGACGAGCCCGGCGAACCGCGACCGCACGAGGGTCTGCAGGACGACCGCACCGCCCATCGACCATCCCATGAGCACGACGCTCCGGGCCTGCTGCGCGGTGAGCCAGCGGAGCACGCCGTCGACGTCCTCCCACTCGGTGCTGCCGAGGCCGTAGCGTCCGTCCTCGCTGCGCGGGGCGACGCCGTCGTTCCGCCACGAGGCGAGGACGACCGAGTAGCCGGCGGCGCGGAAGACCGGGACGGCGCGGATGGTCTCGGCGCGGGTGACCCCGCGACCGTGCACGAGCACGGCCCAGGGCGCGTCGGGGTCGTCGGCGCGGACGACCCACGCCGGCGCGGCGCCGTTCGGTGTCGGGATGTCGACGTCCTCGACGGGCACGTCGAGCTCGCCTGGCGTGAGGTAGAACCACCCGCCCCAGCGCCCGCGCCGAGCCGCGGTCGGGTCGCCGGCGTCGATCGCGATGATGCGACGCGTGACCGTGGTGTCGGTGGTGCCGAGCACCTCACCGACGCGCAGGTGCCCGGTACCGCCGCCGAACCACAGGCTGTAGCGCCCCTGCAGCTCGGTGTCGGCGGTCCGTTCGAGCGTCACGGTCATCCGACCGGTGTCGACCGCGTGGATCGGGACACGCTCGACGCGCTTCCGGTCGGGCGTGACGACCGCTCGGGCGACGGCGGCGACGAAGCCGCCGATGACCGCGGTGGTGACCGCAGCGGCCGCGATGCCCGCGCCGAGCGCGACGACCCCGGCCGATCGTGCGGTCTCCTGGGTCACGTCCTCGGCGGGTCGCGCTGATCGGGACATGGTCCGGAGCCTAGTCTGCAAGCGTGTCCGAATCCCGAGAGCCCGAGGCCTTCGAACGCCTGCGCGCGTTCGTCGCACCGGGCCGGACCCGCACCGAGACGACCGTCACCGAGATCCCCTCGCCGTCACGCATCGCACCGCACTCGATCGCCCTCGCGGCGGACGTGTCGGGCGCCGTGCACGGCATCGACTCCGACCTCGGGACCGGCCGCTTCATCGCCCTGTACGACCCCGCAGAACCGGAGGGCTGGGGCGGCGCGTTCCGCGTCGTGACCTTCGCCCAGGCACCGCTCGAACCGGAGATCGGCGTCGACGAGTTCGTCGCCGACGTGACGTGGAGCTGGCTCGTCGACGCGCTCGCTGCCCACGGTGCGACGTACGACCGGGCGTCGGGCACGGCGACCAAGATCATCTCGCGCGGCTACGGCGACCTCGCGGCCCAGGGCGACGGCGCACAGCTCGAGCTCCGGGCCTCGTGGACGCCCCGCGACGAGGACCTGACCGCGCACGTCGAGGCCTGGGAGGAGATCGTCGCGATGCTCGCGGGGCTCCCTCCGGCGTCCGACGGCGTGACCCTGCTGGCTCCGAGGAGGACCACGAAGTGACCGACCCCGCCAGCCAGGCCCGCGACGCCGTGTCGGGCGCCTCGGCCGACCCCGCGTTCGAGGACGCGCACGCCACCGTGCGCGTGATCGAGGACCGCGACGAGTACCTGCAGGCGGTCGACGCGATCGCCGCCGGACACGGCCCGGTCGCGGTCGACGCGGAGCGTGCGAGCGGCTACCGGTACTCGCAGCGCGCCTACCTCATCCAGGTCTTCCGCCGCGGTGCGGGCGCCTTCCTGTTCGACCCGATCGCGATCGGTGACTTCGCGGAACTGCAGGCCGCGATCGTCGACGAGGAGTGGCTGTTCCACGCCGCCTCGCAGGACCTGCCCTGCCTGCAGGAGGTCGGCCTCGTCCCGACCCGCATCTTCGACACCGAGCTCGGTGCCCGCATCGCCGGGTTCCCCCGTGTCGGTCTCGGCGCGGTGGTCGAGCAGCTCCTCGGCATCACGCTCGCCAAGGCCCACTCCGCCGCCGACTGGTCGACGCGTCCGCTCCCCCAGGCCTGGCTCGTCTACGCCGCGCTCGACGTCGAGCTGCTCCCCGACCTACGCGACGCCCTCGCCGCGGTGCTCGACGCCGCCGGCAAGTCGCGGATCGCCGCCGAGGAGTTCGCCGCCGTCCTGACCCGCGCCCCGAAGCCCCCGAAGGCCGAGCCGTGGCGTCGCCTGTCCGGCATGCACGCGCTCCGCGGCGCCCGGGCCCTCGCGATCGCCCGGTCGCTCTGGACCGCACGCGACGCCTACGCCCGCCAGGTCGACACCGCCCCGGGTCGCATCGTGCCCGACTCGGCCATCGTCGCCGCAGCGGCGGCGAACCCGACCTCGAAGGCCGAGCTGGGTGCCGTGAAGGCCTTCACCGGCCGAGCGAGCCGGTCGGAACTCGACCGCTGGTGGGCCGCCGTCGAGGAGGGGCGCACGACCGAGGACCTGCCGAAGCTCCGCGGCACCGGCGAGGCCACGCTCCCGCCGCCCCGCGCGTGGGCGGACCGCAACCCCGAGGCCGACCGCCGCTACAAGGCCGCTCGCGCCGCCGTCGTCGCGCGTGCCGAGGAGCTCGACGTCCCCGTCGAGAACCTGCTCACCCCGGAGACCCTCCGGGTGGTGTCCTGGGAACCGCCGACACCGATCGCGACCGAGACCGTCGGAGCCGCCCTTGCCGGGCACGACGCCCGCCCGTGGCAGGTCGAGGAGACGGCGTCGATCATCGCGCACGCCTTTGTCGACGCCGCACAGCAGCCTGCTGCCGAGAGCAACACCGGCTCGTAGGAACACCCCAACCGGCATGCGCTCGCCCAGGCGGCGGGCATAGCGTCGGTACCGTCGCCGGGCTCGGCCCGGCCGGTCGGGGCGGAACGTGCCCCGACTCGATCGAAGAGGATCTGGAGGCCCGGATTGGCCAGAGCAGCAGACGTCGTGTTCGTGGACGGTGTGCGCACACCGTTCGGACGAGCCGGTGAGAAGGGGGTGTTCTGGAAGACCCGCGCCGACGACCTCGCGGTCCACGCGATGCGCGGTCTGCTCGACCGGAACAGCCAGCTCGACGGCGCGGCGGTCGACGACGTCGCCGTGGCCGCCACCACCCAGCAGGGCGACCAGGGCCTGACCCTCGGCCGCACGGTCGGCATGCTCGCCGGGCTGCCGAAGTCGGTCCCGGGCTACGCCATCGACCGCATGTGCGCCGGTGCCATGACGAGCGTCACCACGCTCGCCGGCGCGATCGCCTTCGGCGCCGCCGACGTCGCCATCGCCGGCGGCGTCGAGCACATGGGCCGCCACCCGATGGGCTTCGGCGCCGACGTGAACCCGCGCTTCGTCGCGGAGCGCATGGTCGCGACCGACGCGCTGGTCATGGGCAGCACCGCCGAGCGACTGCACGACCGCTTCCCCGCCATCACGAAGGACCGCACGGACGCCTTCGCGGTCCAGTCGCAGCAGCGCTACGCCGCCGCGTGGGCTGCCGGCAAGCTGCAGCCCGACGTGGTCCCGGTCGAGGTGAACACCGGCGAGGGCTGGGACATCGTCACGGCGGACGAGCCGCCGCGTCCCGGCACCACCCTGGAGGCCCTGGCTGCGCTGCGCACACCGTTCCGGCCCCACGGACGGGTCACCGCCGGCAACGCGGCCGGTCTCAACGACGGTGCCACCATGAGCCTCCTCGCCTCCGAGGACGGCGCGAAGCAGCACGGCCTGCCGACGAAGATGCGCATGGTCTCGTTCGCCTTCGCGGGCGTCGAGCCGGAGGTGATGGGCGTCGGACCCGTCCCCGCGACCGACAAGGCGCTGCGCAAGGCGGGGCTGACGATCGACGACATCGGCCTCTTCGAGATCAACGAGGCGTTCGCCGTCCAGGTGCTCGCCTTCCTCGACAACTACGGCATCGCCCAGGACTCCGCGAACGTCAATGCCTGGGGCGGCGCGATCGCCGTCGGGCACCCGCTCGCGTCGAGCGGCGTCCGGCTCATGAACCAGCTCGCGGCCCAGTTCGCCGAGCGGCCGGACGTCCGGTACGGCATCACGACGATGTGCATCGGCCTCGGCCAGGGCGGCACCGTCATCTGGGAGAACCCGAACTTCAGCAAGAGCGCGGCACGGAAGGCGGCCTGACGATGACCACCACCCCGATCGACCAGCTGACCGAGCTCAGCGCCGACGAGGTCGTCACCCACTCGTACGTCAAGCACGTGCCGCTGCCGTCCGGTGGCACGCTCGCCCTCGTCACGCTCGACAACGGCAAGGACTACAAGCGCCCGTCGACCCTCGGCCCGCGCACCATGCGCGAGCTGTCCGACGTGCTCGACACGCTGCGCGCAGCGGCCTCCGCCGGGAGCATCCAGGCGGTCGCGATCACCGGCAAGGAGTACTGCTTCGCCGCCGGCGCCGACCTGTCGCAGGCGGCAGCGCTCCCCTCGCGCGAGGTCGCCCACGAGCTCGGCGCCCTGGGACACGCGACGCTCCGCAAGCTCTCCGACCTCGGTGTGCCGTCGTTCGCCTTCGTGAACGGCATCGCGCTCGGTGGTGGGCTCGAGATCGCCCTGCACTGCACCTACCGCGTGTTCTCCTCGGCGGCGCAGGGCATCGGGCTGCCCGAGGTCTTCCTCGGCATCATCCCCGGCTGGGGTGGGGCCACGCTGCTCCCCCGCCTGATCGGTCCCGAGAAGGCGCTCCGCGTCATCGTGGAGAACCCGCTCAAGAACAACCGGCTCATGGACGGCAAGGCCGCCGTCGAGCTCGGCATCGGCGACGCGCTCATCCCCTCCGTGACCTTCCTGCCGTCCGCGGTCGCGTGGGCCGACGGGGTCGTCAGCGGCCGCACGAAGGTCAAGCGCGCGAACGAGCCCGGCATGCTCGAGAAGGCCGCCTGGGGCACCGTGGTCAAGGTGGCGCGACAGCAGGTGGCCTCGAAGATCGGAACCGTCCCGAAGTCGCCCTTCCGTGCGCTCGACCTCGTCGCCGCAGCGAAGTCGGGCTCGCTCGACGACCGGTTCGCCGACGAGGACGACGCCCTCGCCGACCTGCTCGCCGGTGACCAGTTCGCCGCGTCGATGTACGCGTTCGACCTCGTGCAGAAGCGCGCGAAGAAGCCCGTCGGCGCTCCCGAGGGCGTCGAGGCGAAGAAGATCACGAAGGTCGGCGTCCTCGGCGCCGGGCTGATGGCGTCGCAGTTCGCGCTGCTGTTCGCCCGCCGTCTCGGCGTCCCGGTCGTCATCACCGACGTCGACCAGGCCCGTGTGGACGCCGGGGTCGCGCGCATCGCCGGTGAGGTCGAGAAGCTCCGCGAGAAGGGCCGCATCTCCCCCGACGACGCGAACCGCATCACGGCGCTCGTCAGCGGGTCGGTGTCGTACGACGCGTTCGCCGACGCCGACTGGGTGATCGAGGCCGTCTTCGAGGAGATGTCGGTCAAGCAGGACGTCTTCCGGAAGATCGAGCAGGTCATCGCGCCCGACGCGATCCTGGCGACGAACACCTCGTCGTTGTCGGTCGACGAGATGGCGTCGGTGCTCGAGCACCCGGAGCGCCTCGTCGGCTTCCACTTCTTCAACCCGGTGGCCGTGATGCCGCTGCTCGAGGTGGTGCGGGCCGACGAGACCTCGGACGAAGCGCTCGTCACCGCACTCACGGTCGCGAAGACCCTGAAGAAGACCGCGATCATCACCGCCGACCAGCCGGGCTTCGTCGTCAACCGCGTGCTCGCTCGGGTGCTCGGCGAGGCGATGCGCGGCGTCGAGGAGGGCACGCCCTTCGAGATCGTCGCCGAGGGTGCTGCGCCGCTCGGCCTGCCGATGTCGCCGTTCGAGCTGCTCGAGCTCGTCGGCCTGCCCGTCGGTGCGCACGTGCTCGACTCGCACCACGCGGCGTGGCCGGAGCGCTTCTACCCCGGTGACGGCCTGAAGCGGATCGCGGAGCACGGCACGATCCTGACCCGCGACAAGAAGGGCACCGCCACCGGGTACGACCCCGCCGCCGTGAAGCTCGTCGCACCGTCGAAGAAGGACGCGAAGCCGGTCGACGCGGCGACGATGCAGCAGCGGTTCGAGGACGCCCTGGCGGACGAGGTGCACCGCATGCTCGAGGACCACGTCGTCGAGCACGTCGAGGAGATCGACCTCGGTCTGATCCTCGGCGCCGGCTACCCGTTCCAGGCCGGTGGCATCAGCCCCTACCTCGACCGCTCCGGCGCCTCGGAGCGCGTCTTCGGCGGCACGTTCCACACCCCGGCGATCGTCGGCCCCGCCTCGCGCTAGCCGACTCGAACCACTCCGCACAACCGGAAGCACCTCGCGCCACGGGAACCCGTGGCGCGAGGTGCTTCCGGTTGTGCTGTGGCACGCCGAACCACGCGCCGGCAGGCCGGCACCGAACCACGCGCCGGCACGCCGAACGGTGCCGCGACTCGCGCCGGTGCCGCGCCGACCGACGCCGCACCAACCTCAGTGGTCGGCCGACTCCCGAGTCCGCGCCGGCTTCGCCTGGGGCAGCTTCGTGCCGACCACCTGGTCGATGACGTCCCGCGCGATCGCCTGCGCCGTGAGCCCCACGTCCGACAGGATCTGCGACCGCGAGGCGTGGTCGATGAACTCGTCCGGCAGCCCGAGCTCGTTCACCCCGGTGTCGACCCCGGCGGCACGCAGGTCCTGCCGCAGCCGGGTCCCGACTCCACCGACGCGGACGCCGTCCTCGATCGTGATGACGAGCCGGTGGTCGCGCGAGAGGTCGATGAGCGAGGTCGGGATCGGCACGACCCACCGGGGGTCGACGACCGTGACGCCGATGCCCTGCGATCCGAGCAGCCCGGCGGCTTCGAGGGCGACCGGCACCATCGAGCCGACGGCGACGAACAGGACGTCGGGTTCCTGCCCCTCGGACGGGTCCCGCAGGACGTCCACGCCGTCGTGCAGCCGACGGATCGCCGGGACGTCCGGTCCGACGGATCCCTTCGACCAGCGCAGCACCGTCGGGGCGTCGTCCACGGCGACGGCCTCGCGGAACTCCTCGCGCAGCGTCGCGGCATCGCGCGGTGCGGCGATGCGGATCCCGGGGACGACCTGCAGCAGCGCGAGGTCCCACATCCCGTGGTGCGACGGCCCGTCCGGCCCGGTGATGCCCGCGCGGTCGAGGACGAACGTCACGCCGGCACGATGGAGCGCCACGTCCATGAGCACCTGGTCGAACGCCCGGTTGAGGAAGGTCGCGTAGAGCGCCACGACGGGGTGCAGCCCGCCGTAGGCGAGCCCCGCCGCGGTCGTCACGGCGTGCTGCTCCGCGATGCCGACGTCGATCACCCGGTCGGGGTGCTGCTCCTGGAAGCGGTGGAGCCCGGTCGGTCGCAGCATGGCCGCGGTGATCGCGACGATCCGCTCGTCGGCCGCACCGACCGACGCCAGCTCCGAGGCGAACACCGACGTCCACGAGGGCCCGGACGACACGTCGAGCGACTCCCCCGTCTCGGGGTCGATGTGCCCGACGGCGTGGAACTGGTCCGCCTGGTCGCGGAGCGCCGGCTCGAAGCCGTGGCCCTTCTCCGTGATGGCGTGCACGATGGTCGGCGCACCGTAGGCCTTCGCCTGCCGGAGCGCCGCCTCGACGGCCCGCTGGTCATGACCGTTGACCGGCCCGATGTACTTGATGTCGAGGTTCGAGTAGAGCGCCTCGTTGTTGGTGAACCGCGCCAGGAACCCGTGGAGTCCGCCACGGACCCCCCGGTAGAACGCACGACCCGGCGCACCGAACCGCGAGGCGACGGCCTGCGACTTCTCGAACAGCGCCCGGTACTCACGGCGGGTGCGGACCGAGCTGAGGAAGCGCGCCATGCCCCCGATCGTCGGCGCGTAGGACCGACCGTTGTCGTTGACCACGATCACCAGGCGGCGGTCGTTGCTGTCCGAGATGTTGTTGAGCGCCTCCCACGTCATCCCGCCCGTGAGCGCGCCGTCCCCGACGACGGCGACCACGGTGCGGTCGTCCTGCCCGGTCTGCCGGAAGGCGCGGGAGATCCCGTCAGCCCAGGACAGCGACGAGGACGCGTGCGAGGACTCGACGATGTCGTGCTCCGACTCGCTCCGCTGCGGGTAGCCGGCCAGCCCGCCGCGCTCGCGCAGCTTCGAGAAGTCCTGGCGCCCGGTGACGAGCTTGTGCACGTACGACTGGTGCCCCGTGTCGAAGACGAACGGGTCGTGCGGCGAGTCGAACACGCGGTGCATCGCGAGCGTCAGCTCGACGACCCCGAGGTTCGGTCCGAGGTGCCCGCCGGTCTTCGCGACCTCGGCGACGAGGAACCGTCGGATCTCGGCGGCGAGCTCCGTCATCTGTGCGTCGGACAGACGCCTGAGGTCGCGCGGCGACGTGATGCTGCTCAGCAGGCTCACGGGCGCTCCTTTCGTGGGGCAGGTCCCCACACTATCCGCGCGACCGGGACACGGACGGGAGGCGCGTGGCGGCCCCGCCACGCGCCTCCCGTCCGTCCGGTCGCACTCCGCAGAGCGCAACGAAGGCGGTCCCGCACAGCGCTGTGACGCTGCGCGGAACCGCCTTGGTTGCGTTTCGTGGAAGGGATCAGACGAGCGAACGGAGCACGTACTGCAGGATGCCGCCGTTGCGGTAGTAGTCCGCCTCACCGGGGGTGTCGATGCGGACGACCGCGTCGAACTCGACCGTCTGCTTGCCGGCCGGCGAGTGCTCGCTCGGCTCCGCGGTGACGTGCACGGTCTTCGGCGTGCGGCCCTCGTTCAGCTCGGTGAGCCCCGAGATCGAGACGACCTCGGTGCCGTCGAGACCGAGCGACTCGACCGTCTCACCCGCCGGGAACTGCAGCGGGACGACACCCATGCCGATGAGGTTCGAGCGGTGGATGCGCTCGAAGCTCTCGGTGATGACCGCCTTGACGCCGAGCAGGTTCGTGCCCTTCGCCGCCCAGTCGCGCGACGAGCCGGAGCCGTACTCCTTGCCGCCGAAGATGACGAGGGGGATGCCCTGCTCCTGGTAGTGCTGCGAGGCGTCGTAGATGAACGACTGCTCGCCGTCGGGCGTCGTGAAGTCGCGGGTGTAGCCGCCCTCGACGCCGTCCAGCAGCTGGTTCCGCAGGCGGATGTTCGCGAACGTGCCGCGGATCATCACCTCGTGGTTGCCGCGACGCGAGCCGTAGGAGTTGAAGTCCTTGCGGTCGACGCCGTGCTCGTCGAGGTACCGACCGGCCGGGCTGTCGGCCTTGATCGAACCGGCCGGGGAGATGTGGTCGGTCGTGACCGAGTCACCGAGCTTCGCGAGCACGCGAGCACCGGAGATGTCGGAGACCGCGTCGGGCTGCATCGTCATGCCCTCGAAGTACGGGGGCTTCCGGACGTAGGTCGACTCGGTGTCCCACTCGAACGTGTCGCCCGTCGGGGTCGGCAGGTTCTTCCAGCGGTCGTCGCCCTCGAACACGGAACCGTACTCGTGGGTGAACATCTCGGTGTCGATGGACGTGTCGATCACGTCCTGCACCTCGGCCGCGTCGGGCCAGATGTCCTGCAGGTAGACGTCGTTGCCGTCCTGGTCGGTGCCGAGGGCGTCCTTGTCGAAGTCGAAGTGCATCGACCCGGCCAGGGCGTACGCGATGACCAGCGGCGGCGAGGCCAGGTAGTTCATCTTCACGTCGGGGTTGATCCGGCCCTCGAAGTTGCGGTTGCCCGAGAGCACCGCGGTGACGGCGAGGTCGTTGTCCTGCACGGCCTGCGAGATCTCCTCGGGCAGCGGGCCCGAGTTGCCGATGCAGGTGGTGCAGCCGTAGCCGACCGTGTAGAAGCCGAGGTCCTCGAGGTAGCTGGTGAGCCCGGCCTTCTCGTAGTAGTCGGTGACGACCTTCGAGCCCGGCGCGAGGGTGGTCTTCACCCACGGCTTGGCCTTGAGGCCCTTCTTCGCGGCGTTCCGCGCGAGGATGCCGGCGGCCATCATCACCGACGGGTTCGACGTGTTCGTGCACGAGGTGATCGCGGCGATCGCGACGGCACCGTGGTCGATGGTGAACGTGTCGCCGTCGGCCACGGAGACCGACGTCGGCTTCGACACCGTGCCGGGCGCGCTCGAGGCGTGCACGGGGACCTCGGACGCGGGGGCGTCCTGCAGGTCGTCGACGGCGTGCTCGTCACCGGGCGCGGCGGCGACCGGGTCGGACGCCGGGAAGGTGTCCGCCACGGCCTTGTCCTCGTGCGTGTGGTCGATGCTCGCGTAGTTGGCGAGGTCGACCTCGAACTGGTCCTTGGCCTTCGACAGCTCGATGCGGTCCTGCGGGCGCTTCGGGCCGGAGATCGACGGGACGACCGTCGAGAGGTCGAGCTCCATGTACTCGGAGTACGCGGGCTCCACCGACGGGTCGTGCCACAGGCCCTGGGCCTTGGAGTACGCCTCGACCAGGGCGATCTGGTCCTCGGACCGGCCGGTCAGGCGCAGGTAGTCGAGCGTGACGGAGTCGACGGGGAAGATCGCGGCGGTGGAGCCGAACTCCGGCGACATGTTGCCGATGGTCGCGCGGTTCGCGAGCGGGACCTCGGAGACGCCCTCGCCGTAGAACTCGACGAACTTGCCCACGACGCCGTGCTTGCGGAGCTCCTGGGTGATGGTCAGCACCACGTCCGTCGCGGTGACGCCGGCGGGGATCGAACCGGACAGCTTGAAGCCGACGACCTTCGGGATGAGCATCGACACGGGCTGGCCGAGCATCGCGGCCTCGGCCTCGATGCCGCCGACGCCCCAGCCGAGCACGCCGAGGCCGTTCACCATGGTGGTGTGCGAGTCGGTGCCGACGAGGGTGTCCGGGTACGCGTAGAGCTCGCCGTCGAACTCGCGGGTGTACGTGACCTTCGCCAGGTACTCGATGTTGACCTGGTGCACGATGCCGGTGCCCGGCGGGACGACCTTGAAGTCCTCGAACGCGGTCTGGCCCCAGCGGAGGAACTGGTAGCGCTCCCCGTTGCGCTCGTACTCGAGGTCGGTGTTGCGCTGGAGGGCGTCCTCGCGGCCGAACAGGTCGGCGACGACGGAGTGGTCGATGACCATCTCGGCCGGCGAGAGCGGGTTGATCTTGTTCGGGTCGCCGCCGATCTGCGCCATCGCCTCGCGCATGGTGGCGAGGTCGACGATGCACGGGACGCCCGTGAAGTCCTGCATGACCACGCGGGCCGGCGAGAACTGGATCTCGGTGTCCGGCTCGGCCTCGGGCTTCCAGGAGCCGAGCGCGCGGATCTGCTCCTCGGTGACGTTCGCGCCGTCCTCGGTGCGGAGCAGGTTCTCGAGCAGCACCTTCAGGCTGTACGGGAGCTTCTCGTGCCCCGGCACCGTGTCGATCCGGTGGAACGCGTAGTCGACACCCCCAACCGAGAGCGTGTCCTTCGAGCCGAAGCTGTTGACTGCAGCCACTGTGCCGCCTCCCTACTGATCGGTGTGCCCTCATCATCGCGGGCGTCGGAACGTCCCACCAGCAAGGCAAACCTAATCCCGACGGTGCTGGCGCGCCCCCGGGAAACTGTCTCGATGTCGAGACAACTCTACACCGCGGCGGTGTCCTCCCGACGCACGAACACCGTGCGGACGAGCAACCACGTGACCCACAGCACGGCCGCGTAGAGCGGGACGCCGAGCACGAGCTTCACCGCGGCGAGGAGCTCGACCTGCGCGGTCAGGTACAGCGGTACCTCGACGGCCAGCCGGAGCGCGAAGAGCCCGACCCAGATCCACGTCGCCACCGTGAGCACCCGGCGCTTGGTGGGGTCGGCACGCCAGTCGACGTGGGAGCCGTCCTCGTCCGGCGGGAGCAGGAAGCCGACCACGACGCCGATCAGCGGCCACCGGATCGCCAGGGTGACGAGCAGCCCGACGAGCCACACCGAGTTGATGACGATGCCGGGGATGAAGTTCGTCTCGGCCCGGCCGGTGACCAGCGCCAGGACCGCCGAGACGACCACGCCGGCGATGCCCGCGAAGGACATCACGAGCGACTGCCGCTGCGCCAGACGGACCACCACGAACACGAGCCCGACGAGCACCGGGATCACGACGCTCGGCACGAGCTCCTTCGTGATCGCGTAGACGACGAGGAACGCGAAACCGGGCAGCACCGACTCGGCGAGCCCGCGCACGCCGCCGACCGCACCGAGCAGCGCACGGCCGGAGGGCGCCTCGCCCGGCGCGACCCGGGCGATGCCGGCGTTCTGCACCGCCGCGCGGAACTGCGCTGAGAACGACGGCACGGCGTCCTCGTCCACGGAGTCGTCACCAGCCGTCCGGGCCGGGGCCGTCCGTCCAGCCGGTCCGGACGCGGTCGGACCCGCGCCCGCACCGGGCGTCGGCGGGCCCGCGACCGGGCCGGCCGGCACCGCACCCGCGGCCGTCCCGTCGACCGGAGCCGCGCCCTGGTCGCTCGCGTCCGCGGGACGGGGGGTCTCGTCGTGGTCCGGCACCGTGCCTCCAGGCCGTGTCGTGGGTCGTTCGTCGCGGACGGTCGTCAGACGGCGGTCTGCGTCGACTTGGGCATGTGCAGCGGGATGAGGTCGCGCGGCGGCATCGGCGTCGTGCCACGCACGACGACCACGCTGCGGAAGAGCTCCTCGATCTCCGCGGCGTCGTCCGGCTGTTCCGCGGCCTTGCCGGCGATCACGCCGCGCAGGAACCAGCGGGGGCCGTCGACACCGACGAAGCGTGCGGCGCGTGCACCGTCGGTCGCGCCGGAGCCGTCGACGACGACCGGCACGAGGGCGCGGAGCTCGGGACCGAAGGGGCCGTCGACCTCGTCCACGCGGCCGCCCTGCCGCTCGATCTGGTCGGCGATCTGCGCGCGGATCTCGTGCCACAGCCCGGTGGACCGGGGCGCGGCGAAGGGCTGGACCTGGAGCGTGGACTCGTCGTAGTCGAGCCCGACCGCGACGACGCGCTGCGAACCCTCCTCGACCTCGAGGCGCAGGTGCAGGCCCTCACGCGGGAGGACCTTCACGCCGCCCAGGTCGACGTACGGGCGGACCAGGTTCGCCTCGGTCTCGTCGTGCGGGCCGTTGTCGGCACGGTCGGCCGGAGCCGACTTGTCGGTCGGTGCGACCGCGTCCACCTCGTCGAGGTCGGCGTCGGCATCGGTCGCGATGTCGACCTCCGGCGTCGTCCCCGCGATCACGGCGTCGTCGGCGACGGCGTCCGCCACCTCGACCTCGTCACGCTTGCGTCGACCGAACTTCATGCGCCCGTTCCTTCCTGGAAGTCGTCGGCGGCACCGTACAGTGCGCCGCTGCGGTGGTCACCGTAGCCCGAGGAGCCGAAGCCGCCCTCGCCGCGGACACTGTCCGGCAGCTCCTCGACGCGGGTGTAGGTGACCCGCGGCACCGGCATGACGACCACCTGCGCGATGCGGTCCCCCACGTGCACCTCGTACGGCTCGGACGCATCGGTGTTGAGCAGGGCGACCCTGACCTCGCCCCGGTAGCCGGAGTCGACGGTGCCGGGGGCGTTCACGATCGTGATGCCGTGCTTCGCCGCGAGGCCGCTCCGGGGCACCACGAAGGCGACGTGGCCGTCCGGCAGTGCGATCCGGAGCCCGGTGCCGACGAGACGGCGCTCCCCCGGCTGCAGCACGAAGGCCTCGGTCGAGACGAGGTCGGCTCCGGCATCACCGGGGTGGGCGTGGACGGGGGCGTTCTCCCCGGTCCAGAGCACGTCGACTGGTTCGGTCACGAGACGAGGGTAGTGCACGAGCGTGGTCGTTCCGTGACCGTTCCGTGACCTGCCCCGACTCGTGGTGGGATGGAGGGGTGACCGTGTACCGCGAACGACTCTGGGCCCCGCCCGCCCTCTACCTGGCGACGGCGCTCGTCATCCCCGCGAGCCTGCTCGTGTTCCTGCCGATCAGCGTCCTGGCCGGCGTCCTCGTGGCGATCGGCATGTACCTCGGCGTGGTCGTGCTGCTCTGGGCGCTCGCCCCGACGATCGAGGTCACCGACACCGAGTTCCGCGCCGGCCGTGCACACCTGCCGCGGACGCTCGTCGGCGAGGCCACCGCACACACCGGCGCCGAGGCCACGACCCAGCGCGGTCCGGCGCTCGACGCCCGCGCGTGGACGCTCTTCCGCGGGTACGTGCGCGGGGTCGTGCGCGTCGAGGTGACGGACCCGGCGGACCCGACGCCCTACTGGCTGGTCAGCGCGCGCAACCCGCAGGCCGTGGTCGACGCCCTGCGCTCCTGACGCTCCGGGCGCGCGGGCCGGGAGGCTCGCGCCGCCCCCGCCCCGCCCGTTCCTTCCCACAACGGGTGCAGGAGGAAGCGCCTCCGGGCACACCTGGTCGTTCCGGAAGACCAGGTACGCCCGATCCCCCCAGGTACGCCCGATCCCCCCAGGTACGCCCGCTTCCGCCAGGCACGCCCGCCCCCGCCGGGCACGCCCGCTCCCGCCCCGCGCCGCAACGCGGAACGGCCCGCCACCCACGAAGGGTGACGGGCCGTCCCGGTGGAGCTGCGACTCAGAGCGCCGCGCACTCCGCGCACACGGGGCCGAGCTTCGACTCGTGGTCGAGCTGCGAACGGTGCTTCACGAGGAAGCACTCGACGCAGGTGAACTCGTCCACCTGCGGCGGCAGCACGACGACGTCGAGGTCGACGTCGCTGAGGTCCTGTCCAGCGAGCTCGAAGCTGCCGGGGTTGTCCGAATCATCGTCGACGACCCCCGACATCTTGTCGGGAACGCGCTCCTTGAGGGCCTCGATCGACTCCGAGTCAGAGGATTCGTCGGTCTTCCTGGGGGCGTCGTAATCGGTGGCCATGCCCATCCGTTTCTCGTGTCGAGAGGTCGTCGCCGGTGATCGGCGGCGACAGTTTGCACCACGACCCGCGAGAGCGCAAACCGAACGCCGTGCGGGATCGTCAGGCCGTGCAACCCACCGTGGTGGTCGGACATTCCCGGCGGCCGGGAGCGGACGAGGACGGTGCGCGGGGCCGGCAGCGGACGAGGACCGTCCGCGGGCGAGCGGGAGTCCGCGGCACGCCCGTGCGCCTCCGCGGCAACGGGGATGCACCGCTGCATACTCCTGGGGTACGAGCACGACCGTACGCAACGCTCGGGAGGCGCAACCATGCAAGACGTGAGAGTCATCGGAGTCGAGTCCGGGGCACTCCTGCTCGCGACCGACGGCGGCACCGAGTACCGGTTGCCGGTCACCGCGTCGCTGACGAGCCAGGTCCGCCAGGCCAACCCCGACGCCGGCCCCCAGAAGCGCGTGTCGCCGAAGGACGTGCAGGCCCGCATCCGTGGTGGCGCCGACGCGGCCGACGTCGCAGCGGCGCTCGACGTCGACGTCGAGTACGTCCGGCGGTTCGAGGGTCCGGTGCTCGCCGAGCGCTCCTTCGTCCTCGACGCCGCACGACGTGTCCCGGTCACCCCGACCGACGCCGAGGCGCCCGACACCTTCGGCGAGGCCATCGAGGCCAAGCTCGAGGCCGGCGACGCGACCGGCGTCGCGTGGGCGTCGTGGAAGAACGCCGAGCAGGGGTGGCAGGTCCGGGTCCGCTACACCGCGTCCGAGGTCGAGCACGACGCGCAGTGGTCCTTCGACCCCAAGACGTCGACGCTCACGCCCGACAACGGCGACGCCCACCGTCTCTCCGACACCGACGACGAGGGCATCGCTCCGCGCCTGCGTGCGGTGGAGAACGACCACCACGACGCCGACGGCACGCGCTTCGACTCCGGTGCCTTCCGCGTCGAGCAGGCCGAGGACGCGCCGGCCCCCGAGGCCCAGGAGCGTCCGCTCCGTGCGCCGCTCCCCCGCATCGGGGCCGCGCCCGTCGAGGAACGCTCGCCCGGCAACGAGACCGCCGACCTGCTCGAGGCACTCCGCCGTCGGCGCGGTGAGCGCGAGGCGGCATCCTTCACCGAACAGCAGGACGAGCCCCGCGGGACCTCCATCAGCGTCGTGGACGTCCCCCTCCAGGGCTGGGACTCGCCGGCCTCCGCCCCCGAGCGTGACGACCGTCCGGCATCGGCTCCCGAGACCGACGGCCGCTCCGAGCGCAAGAAGCGCAACCGCCGGTCGATGCCGAGCTGGGACGAGATCGTCTTCGGCACCCGCCCGGAGGACCCCGCCTGATCCAGCCTCCTCGGTCCGGTCCGTCCGGCCTGGAGGCCCGGTGCAGCCCCGCCACGCTCGTCGCGTCGCGGGGCTGCTCGCGTTCCCGCCCGGGTCAGCCCGCGAAGGCGCCCGCCAGCCGCAGGGGCACGAAGACCTCGTCGTCCGTCATGGCACCGTGCTGCCCGATCATCCGCTTCGGCTCCTTGCGCGGGTCGAGGTCGCGGTCGTCGTTGAAGGCCCACGACCCCCTCGCGACCACGACGACGTCCCCGATGCGCGGGAGCACGCGGTCGTCCACGGCACCGAACCACCCGGCGGCCACGGCCTCGTCGCGGCTGGCGACGTACGCCTTCTTGCCGTAGCGGGTGCGCCAGGCCTCGACCAGCGCCGGGACGTCGGTACCGGGGCGCACGGCCAGCTGTCGGCAGCGGGGGTCCCCGGCGATCCCCACGACGTCCACGAGGAGCGCGGGGTCCATCGCGATGTTCGCCTCGGCCGGCACGTCGAGCACGCCGTGGTCGGCCGTCACGAGGATGCCCACGTCGGCGGCGCCGCGGGTCGCGAGCCGGGCGAGCTCGCCGTCGAGTGACTCGAGCGCCGCGGTCCAGCGGTCGGACTCCCACCCGTGCTTGTGCCCGATCGAGTCGAGCTCCGGCACGTAGAGGTAGACGAGCGATCGGCCGGACGCCGTCGCCGCCAGTGCGGCGTCGACCCGCTGCGCGATGCTGTCGGCTGCGGTGTACCGGGCACCGCCGAGCACGTTCGCGGTCATCCCCGAGGACTCGTAGCGGGCCGGACCGACCACCACGGGCTCGATGCCGAGCGCGCTGGCCTCGGTGAAGACGGTGTCGGCGAGCAGCCAGCCCGTCGGCACCTCGGAGTCCCAGCCGGACAGCAGGTTGACCACCCGCTCGCCCTCGGGCTCCCACCCGCTGTAGCCGACCACGCCGTGCGTGCCGGGCGAGCGGCCGGTCGTCAGGGTGCTGAGCGCCGCGGCGGTCGTCGTCGGGAACCCGCTGCGCAGGCGCTTGAGGGTGCCGCCGCCGGTGGCGGCGGTGAGCCAGCGGGCGTGCCCGGCGCGGGCCGACAGGGCGGACGACCCGAGGCCGTCGACCAGCACGACGACGACCGAGCGGGCAGGACGGAGGGTGATCCGTGCCTCCCGGCCGGTGGTGCGCAACCACGTGTTGTCGGCGGCGCCGAGCGCGACGAGGCAACTCGGCAGCACGTCGGCGAGGTTCGCGGTGGTGTCTGGGGCGCTCGGTACGCTGGGGGGCACCCCACGATCCTCCCAGAAAGGTCCCATGGCACGCACGGAAGCAGTCGGTCTGCCCGACGGTGAGCGCATCGAGGACGTCGACGTCTCCGAGGAGATGCAGGGTTCGTTCCTCGAGTACGCGTACTCCGTCATCTACTCGCGAGCCCTGCCGGACGCGCGCGACGGCCTCAAGCCGGTGCAGCGACGCATCCTCTACCAGATGGCGGAGATGGGGCTCCGACCGGACCGTGGGCACGTGAAGAGCGCCCGCGTCACCGGCGAGGTGATGGGCAAGCTGCACCCGCACGGCGACGGCGCGATCTACGACGCCCTCGTGCGCCTGGCGCAGCCGTTCACGATGCGTGTGCCGCTGGTCGACGGGCACGGCAACTTCGGGTCGCTCGACGACGGCCCCGCGGCCGCCCGGTACACCGAAGCCCGTCTGGCCGAGCCGTCGATGGCGATGACCGAGGGCCTGGGCGAGGACGTCGTCGACTTCGTCCCGAACTACGACAACCAGATCATGCAGCCGGGCGTGCTGCCGGCGGCGTTCCCGAACCTGCTCGTCAACGGCGCCTCGGGCATCGCGGTCGGCATGGCGACGAACATGGCGCCGCACAACCTGGGCGAGGTGGTCGAGGCCGCGAAGCACCTGCTCCTGAACCCGACGGCGACCCTCGAGGAACTGATGGAGTTCGTGCCGGGCCCGGACCTGCCGTCCGGTGGCACGATCGTCGGGCTCTCCGGGGTGCGCGACGCCTACGCGACGGGCCGCGGCTCGTTCCGCACCCGGGCGAAGGTGTCCGTCGAGAACCTCACGCCGCGCAAGGTCGGCCTCGTCGTCACGGAGCTGCCGTACCTGGTCGGCCCCGAACGCGTGATCGAGAAGATCAAGGACGGCGTCCAGGCGAAGAAGCTCGTCGGCATCTCCGACGTCAACGACCTGACGGACCGGAACCACGGGCTGCGGCTGGTCATCGGCATCAAGTCCGGCTTCAACCCGACGGCCGTGCTCGAGCAGCTCTACAAGCACACCCCGCTCGAGGACGGCTTCGGCATCAACAACGTCGCGCTCGTGCAGGGGTCACCGCGCACGCTCGGCCTGCGCGAACTGCTCGACGTCTACGTGCAGCACCGGCTCGACGTGGTCACCCGGCGCTCCCGGTACCGGCTCGCCCGTCGGAAGGAACGGCTGCACCTCGTCGAGGGTCTGCTCATCGCGATCCTCGACATCGACGAGGTCATCGAGGTCATCCGCTCGTCCGACGACTCCGAGGCCGCACGGACGAAGCTGCAGGACGTCTTCGACCTGTCCGAGGTGCAGGCCGAGTACATCCTCGAGCTGCGTCTGCGGCGCCTGACGAAGTTCTCGCGCCTCGAGCTCGAGGGCGAGCGCGACCAGCTCCTCGCCGACATCGCCGCGCTCGAGGAACTGCTGGCGTCCGACGCCCGGCTCCGTGCCCAGGTGGCGGTCGAGCTGACCGAGGTCTCCGACCGGTTCGCCACGCCGCGCCGCACCCTGCTCACCGAGGCCGATGCCCCGGTGCGCGGTGGCCGCAAGGCCGCGGTCGACCCCGAGTCGCTGCAGATCGCCGACGCTCCGTGCCGTGTGCTGCTCTCGACCACCGGTCGACTCGTGCGGGTGGACATCCCCTCCTCGGACCTCGGGATCGTGCGGGTGCCGAAGCGGTCGAAGCACGACGCGGTCCGCTCGACCGTCGTCTCCACCGTCCGTGGGCAGGTCGGTGCGCTGACCTCGACCGGCCGCGTGCTGCGGTTCTCCCCCGTCGACGTCCCCGCGGTGCCGCCGGCGTCCGTCCGGCTCGACGCCGGCGTGCGGGTGTCCGACTACCTCGGGATCGCTCGCACCGAGTCCGTCGTCGCACTCGTCGACCTGTCCGCAGAGGCGGGCGACTCGCTCGCCATCGGCACCGCGCAGGGCGTCGTGAAACGCGTCGCGACCGGCGCCTGGCCGGACAAGGACGAGTTCGTCGCCATCGGGCTGAAGCCGAAGGACACCGTCGTCGGGGCCGCGCAGGCGCCGGAGTCGGACGACCTCGTGTTCATCACGTCGAACGCGCAGCTGCTGCGGTTCCCGGCCTCGGGCGTCCGACCACAGGGGCTGCCCGCGGGCGGCGTCGCCGGGGTCTCCCTGGCTTCCGGTGCGTCGGTGATCTGGTTCGGGTCCGTCGCGCTGTCCGAGGACGCAGTGGTCGCCACCGTATCGACGGCGTCGGGGGCGCTGCCCGGAACGGACCCCGGACGGGCGAAGGTCTCGGCGTTCTCGGAGTTCCCCGCGAAGGGCCGTGCGACGCAGGGTGTGCGGGCGCACGCGTTCCTCAAGGGCGAGGACGGGCTGACCGTGGCGTGGGCCGGCATCGCGCCGCCGCACGCCGTGGGGTCGGACGGAGCCGCGCGGACCCTGCCCGACTGGCTGTCGAAGCGCGACGGGTCGGGAGCGCCGCTCGAGGCCGTGATCGGCTCGATCGGCGGCAGCGCAGCAGCCCTGGACGGTACCGCGGGCGAGGCGTAGGCGGGGTCCCGCCCGCCGCTGCGCGCGAGTGTGCGGCCGCCGTGTTCCCGCCCTGGTCGCACGACTTGCCGTCCCGTGCCGCTGGTGCCGACGTGTCGTGCGACCGGAACGTCAGCACGCGGCGTGTCACGCGCCCGCAGGGTCGACCCGTCGGCCGGGAGGCGCGGTGGCAGTCAGCGCGTCGCCTCCCGCCCGCCAGCTGGTCCCTCGAGACGCCCGGGATGCCGCGAGACGCCGTGGGATCCACGAGACGGGGCCGAGTTCGCGAGACGCCGCCGGATCCGGCGGCGTCTCGGCACGACGACGGCGTCTCGTCCGGCCGGCGGTGTCTCGGCCAGACAGCAGAGGGCGAGAACCGTCGGCCAGCGCGAGTCTCGGGCCGTGCGCCGCCGCCAGGCGCCGCTTCGCGCTGCGGCCGTGCGCCGCCGCTGAGCGCCACTTCGCGCTGCGGCGGTGCGCCGCCGCTGAGCGCCGCTTCGCGCTGCCGCTGGGCGCCGCGCTCCGCGTCGCCGCCGGGCCGCCGCCCCTACGCGTCGATGCGGTCGCGGTCGAGGCCCTCGCCGGCCAGGATGAACTCCTTGCGCGGCGCGACGTCGTTGCCCATCAGCAGCTCGAACACCTTCGCGGCGCTCTCGGCATCGGTCACGTTCACCCGACGGAGCGTGCGGTGCGCCCGGTCCATCGTCGTCTCGGCGAGCTGGTCGGCGTCCATCTCCCCCAGGCCCTTGTACCGCTGGATCGGCTCCTGGTACTTCTTGCCCTGCTTCGCGAGCTTCTTCAGCACCGCCTGCAGCTCGGCCTCGGAGTAGGTGTAGAGCGTGTCGTTCGGCTTGCCGCGGTTCACCACGACGACCCGGTGCAGCGGCGGCACGGCGGCGAACACCCGGCCCTGCTCGATCATCGGCCGCATGTACCGGAAGAACAGCGTCAGCAGGAGCGTGCGGATGTGGGCACCGTCGACGTCGGCGTCCGACATGATGATGATCTTGCCGTAGCGGGCCTGGTCGATCTCGAACGAGCGGCCGGAGCCGGCGCCGATGACCTGGATGATCGAGGCGCACTCGGTGTTGGACAGCATGTCCGACACCGAGGCCTTCTGCACGTTGAGGATCTTGCCGCGGATGGGCAGCAGCGCCTGGTACTCGCTGTTGCGGGCGAGCTTGGCGGTGCCGAGCGCGGAGTCGCCCTCGACGATGAAGAGCTCCGTACCCTCGGCGTCCTGCTTGCGGCAGTCGGCGAGCTTGGTCGGCAACGAGGAGTTCTCCAGCGCGTTCTTGCGCCGCTGCGTCTCCTTGTGCGCCCGCGCCGAGATGCGGGTCTTCATCTCGGCGACGACCTTCTCGAGCAGGGTCGCGGCCTGCGCCTTCTCGGTGCGCTGTGTCGAGGTGAGGACGTCGGTGAGCTGCTTCGCCACGACCTGGTCGACGATCTTCCGGACCGCGGGGGTGCCGAGGACCTCCTTCGTCTGCCCCTCGAACTGCGGCTCGGGCAGGCGGACGGTCAGCACGGCGGTGAGGCCTGCGAGCACGTCGTCCTTCTCGAGCTTGTCCTGCCCGACCTTGAGCTTGCGGGCGTTCGCCTCGACCTGCGTGCGCACGGCCTTGACGACGCCCGACTCGAAGCCGGTCAGGTGCGTGCCGCCCTTCGGCGTCGCGATGATGTTGACGAAGCTCCGCTCGACGGTCTCGTACCCGCTGCCCCACCGCATCGCGATGTCGACCTCGCAGGTCCGCTCGACCGAGGTGGACACCATGTGGCCCTTGTCGTCGAGCATCGGAACGGTCTCCGTGAAGGTCCCGGTGCCCTGGATGCGCCAGACGTCGGTGACCGCGGAGTCGACCGCCAGGTGCTCGACGAACTCGCTGATGCCGCCCTCGTACCGGAAGCGCTCGATGACCGGACCGGGCGCGACC